>JAPKDV010000132.1 GCA_028822385.1 Alphaproteobacteria bacterium
GCGGTCTCATTACCGCCGGCATTCTTCATCCGTGCGCTGAGATCCAGCATGGACCGGAGGGTCCCTGCATCAACGCTATCGAGGTCCAGAAAATGGTGCAGCTCAGTCATGAGCCGCACTGGCAAGCGAGGCACAAGCCTTGTCCATGGCCGCAAGAGCCTCTGCAATTTCCGTTTCACCAATCACTAAAGGCGGCAACATCCGTAAAACATTCTCTCCCGCCACAACAGTCAGTAGGTCGTGCTCTCGCGCGGCTTCGCCCAATGCAGCATTGGTATGAGGAGCTTTAACAATCAAGCCAAGCATCAAACCTTTGCCCCTAACACCCTCGAGCACGGTGTCATATTTGACAGTCAGTTCCTTCAAACCTGCCATCAGTTTAGCTCCGGACTCCTGAACCGCCTCGAGAAACCCGTTCCCGGTCAGGATATCGAGCGTTGCATTCGCAACAGCCATGGCAAGCGGATTACCCCCGAAGGTGCTGCCATGGGTCCCCGCTGTCATCGTATCGGCCACGGCCTGGGACGCGAGAATTGCACCACAGGGGAAGCCACCGGCAATACCTTTTGCACAGCCCATGATGTCAGGAGATACCCCAGACCATTCATGGGAGAAAAGCCGTCCCGTCCGTCCAAATCCGGTCTGGACCTCATCGAACACCAACAACAGACCGAACTCGTCTGCAGCTGAGCGCAGTTCTTTCAGATAGCCGTCTTTGAGCGGGCGCAACCCACCTTCACCCTGAATTGGCTCGACGAGAATAGCACCAGTCTCTGGCGTGATCGCATCGCGCAGCGCGTCCATGTTGTGCATTGGCACAACATCAAACCCGTCTGCCGGATCACCAAATCCATCCAAGTGCTTGGGGTTCTTCGAGGCCGACAGCATGGCTAAGGTGCGCCCATGAAAGGAATTTTCGAGTGTGATCGAGCGCCATCTTTCTGGGTTGCCGTTCACAGCATGATAGCGCCGGGCTGCCTTGACCGAACCCTCCATCGCTTCAGTACCCGAATTACAGAAGAAAACCGCATCTGCAAATGACATTCCACAAAGCCGCTCGGCTAGGCGCACTTGGTCAGGAATGTTGTACAAATTCGAAACGTGCCAAAGTCGCCCAGCCTGCTCCGTCAGCGCCGCAACGAGATGCGGATGGCTGTGCCCAAGCGAATTGACTGCAATCCCGGCAGCAAAGTCGAGGTATCGGCGGCCTCCCGTGTCGAACAAATAGGCGCCTTCACCCTTTTCGAACGAAACGGTTGGGTGACCGTATGTCGGCATCACCGCATTCATGGCTTAACTCCAACTTGTCTATGAACGGCGCTTTGTTGCACCGCGAAAAGGCTCTGACTATCGAAAATGATGCTGCGGAAGTCAACGCCGTAACTAATCAGCTCTTCATCCGATAACCGACTGAAAAAAGTCGATAACTCACGCCCCAGAGAAATGCTGTAACAGCTACGCAGATCAAAGCACCAAACAGCGGACTGACTTCGGCCTGGCCGGTCAGCGAAAAGCGGATACCATCCACGATGTAGAAAACGGGATTTGCGCGCGCGACGGGAAGAAGAAAATCCGGCAAAGCGTCCAACGAGAAGAACACACCTGAAAAGAAGACAAACGGCAGAAAGACGAATGTCTGGACCGAGGTGATGTAGTCCCACTTCCGTGCCCACAAACCAGAAATTTGGCTGAACAATCCAACCATCAGACTGCCGACTGAAACGAAAAACACCATCGCCAGCGGGTTTTGCGGCAAAGATCCACCGAAGGGTAGCAATGCCGCCCAGACGACAGCAGAGACAATCAGGCTTCCCGACACGGCAGCCGCAGAAAATCCCAGCACAAGTTCCCCGGGTGTCAGTGGCAAAACAGCAAGGTCGCCGAAAATTCCTTCCACCTTGTCGTAGACGATCGAAAACGCAGAGGATTCAAAGGCGCGCTCCAGCGCAGCGACTGCGACCAATCCTGGAATCAGAAACGCCATGAAGGGTAGATTGCCTATCAGCGTGCTGTCCTGATCGATCGCCAGTCCGAAGACGCTGGCAAACAGAATAGCCCGGATCGCAGGTGCAGCTAGAGTAATTTTCCATATCTTGAAATTACGCGACATTTCACGCCGAAAGAATGTCGCCAGACCAAGCCAGTTAACCAGTCCAAATCGTCGGGCAACCGGAATGCCACCGAGAAGCAGATCGGGTCGGCGCGTCATCACAGGGTCAGGATTTGAGCTTGTAGCCGGACACCAGCATCTGGTGAACGAAGAGGAACAGCAGGATGTTCACGCCAATCATGACCGACGCACCCAGCCAGAACGGCGCATCACCCTGACCTATGAAGCCATAACGAAACCCGTCAATCGCATAGAAGAATGGATTGAATTGGGCGACAGTCTGCCATAGTTCAGGCAGGCGATGAATCGAATAAAACGTCCCCGAGAGAAACGACATGGGCACGATCACGAAGTTGGTAATCGCAGCCATGTGGTCAAATTTTTCCGCCCAAATGCCCCCTACCATTCCCAACAAAGCGAGCATGACAGAGGCGGTCAGGGAAAAAAACAAAATGGCGCCTATATTGTGAAACGGGAAATCGACCAAAACCGACATGGCCGCAGTGGCTGAAATTCCAACAATAAAACCACGCGTCACACCACCACCCAAAAAACCGCAGAGCATTTCCAGAGGACTGATCGGCGGCATCAACACATCGACAATGTTACCCTGAATCTTCGACGTCATCATTGAGGATGCGGTATTGGCAAACGAGTTCTGCAGAATGGTCATCATGATCAAGCCTGGAGCCAGAAACTCAGCAAACGGTACACTACCCACTGTGCCAACGCGGTTTTGAAGTGCGACGGTAAAGATAGTGTAGAATAGTAATGTCGTAACAACGGGAGCGGCTAGGGTTTGCGTAAACACCTTAAAGAAGCGTTTCACCTCTCGGTGATAGAGGGTCCAGAGACCCCGCCAGTTAACACAACCGAACTGCCGCACGCTTGGCGTGGGCACGCCCTGCATACCCTCGTTCGGTACCCCGGGACCCTGATTTTCGGCAACTTCAGTCATATTTGTCTCCGTCGCCGGGACATTAGGCGCGCGCGGTTCGTGGAACAAGGCACTGACCAGTGAGCGATATCGCATCAGGCAAAGAGCGCCGCAAACCCAAGCCAGCTACCCAGGAACGACTGCGTAAGGCAGCGCTTTTTTATATTGACCGCTATGCAACATCGGGGGAACACTTGAAATCTGTGCTGATGCGACGGGTCATTCACTCCGCCCGCCTGCATGACACAGATCAGCAGGAAGGGCGAATCTGGATCGACGAAATCGTTGCCGATCTGGTGAACCGGCGCCTGATCGATGATCGTGCCTTTGCAGAAACACGCACTATCAGCCTGCACCGCGGGGGGGCGTCCCGGCGCAAGATCTCAATGTCTCTTAAAATGAAAGGTATTGGTCCCGACGATATCGAGGCCGCGTTACGTGCGCTAGATGAAAACCATGATAATGCCGAACTTGTCGCGGCCCGCAACTACGCAAGGCGACGGCGATTCGGTCCCTGGCGCAATGGCGAAGAACGGACCGACAGGCGCGATCGCGATTTGGCTGCCATGGCCCGTGCGGGATTCAGCTTCCGCATGGCACAAAGGGTGATTGATGCCGCCGATATTGATGCATTGGACCAGGACGTCGCCAATCCGGACTACTAAGTATCGACCTTCGGTCCAGAACCATTCGCGGGTGGAGCAAACACTTCGGGGGCATCGGCGGGAGTAGATTCTAGATAAAGCGAGCGACTGGGAAACGCAAATGCGGATCCCGCACCTTCCACAATTTCCTTGATCTGGTAAGCCAGTTGTTCCTTGGCCTCCAGCCATTCCCCCCAGTCTGTGGACTTGGTAAAGCAATACACCATGATGTCGATACTGCTGTCCTTGAAGCTATCGATCCGCACGAAAGTCGATACATCCTCGGGGTTCGCAAAGGCATCATCTCCGTGGATATACGACTCGATGCCATCACGAATTTCGCGCAACTGGTCGGACGTTGTGTCGTAGAGAACACCAATTTTCCAGTAGATGCGGCGATGAGCCATTCCAGAGTAATTGACCACCGCCGTGTCTGCGAGCTTATCATTTGGTACTTGGACCATCGCATGGTCAAACTGCTGTACCATGGTTGAACGAAGGCCGATGGTCTGGACCGTACCCTCAACAATTCCTTCAACTCGAATCCAGTCTCCAGGATTGAAACGCTTCTCTGCAATGATCAGAACACCGGAGAGAAGATTCTTGAGCAAATCCTGCGCAGCCAGCGCTGCGGCCAGACCAAATAGACCAAGCCCCGCCACCAAAGGCCCAATTTCGATCCCCCAGAGCTGCAGAACCGCGGCGGCGCCGACAACACCCAGCAGAGTTTTGACGGCCATGAGAATCCATTCCCACATCGTTGGCGAAAGAACTTCACGAGCCTGACCGAACAACAGAGACATAGGTACAACTAGCGCCACGGCCCCCCAGAACATTGTGAACACGATTAGAGAACGCGTCAGTCGCAATGCCAACGTATCGAATGTTCCCTCAAGCTGGAGGACTTCGCTCGCAATAAAAAAGCCCAGCACAACCGGGACGAAGCGCAACGGCATTTCCAGTGCCTCGACCATGCGGTCGTCGATCTGATTAGCCGTGCGTTTCACCACACGTTTCAACCACCCTAAGATGAAGCGTGCGAACAGGCCGCGGGCGATCATCATGAAGCCGAACGCGATCACCGCGATCAGAATGCTGCCGAAGCTTGTGCCAAACGCCGTGTTATCAAGAACATCTCTGGTGATGGTCCAGAAATCGACCAACGGCATCCAAAGTTGGTTGAGAAATTCCATGACTGCGCTGTGTTATGTGGAAGAACAACTAGCTCACAGGCTACGACTCATTAGGAAAAAGTCAAACCCTATAAGGCAAGACAACCAAAACATCAGCGTTAGAAGCACAGCAAACCTACATCCCAAGCCAGCGTCTAATTTGCTTCCGCATCTAGGCTAATGATGCCATCCATCTGGACCAGATAGGCTAAACGATGGAAGAACCAATTCCGACAAATACATCCCTAAGCAACCATCGCATCTTTTATCCCGCTTCCCCGCGCAAAGGGCACCCAGAATTATGCCTGATCCGCTACAGTGGAGACCCCTATAGCTGTGAATCATAGGTGCGGCAGTCGGGATAAGGGTCACTTCCGCTGGTTGGTTGTTGCTATTAGGCCACCGCAATGCATGTGAACGTAGTGGGCACTGCCAAAGCAAATCGGTTAGCGGAGCAGGGTTGTTTCGTAGAGTCGGCGGATGAGGAATCCCTTCCGCTATTCAACCTCAAGAATATTTGACCACATTTTGTTCCACTCCGGGCCACCAGGCGGGTTCCCCTTACTGCAAAAGGTAGAGGCAACGACTTGAAGAACGGTTAACGCAATTAGCACCCAGCCCGCTCGCGCATAAGAACCAGGTGCGCCACCGCACCTG
>JAPKDV010000133.1 GCA_028822385.1 Alphaproteobacteria bacterium
GCCTCAGCGACCTGTTGGGCTGCGCCGAGGACGTCGCCGGTGTAGCCGCCAATTTGTTTGAGAGCGATCCAGCCAACAAGGAAAGCGGCGAGCCCACCTCCGGCAAGAACGATGATAGTGCCGAAACCGGCGGAGGTGAGCAGAACCAGCAAGGAGAGCGCAGCGGCGAGGGCCAGGCCAAGCCAGCTTGTGCCTTCATTGGGGTTGCCTGCATTCACCCCCAATCCATCGTCACGCGCTGGTTCCAGCCAGCGCATGATCGGTGCAAACATTGCCCGGCTCCAGGTCGCAGCAGCGATTAATGCAACTGCCGCGGCACCGATGTTCCATTCGGCTAGTGCTGCCAGCGCGGCAATCTTGGCAAGCAGGACGATGACGACCGAGACGATGCCATAGGTGCCGACCCGACTGTCGCGCATGATCCGCAGCTTACCGGCCTTGTCCTTGCCGCCGCCAAAGCCATCGGCGATATCTGCCAGCCCGTCTTCATGCAGCGCGCCGGTAAGCCAGATCATCGCACCCACAGCCAGTGTGGCAGCGACAGTTGCGGGCACTCCAATCCATTCAAGAAGGCCCAGCAAAATGGCGCCAACCCCGCCGATACCAAACCCGACCAGCGGGAACAGCCACATGGCATTGGCCATGTCCCCTGATCCTGAGATGTGGCCTGATTGATTCTCGTTTGAGTCCTGATCAGGTGCAGAGTCAATTCGTTCCAACGGCAGGCGTGTCAGAAATGAAACGGCCAGCCGAGCTTGCGCAGTGAAAGACAGCTTACTGGTATCCGGGTTTGCATCCATGGCTCACTTATAGGACAACGCCCCTCTTTCGGAAATTGAATGTACGGAATCTGCAAATGAGTGACACAGGTAGAAATGGCGCGAATGGCGCTGGACGCGGCCAGGGGCCGGATTTTTCTGAGATTCGTAAAATCATCTCGGAGTTTCCCACGCCAGATGTTGAGGCAGTACTGGCAACCCGTGAGCGCGAAGCTGTCCTGACCAAACCGCCGGGCGCGCTGGGGCGGCTTGAGGAGATCACCGAATGGGTGGCCGCCTGGCAGGGCCGTCATCCGCCCAATGTCACTCATGCGCGGATCGCGGTCTTTGCGGGCAATCACGGTGTTGCTGCGAAAGGTGTTTCGGCCTTTCCGCCTGAAGTCACCGAGCAGATGGTGCAGAACTTTGTTGCCGGCGGTGCTGCGGTAAACCAGCTGACCGAGCTCGCGGATGCGGACCTGCGCGTCTACGAAATGGCCCTTGAATCCCCGACGGCAGATTTCACTGAAGGTCCGGCATTGAGTATAGATGACTGCGCCAAGGCCATCGCCTACGGCATGATGGCGGTTGAGGCCGGGGTCGAACTGATCGCGCTCGGTGAGATGGGTATAGGTAACACCACGTCTGCTGCGGCGATCTGTCATGCGCTCTATGGAGGAAATGCACAGGACTGGGTTGGGCCGGGTACCGGCGTCTCCGGAGGTGCCTATGCAGCGAAGGTCGCGGCCGTGGAGGCCGGGGTGGCTATAAACGCTGATTTGCTGAGTGATCCGCTGCAGGTTCTTCGTGCGGTAGGCGGGCACGAAATCGCGGCCATCGCTGGTGCGATCATTGCTGCGCGGCTTGCGGGGGTTCCCGTGCTGCTCGACGGCTATACTTGTACGGCAGCTGCCGCAGTGCTGCACGCCATCGACGAACACGCGATTGACCACTGTATGATAGGGCATCTTTCGGCAGAGCCGGCGCACCGTCTGGTTTGTGAGAAACTCAATCAGGTGCCGCTGCTGGCACTGGCCATGCGGCTGGGAGAAGGCTCAGGCGCGGCGTTGGCGATTCAGATTGTCCGCGCGGCGCTGGCCTGCCACACGGGCATGGCGAGCTTCGATAGCGCCGGGGTCAGCGGCAAGAAGCACTAGCTTAATTCATCAGGCTTGGAAGCCAGAGCTCTATCGCGGGAAACATAATCAGTAGGATCAGGCGCCGCAACTTCGCGTCAGCAACCCTGGCCCGCCCGCGAGACTGCTCCGGCGTTCGAGCAGGATGACGTCGTGCCAGACCCCATTTACATGGCCGTTGCGTTCACGGGACCCGACTTCGCGATACCCGTTTTTATTGAACAGGGCCCGGCTGGCCGTGTTGGCGGCAAAAGTCTGTGCCTGAAGAGTCCAGTAGCCCCCACCTTCAGAAAGAGGGAGGGCCCTGTTCAGGAGGGCGGACCCGATGCCCTGTCGAATTTCGTTGCTCGTGACGTAGACGCTGACCTCAGCGACCCCGGCGGCTCCTCACGTATCAGGGACGGAGGACAGGGCCACAAATCCCAGAATTCCGCCGTCGTCTGATCGGGCGACAAGGCGGCCTAGCTTCAGGTGACCGGCATTCCAGGAGGCCCATTTCGGTGGCGCGGTCATAAAGGCTGCCATGCCGGTCGCGAGACCTTCGCCATAGATAGCCCGGACCTGGGTCCAATCATCTCTGTGCATTTCTTTGATTGTGAAGGTCATGCGATAGGTCCTTTCCCGAGCTTTGACTGTGCGCCGTTTGCCTACCAAGCTTCAAGGGGCTTGCGGGATGGCGTAGGGTAATTCTGATCAAACCTTTGGGAGAAAAATTATGGCGACACCCATACGACGCGTAGTGATGGGCCACGACGCAACGGGCAAGGCGGTTGTGAAGTCAGATGGCCCCGCACCGTTTGTACACATCAATCCGCGGAACGAGGATGACTGGTCCACTGATCTTTGGCGGACGGGCGAGACCCCGGTGCAAGTTATCCCGGAGCATCCTGAGACAACACTGGGTCCACGACGCCAGATGCCTCAGCCCAATGGCACTGTGTTTAGGATCAATCACTTTGCGCCGGAGAGCGAGGACATTCGCAACCGGACAGTCGAAGAGGCCCGCGCGGCTTTTGCGGCACTTGGCAACGAACCGGCTTCGACCTATGGGCGCGGCGGCTCGCACCCAGCCAGCCATCGCACGGAAACGGTTGATTACGCGTTGATCCTCTCCGGTGAGATCACCATGATCATTGATGATGGCGAGATTGAGCTGAAGGCAGGTGATGTGGTGATCCAGTGCGGCACCAACCACGCATGGAGCAACCGCAGTGACAAGCCTTGCGATGTCATGTTCGTGCTGATCGACGGAAGTTTCGATCTGGAGCTAAAGGCGAAGTTCTCGACCTAACCGCCGCTGATCATGGCCAAAATGTTTTGTCAGATGCTCGACTTTAACGGCGGAGGTCCGCAACATGGAGCTTCTAAAAAAAAGACTGAACCGGACCGCAATACAATATGGCGCAGAGCGAAGAATCGATCGGTGGCGTAACCAGCGCGCCTGAAACGAGGCAGTCGGCTCTTGCCGGCCAACAGGCACGCACCCGGCAGGTGCGTTTGCGGACAATTGTCTGGATTCGCTGGATTGCCATTGTTGGTCAGCTTGCTGCATTGCTGATTGTTCAGTTCGGGCTGGGCTGGTCCTTGCCGATTGATGCAGCCCTCGCCGCTGTTGTCGCGTCCGTTTTGGTTAATGTGGTGATGATGTTTCGCCGTCCGTCCAGGGGCCGCGTTGGGGAGTTGGAAGCCGCCGCTTATCTCGCCTTCGACATCCTGCAACTGGGTGTACTGCTTTACCTGACCGGCGGTCTCGGGAATCCTTTCGCGCTGCTGTTTCTGGGGCCAGTGACAGTTTCGGCGACAATTTTGAGCCGTTCCGCAACCGCGGTGCTGAGTACCCTTGTTTTGGTCACGGCGACATTCCTGGCGTTTAAACATTTCCCATTGCCGTGGGAGGAGCCAGGCCTGCGGTTGCCGGTGCTCTATATCAGTGGGCTTTGGATTGCCGTTGTGGTCGGTACGCTCTTTATGACCGCGTATATCGGCAGCGTTGCAGGTGAGGGCCGTCGCATGTCCGACGCGCTGACCGCAACGCAACTGGCGCTCGCGCGTGAACAACAATTATCTGCCGTGGGCGGTCTTGCCGCGGCTGCGGCCCATGAGCTTGGTAGCCCGCTGGCGACCATCGCCGTGACAGTCAAGGAACTCTCGCGGGAAATGCCTGCGGACAACCCGTTTATGGGCGATGTCGCAATTCTGCAGATCGAATCAGACCGCTGCCGGGATATTCTGGCGGAAATCGGCCGAGCACCGGAGTTGGCTGACTCGGACGACCCGTTTGCGACGGGTTTGCTCTCGGATGTTGTTGCGGCTGCTGCCACCCGTTACCGTAGCGAGGAGCTTGCCCTCGATGTTGTGGTTGCCGCACTGGATGACAGTGAAGAACCGGTGGTGCCACGCAGTCCTGAATTTCTACATGGTCTTGGGAATGTGATCCAGAATGCGGTTCAGTTTGGACAAACTGTAGTGTCTGTTGAGGTGTCCTGGGATGAATCCGAGGCGCGTGTTGAAGTGCGGGATGATGGCCGTGGCTTTCCGCCCGGCGTGCTGGATCGAGTGGGTGAGCCATATATTTCGAACCGTGGCGGCGGGCATCTCGGGCTGGGTATATTTATTGCACAAACATTACTTGAACGAACCGGTGCCAAGATTAGGTTCTCTAATGTGCGCGATGCCGGCCGGGTGACGGGCGCGGAGGTTGTGATTGTATGGCAGCGCGATACGTTTGAAGTTCCACGTGAGAAAGGTTAGTCGAAGCTCATGACTCAGGTCGAAGAACAGGGCCCGCTTGTGGCGGGTGAGACGTCGCTGTTGATTGTTGACGACGAAGCGAATCTGCGTAACCAGCTGGCCAAGGCGATGGAGCGCCGCGGCTTCGCCACCGAGGTGGCGGAGTCAGTGTCCGAGGGTAAGCGCGCCGTCGCCCTAAATCCTCCAAAATACGCGGTGATTGATCTGCGTCTGGTTGATGGCAGCGGGCTCGAAGTAGTTGAGGCTCTTCGAGAAGCGCGCCCGGATGCGCGCATCATTGTGTTGACCGGCTATGGCAACATCGCCACTGCGGTAGCGGCTGTAAAGGCTGGAGCGCTGGATTACCTGCCCAAACCTGCCGATGCAGATCAAGTAGCAGCAGCGTTACTTTCGGATGGTGAATCCATGCCGCCACCACCCGAACGGCCGATGTCGGCCGATCGGGTGCGCTGGGAGCATATCCAACGGGTGTATGAGCAATGCGATCGCAATGTCTCCGAAACAGCCCGTCGCCTGAATATGCACCGCCGTACACTGCAGCGCATTCTGGCAAAGCACGCACCGCGCGAGTAACGCCCACCGATCACATCAATGCAGACTGATTATTGCGCCTCGTTTTTGCGGGGCTCGAGCGTATGATTCAGGTTTTCCTAGGACGCGGATCCGGCATTGTTCTTCGATGCGGCGGCGTCCCATGAAGTGCAGAGTTTTATCGACACGGAGCGGTATAATCGCGTATGCGCGCAGATAGTGTAACGCATCAGGCTAATTTTCTATTGAAACGTGTTAGCGAGATCAGATGACGGGGCGCTGTGTGACTGCTATTTAGGTGTTATGAACAAGTCTCCCCGATTAATCGAATGGTTGCCGCG
>JAPKDV010000134.1 GCA_028822385.1 Alphaproteobacteria bacterium
AGCAGGTCATGCTCCCGGTTGTCCTGATTGTGGAGCACGGCCTCGACCCCGGACAGTCGCGTCGCGAAGGTTTGATGTGCGGGTGCTCCATAGGCCCCACTGACACCGGTGCCGGTCCCTGCACCGTAAGCCCAGCCGCCCCAGGCGATATAGGCATTGGCCAGATCTGCGGTTGTGTCCCAGCCCTGTTCATCGATCAGCGCCTGCAGGCCCGCACCATAGGCTCCGGGCTGCGATCCGAACACCCGATAGCTAGCGGTTCGGCGAGCAGCTTCCGGGTCAACGCCTTCGGCTGCGAGTTGAGCCGCCTCCGTTGTAATGCGTGCGGCGAGAGGATTGTCGCGCGGGCTTTCGTCTTCGATGGCGGCAATCGAGGTAACGGCACTGTCGAATAGATCGATGAGGCCAGGGAAGGCATCGCGGAAGAACCCCGAAACACGCAAGGTGACATCAACCCGTGGGCGGTCGAGCACAGAAACGGGCAGAACCTCGAACCCGGTTACGCGCCGGGAGGCTGAATCCCAAGTGGGGCGCGCTCCGATCAGGGCGAGGGCCTGGGCAATATCATCACCGCCCGTGCGCATGTTGCTGGTTCCCCATGCTGATAGAGCGACAGTTTGAGGCCAGTCTCCATGTTCCTGCGCGTGTGTCTCCATCAGCAGTTGGGCTGACAACCACCCCAAATGCCAGGCTGCTGGCGTTGGGATGGTGCGGGTATCGACCGAATAAAAGTTTCGCCCAGTTGGCAGAACATCCGGGCGCCCGCGGGTTGGGGCCCCTGAAGGCCCGGGCGCCACAAAACGCCCGTCGAGACCCGTCAACAGGCCCCGAAGTTCGGCCGCGCCGGACACGTCAATCGACGGGCCAAGTGAAGTTACGATCTCGGCGAGAACGGCGCTTGTGTGTGACCAGTTCTCGTCAGTCTTAAGGCTTCCGGTGACGAGGTCCTTGGAAACGCTTTCCAACCGCTCGACCACATCCCCTGCGGTGCGCATGTTGGTTGAAGCTGACAGCACTGTCGGTCTTGCACCTGTCCATGGGGTGGCGAAGTCGCAATCGAGAGGATCGAAGTTGAGATCAAGATCGGCTGCGAGAGCGCGCAACAGCGAAGCGTTTGGGCCGTTGCCATCGCCGCGCGGCATTCGTGCCAGTGCCACGAGAAGCCCGGTGCGTAGCTCGCCATCCGGGGATTGTCCAAATATGTGCAACCCGTCACGAATCTGCATTTCCTTGAGTTCACACAGATAACCATCAAGCCGGTTCAGGGCATCGGCGTCCGTCAGGTCGGCATCCGCACCAAATCCAAGATCACGATCGAGCCCGGTCTCGCGAACCAGTTCGACAATCTGGGCACCCAGAATCGTCAGACGTCTTGGGTCTACATTGGCGGCTTCGTAATACTCGTCGACCAGCGCTTCGAGATCGCGCAACGGACCATAGGTTTCAGCCCGGGCCAGTGGCGGTGTCAGGTGGTCAATGATCACGGCGCTGGCGCGCCGCTTGGCCTGAGTCCCTTCGCCGGGATCGTTCACGATGAAGGGGTAAAGGTGGGGCATCGCACCGAGGGTGGCTTCGGGATAACAATCGCGCGAGAGAGCGACGGCCTTGCCGGGGAGCCATTCCAGATTGCCGTGCTTGCCGAAATGTACAACGGCCTGCGCCCCGAAGCGTTCACGCAACCAGGCGTAAAAAGCGAAGTAGTTGTGCGGGGGCACCAAATCCGGATCGTGATAGGTCGCGGTCGGGTCGATGTTGTAGCCGCGGGCGGGCTGTAATCCGACGGCGATGTTGCCGCAGCGGAATGCCGGGATTGCGAAGGCGCCACAATCGGTATGTCGGGCAAGAAACATCGGATCGGTTTCAGGTGAACCCCAACGGTCGATCACCGCGGCCCGTACCGCATTAGGCAGCGCGGCAAAGAAAATTTCATAGTCTGGGAGCGGCAGACTTTCCTCTATCCTCCGTGCCGCGACACCGGCATTTGTTGGTCCGTCTTGCAGGCGCTGGACCAGCGCGGCTCCGTCTGCCGGTATACCCTCAATCTTGTAACCTGCTTTGGCCATAGCTTCCAAAGCGCAGACGGCTCCGGCGGGGGTATCGAGGCCGACGCCATTGCCAATCCGTCCGTCACGATTGGGGTAGTTGGCAAGTACGAGTGCCACATGCCGGTGGGCTACTTTTGTCTTCCGCAACTTGGCCCAGGCCGCTGCCAGCTCAGCTGTGAAGTCGATGCGATCAGTGACAGGTTCATAGGCGACGATATCCGTTTCGCTTGCGTCGTCGCGCATTGTCGCACCTTTGAACGAGACGGCGCGCGACAGGATGCGTCCGTCCACTTCGGGCAGGGCTACATTCATGGCGACGTCCCGGGCGGACAATCCGTTTGCGCCCGATTGCCAGCGCTCCAGATCTGATCCGGCGAAGACCACCTGCAAAATGGGAGCGTCAGTGTCCGCGAACGGTCCCCGGTCTGTGGTGGTACCAGGTACAGACAGGGCGAAGCCCGTGGCGTTCAGGATGATGTCTGGCGGGGCTGCATCGAAGGTTTCAGCCACCATTGCGGAGGCAACCGGGTCCTTCAGGCTGGCCGCATGGACGGGTAAGGGGTTTAGGCCGCGTTCATTCAGGGAGGCAATCAGGGCATCGACCGGTGCCAGGTTCGCGGCCTGCATCAAGGCGCGATAGAACACGAGTGCAGCCACAGGTGCACCTTCTATCCAGTGTCCCCGCACCACTTCGAGCGTGGTCTCTCCGGAACCGGGCCAGTAGAGGCCCGCGCGCAGGAGGGGAGCCGGTTCGTGCCAATCGAAGTTTTTGCCGATCAGGGACTGCGCATAGCCCAGAAAGCCATTGGCATTCGTGATACCTCCCTGCACGAGATATTGCCAGAGGCGATGGGCGGCTTTACCGTCGAGGGTTGTGAGCATAGACAGTTCGGCATCAAGCTGGTCATCCCCGGGCAAGAATGCGACGGGGATACCCGCGTCCCGGCAGGTGGCGGCGATCTCATCCACCCCATAAGGCCAGTAGCTGCGCCCGCCAAGCAGACGGCAGATTACGAGTTTTGCGTGACGCACAACATCATCAATGTAGAGGTCGACCGACATGTTGTGGCCTAGGCGAAGGTAATTGGCTAACCGCAGGCTCGGCGCGGTTGGGTCTTTTCCAATTCGTGTTCGGTTTGCCAGCGCGAGCGCGGTGATCTCGGTATCAGCTGCTGTCAGGACAACAATGTCACCGGGAGTCTGACCAAGATTAACGGCTTCAGACCCATCATCAACCGCCCCCGGAGTTGTGGCGAGAAGATGCATTAGCCGATCATGGCTGAGATAGCACCGCGATCCATTCCGGATTTTCCAATCACCACCAGCTCTGTGCGCGGGGTTTCATCGGCGCTCCAGTCACGATCAAAATACCGCTGAAAACGTGACCCGACACCCTGCAGCACCAACCGTCGTGCCTTTCCGGGAACATGGATGAAGCCCTTGATCCGGTAGATGTCGTGGGCGGCGACAGCGTCTGTGAGCCTGCCTTCAAGCGCGTCAGGATCGTCAATCGCTCCGAGGGAGACCACGAAACTGTCAAAGTCGTCATGATCGTGTTCGTCATCGCCGTCATGGACGCTGGGGCGTGTATCCAAATCGTCTTCAGCTCCGGCACCAATGCCGAGCAAAATTGTCGGATTGATGCGGCCATGTGTGGCGCGAACAGCCTTCACACCGGGACGACGATGAGGGTCGAGGGCAGCATCTATCTCCGCGCCATCACCGATCATCAGATCGGACTTGTTGACGATGATCAGATCGGCGCAACTCAGCTGGTCGACGAACAATTCTTCAAGTGGGTTATCGTGATTAAGCGAAGGGTCTTCGGCCCGGGCCGCTTCCACGGCCTCCGGGTCATCGGCGAAGCGCCCATCGAGAACCGCACCGGCATCAATTACGGTGACAACGCCGTCCACCGTTGTACGAGCACGGACTTCAGGCCACGCAAAGGCCTTCAGCAGCGGCTTGGGCAGAGCGAGGCCGGAAGTTTCAATCACGATATGATCGGGTGGTCTATCACGGTCGAGCAGCGCTGTAATCGTTGGGAGGAAGTCATCGGCAACGGTGCAGCAGATGCAGCCATTGGCGAGTTCCACCACGTCGCCTTCCTCACAACCCGGAATTGCGCATCCATCGACGATGGCACGGTCCACACCCAGATCACCGAACTCGTTGATGATCAGGGCGATACGACGGCCATTCGCGTTTTCGAGCAGGTGACGGATCAGGCTGGTTTTGCCGGCGCCCAGAAAGCCCGTGATCACAGTGGTAGGTATGCGGTTCATGATGTCTCGTTCTTCAGGGTGATGGGCAACCCGGCAGCAATGAACTCGACCCGGTCGGCCTTGGCGGCAATGAATTGATTCAAGCGACCCGCCGCGTCGCGAAACTCCCGGCCCAGTTTGGTGGTTGGTACAATGCCGAGGCCGACTTCGTTGGAAACGCATACAACCGGACCGTGGGCGCGGTCGAGGGCATCACGTAGGGCTTCGGTCTCGGCGGTAATATCAAGTTCGGCGTGCATCACATTGGACAGCCACAGCGTCAGACAATCAACGAGAACAGGTTCGTTCTGCGCGGTGTTGGCGACGATGGCGCCACCAAGCGCGAGCAGGGTTTCGACTGTACGCCATTGGTTGCCACGGCGTTCACGATGGGCGGCGATCCGCTGCTCCATCTCCTGATCACCGGCTTCCGCGGTGGCGATATAGGTTGCCCGGCGTGTGGCGGTGTCCGCACTAAGATGGGCAGCGATCAGCGCTTCTGCATGGATGCTCTTGCCCGAACGCGCACCACCCAACACAAGCGTGAGCGCGGGCAGGCGCGATTTTGGGCGCGCATTGTTGTTTGAGCTGGAACTCGTCTTGTCCACGGCGTCGTTCCTCCTCCCGAGGGTCGATTGCGCAAATATCACGCGCCGAAAAGGTCTCCTGGCTCCGGGTCAGCAGCCTCGCACACCCTTCCCGACGAACTTGTCAGTGGGATATTGTGCGCGGCCTCACCGTTACAGTTGCGGGGGCAGCACCGGCCTTGGAAAACTAAAGGGTTCCCGCACCGGACTTCCCTGTTTTAGCGCTGGACCGAAGCTAGCATGGCCGTGTGATCAGGGGCCAGCGTCGAGTCCATAGTCGGGATCTGGTTGATGTGGAAAATTGCCCAGGCACCGTCTGGATGGCTTTCTGTTGGGCCGAACCGGTCAATCCGGGTGACCGAGCAATTGTCGACTTGGCAGGCGAGCGCGGTTTCAGGGTCAAGTCCCAGCGCATGCCCGATGGCGGCGCGGATTGTCCCACCATGGGTGACGGCCACGATGTCGCGTCCCTCATAAAGCTCGGTCAGGCGGTCGATAACAGCGGTGGTTCGGCCTATCAAATCAACAAAGCTCTCCCCGCCCGGCGCCTTGTTGTGCGCGGGGGTCAGCCAGAACATGTGCTTGGCGGGAAGTTCGGCATAAACCTCTTCGCGCTTGCG
>JAPKDV010000135.1 GCA_028822385.1 Alphaproteobacteria bacterium
GGGTCGTATTTCGTTGAGGCAGGCTGGGTTTTGGCCAGCGGCGCCGAAGGCTCCCAACTGCTCCGGGGGGGGTCGATCCAGGTGGAGAACGACCGAATCGTGGCGGTTAGCGGTGATCGGCTAGTGGGTGAGGGCCCCCGCCTCTCACTTCCTGACCAGCTACTCATGCCCGGTCTGATCAGCGGGCACACCCATGTCGCCAGCGCGACCCCAACCCGCGGCCTGATTGAGGGCGGCCGGTCGTTCTCGCGGCCCATCAAGCTCATGGAGACGCTCTCCGACGACGAATTAGATGACTTGACCGCTTTTAACCTGGCGGAGGTTCTGAAGGCGGGTTGTACGACCCAAGTCGAGATGAGTCTCAGCCTGAGGCAGGCCGAGTCATACGTTCGTGTCGCTGGAGCATGGGGCGCCCGCGGATTTCCCGGTGGCATGATTCCCGGGACGGCTCGGCTCGATGGCATCTGGTTCCGCGAGGACGATCAGGCGCTGTTCGACTCCGTTCCAGATACGCTCGAGGAAATCGCGGCAAATTTAGAATTTGGAAAGAAGTATATGGGGGTCCACGAAGGGCGCATCATGCCCATGATGGCGCCGCACGCGACCGACACCCACACCGATGAAACGATGGGCGCGATCATTGAAGCAGCGGCCGTTTTGGGCACGGGCATACATATTCACTTGTCACAGCGTGATACCGAGACCGATGCAGTCCGACGGCTACACGGCGGACTGTCACCGACTCAATGGCTTGAAAAACTAGGCGGGTTCGCCGGGCCCTTCTTCGGCGCCCACATGATGGCGCTGGATTGGGAGACCGACCCGGAGATATTGAAACGCCATGGGGCCGTCTTCGCTCACTGCCCATCGGCTGGCGGCGCCGGCGGCGCCACACAACCCTATCCCGAGGCCCTGGCTGCTGGCATCGCCACCAATATCGCGATCGATACGCACTCCAATGACTTGATCGAGAATATCAAACTTGCTGTGATTACCGGGAAAGTGCGGGCGAGACTGATTGGTGCGCCCCAGGCCGAATTACCAACGATCTGGGGCGCGGTTGATGGCGCCACGGTCGTCGCTGCGGACGGTTTGCGTCGGCCCGACCTTGGACGCATTGCAGTAGGCGCCAAGGCAGATTTTATCACGTTGGATCTATCCGATTGGTTTGTCGGTGCCGGTGCGTTGCCGCCCGAACCGTTGAATAACCTTCTGTATGCCAATGGATCGATTGTTCGGCATGTCGCAGTCGATGGTCACTTCCTTGTCTTTGACGGGGCGCTAACGGTCGCGCGGGAAGACGATGTTTTTGCGCGCGGCGCCGTAGTTCATAAGAAACTCTGGAAGCAACTCATGGATGAGGAATGGTTCACACCGACGCAGCGATAGAAATAAACATCGAACACGCGATCACTGAACACCTTGCGACCTCGAGCAGTGGGTGGTCATTAGGTGCGTTCGGTGCAATTGCAGAGTTCATGCGCGACAAAGACGAGACGTTGTTGGTGGACTCACCATTGGTTCGCGCAACTTCGCGAGGTGCGATTCGTGTCGTCGTTCCATGTGGTGCAATGCCAATTGCATATGAGACCGTGAGTTCTCGACCTGGCCGGTGGCTCCATGGTGTCGCCTTTTGTCTGCCCGAAGACGCCGCGCGAATGAACAGTCGAACCCACCTGACTGAGGTCGGTCGCGATGAAGAGGCTATCCTTGTAGAGGACCGCACCAGCTCTCTGTTCGATCTGGGTGCCGGTGTTACGAATGTCGACGCGATGATTCGCACAGACGAGCCGTCGTTGCTGGCGTTCCTAAGGGGTCTTGTGGGCAAGAACGTGATCGCGATGCCAGACGTAATGGCGGCCATCGCGGCGGCAAGTCCCCATCGCGTCTTTGAGTCTCGAATGGGACGGATAGAAGTCAGGCAGCGTGTCGGTTCACAGAATGCTCATCTTCCCACACCGGAAGGCCCCCACACCCATGTTCTGCCGAAGGTCTTGCGTCGTGCGCGTACCCATTCGGCAAACCTCCCTATTCCCAAGGAGATGGTGCCCTGCCTCAATCTCTATCCTGAGAACCCCACATTTGATCCTCTCGGGCGGCCGAAGGAATTCGATACCGCTGCCCACGATCATTTTCAAAGCCTTCTCGATGCGTGGGGTGCTACCGAGTCAAACCGGGTCAAAACAGAAGTAGCCAACGCATTGCGGAGCAATACCGATCCTGCTGCGTTTCAAACCACCGGCCGTTTTGCGCGGGTGGCGTTGCGTGTCGCACTCCGTCAATTGGCGCGCTACGAGGGAGAAACTGCGCGCGTTGCTCGGTGGCGCGCGGTACATGACTCACCAAAATATGAGCCCGACGATCATCATCCTGACCATTGATTGCCGAGGACTTGACTCGCTATGCCCGCGCCATGTTAGAACGGCTGCGACGGTTCCCCGCAAGGGGTGAAAAGGGAACACGGTGAGGCTTAGGTCAATACCGTGGCTGCCCCCGCAACTGTGAGCGGCGAGCTCATGTCTATTCTAGCCACTGGGAAACCGGGAAGGCAGGGCATGCAGTAGAGACCCGCAAGCCAGGAGACCTGCCGTCGCCGTCATCCATCCGTCGATCGGGGCGCTCGGTGGTGCGGAATTCCGCCGCGATGACGACGATTGTACGTCGTAGCTGTGGGTCCGTGAGATGGAAGCTCTTGCTTTTTCGGCAATATGTCCGCCCCCCTATTGGGGTGCAGCATCTCTGTGTGGCCTTCGACGTTGCGAATGTGCGCCACGTACACCGCATCGGAGAAGATAATGAAAAATAAGTTACTGATGAAAGCGCTCGTTCTGGGCGTCCTAACTGCTAGCGCGGCAAGTCCAGCTGGCGCTCAAGCCCTTCTGCCAGAAACGGTCGTTACTGCGACTCGCCTGAGCACGCCGCGTGAGGAAATTGCTAGCTCGGTGACCGTTATCACGCGGGCGGACATCGAGGCCAAACAACAGCGCACTATTGTTGAAGTGTTGGCTGCGGTGCCAGGGTTGCAGGTCGTTCAGTCTGGCGGGTTAGGCGCGCAAACCTCTATTTTTTCACGCGGAAGCGAGAGCTCCCACACTATTATTCTCATTGACGGCATAGAAGTAAGCGATACCAGTACGCCTAACGGTGCCTTCGACTTTGCGCACCTGCTAACAAGCAACATAGAGCGTGTCGAGGTCGTCCGTGGCCCGCAAAGCACGCTCTTCGGTTCTGACGCTATTGGTGCCGTCATTAACGTCACCACCACGCTAGGGTCTGGCCCGGCCCAATATGTGGCAGAGCTTGAGGGTGGGTCTTTCGACACAGTGAGCGGTTCCCTCAGGGCATCAGGCAGTAAGGGAAAATTGCGCTATGCATTCGGTACAAGCCATGTGAATAGCGATGGCGAGAGCCTGACCCCGGCACGCTACCGCGAAACTTTAGCTGGCGCCATCGAGGAAGATGACGGGTACAAATCCAATTCAGGCTCAATGCGCCTTGGTTATGAGCTCGCAGAAGGCGTCGACGTTGGACTGGTTGTTCATCACATCCGGACACGGAATGAACAGGATGTGTCGTTTGAAGACCCTGATGCTTACGGACGAACCCGCCAATGGTTCGCTCGTGCAGAGGTGCAGGCCGAATTGTTCGGCGGCTTAGTTGAGTCGGCCGTGGCGTACTCATTCACACGGCACGATAGAGATAGCTTCAATGTGCCAGATGGGTTGGCCAACTCATTGCAGCGATTTGATGGCCGGGGTGACAAAGAAAAATTGGAAATGCAGAATAACTATCTCGGGTTAGATAGCCATATTCTGACGCTCGGGCTTGAGAGTGAATTAGATTCGCTTCGAAGTGCTACAGTTTCCAACTTTGGCGGTGGTGATACCACGGGAAGTACCAAAGCTGACGCACGTACGAACGCAGTATTTATTCAGGATCAATTTTCATTCGGTGAGCGAGTCTTTGGCACGCTTGGTACTCGCTACGATGATCATGAAACAGCAGGATCTAAGTTGACGTACCGGTTCGCGCCAGTCGTTGCGTTTCCAGGTCGCGGACTGCGGCTGAAAGGGTCGGTAGGTACGGGGTTTCGTGCGCCGGCGCTGGACCAGTTGTTTGGCAGCTCACGAGGCCCCGCGCCCTTCTTCGCCGCTTTTGACGGAAACCCGAACCTTCGTCCTGAGCGTAGCTTTGGCTGGGAGGTCGGGTTCGAGAAAACCTTGAGAGGTGGGGACCTTATTGTGGGGTCGACCTATTTTAATCAAGAGATCAAAAACATCATGGTAACCGAAGGGTTCCCAGCCTCTACGGTTATCAACAAATCTCGAGGTGATATTTATGGGCTCGAGACATTCATAGCTGCACGAGTGTCGACTAAGTGGACGGTGCGGTTGGACCACACCTTTACTCGCGCAGAACTTGGAAACAATGGGCAAGACCTGCTACGACGGCCCAAGCAGAAGCTTAGCCTTGATGTGCGTCATCAAACAACAGATCGGCTGTCGTTCGCTGGCACCCTACGTTTCAATGGCGCAGGCAGGGATGTGTCACGCGACCCGAACGCGTTTGGTGCGAACTGTTGTGTCTATAAGGGAAGCCACACTATCGTCGATCTTTCGGGAGCATTCGATGTCAATGAGACAGTTGCCATATTCGGTAGAATTAACAACTTATTGAATCGCAAGTTTGAGACGGCCGATGGTTTCCCAGGTCCTAGTCGTGGTGCATTTATAGGTACAAGTTTGAAATTCTAGCCATGGGGGCGCGCCGGTGTCTTGTGTTTACCGTCACGTTGGTGAGTATCATTTCCGTCGCGCCTGCCATCGTGCGTGCCGACCCACCTAAGAGTGTGGTCTCGATCAATCTCTGTGCCGACCAGCTATTAGTCTTACTCGCCGAACGTGACGTGCTGCGATCCGTGACGTTTCTTTCGTCGCGGCCTTCGCTATCCTTTGTAGCGGACCGCGTGAGAGATATTCCGCCAAATCATGGCGAGGCTGAGGAAGTGCTGGCGATGCAACCAGATCTTGTCGTCGCCGGAAGGTTCGCTGCGCGGCCTGCGGTCCGCATGCTGAGGCGATTGGGCATTGCCGTCTTAGACCTGCCGATTCCTGAGACCTTTGACGAAATCCGTGGGCAGATCGTGTCCTTGTCGAGTGTTTTGGGCGTCCAGGCTCGGGGAGATGCCATGATTGAAGAGATGAACCGGCGACTTGCCAACATAGAACCCCCGCAGGGGCCACCGCCGCGCGCACTCGTGTTAGGAGCCCGTGGATTTACCAGCGGCGCAGAGACTCTCGTCGACGAAGTCCTCGCTGCTGCAGGCATTCAGAACGTTGCCAGTGACCTCGGCATCCGGGGGTACGGCAAGGTGGAGTTGGAAGAAATTGTCGCTGCCAAACCGGACGTGATCATTTTCAATCAGCCGAAAGACGGAGCGCCGTCGTTGGCAAGCGAGGCGTTGACCCATCCGGCCCTTCATCGCTTCGACGGCCAGATCATCCATATGGA
>JAPKDV010000021.1 GCA_028822385.1 Alphaproteobacteria bacterium
TCCTGCATCCGTTCATGCCGTTCATCACCGAGGAGCTCTGGAGTTCTTTTGGTGATGGGCAGGGGATGTTGATTCATGCGTCCTGGCCCGCAGATGACATCGCTCCGATCAATGACGAGTCCAAGGCGGAACTCGACTGGGCCGTAAGGTTCATTACCGAAGTCCGGACCGTACGCAGTGAACTGAACGTCCCAGCAGGTGCGCGCATTCCCGCTATCCTTAGGGGGGCATCGGATCAGACGAAGGCGCGTCTGGCAGCCAACGAGAGTCAAATTCTCAGTCTGGCGCGTCTTGCTGCGGTTGAGATAGATGCCGAGCTCCCAACTGGCGCTGTTCAGATAATTCTGGATGAAGCCACACTGGCCTTGCCCCTGGCTGACTTTATCGATCTGGATGCAGAGAGGGCTCGTCTGGCGAAGGAAATCGATAAGCTGGTCAAGGAAATTATTGGCTATGACAAAAAGCTCGCCAATGAAAGTTTCCTCGCCAAGGCACCCGACGCCGTGGTTGAGGAACAGCATGAGCGCCGCAGGGACGCCAGTGCGGCCAAGGAAAAACTCGAAAGTGCGCTGGAGCGCCTGAGCGCAGCTTGATGAGCTTGATTCTGGTCACGGAAACCCGGCGCGCGTATGCTCTAAAACTAAAAACAACGCATGTACAAACCCGAAATCGGGGAAGGAAGAGATTATGAACGGAAACACGCCAGGCGGAGAGTGGGACAAATCAAAATTGCCGAGCCGGCACGTTTCGGTTGGCAAGACCAGCGCACCCCATCGCGCATTCTATTACGCCATGGGCATGACTGACGAAGAGATAAGGCAGCCTTTTGTCGGAGTTGTTACCACTTGGAACGAAGCGGCTCCGTGTAACATCGCATTGTCGCGTCAGGCCCAGGCGGCTAAGTTGGGGGTACGTGAAGCTGGTGGTACCCCGCGCGAGTTCACCACCATTACCGTGACTGATGGCATCGCAATGGGCCATGATGGCATGCGCTCCTCGCTGGTCAGCCGCGAAGTAATCGCGGATTCGACCGAGCTGACTGTACGCGGTCATTCCTATGATGCAATTGTGGGACTTGCAGGTTGTGACAAGTCACTACCGGGCCTGATGATGGCTATGCTGCGCCTTAACGTGCCCTCGGTCTTTATGTATGGTGGCTCAATACTACCGGGCCATTTTAAGGGCAAGGATGTGACCATTATCGATGTTTTCGAGGGTGTTGGTGCGAATGCGGCCGGTAAGATGTCGGATGAAGATTTACACGAACTCGAATGCGCTGCCTGCCCATCGGCAGGCGCCTGTGGCGGACAGTTTACGGCCAACACTATGGCCTGCGTCTCTGAAGCAATCGGTCTGGCGCTGCCCCATTCGGCGGGTGCGCCTGCAATCTATGAAAACCGAGACGAATACGCCGTTGCCAGCGGCAAGGCTGTGATGGAACTGGTGAAGTCCCAGCTCCGTCCGCGGGACATTGTGACCCGCAAGTCGTTTGAAAACGCAGCCGCGGTCGTTGCGGCGACAGGCGGTTCGACCAATGCTGGCCTGCATCTGCCTGCCATGGCGTCAGAAGCCGGGATAGAGTTCGACCTTATGGATGTCTGCGAAATTTTTCGTAAGACGCCCTACATTGCTGATTTAAAGCCAGGTGGCCGTTATGTTGCCAAGGACATGTTCGAAGTTGGCGGCGTTGGTGTTGTGATCAAGGAGCTACTCAAGGGCGGTTTCATGCATGGCGATTGCATGACCGTGACGGGCAAAACCTTGGCCGAGAATTATGCGAACGTTGACTTCCCTGATGACCAGGACGTCATTCGGCCGATCACGAACCCCCTTTCGACCACGGGCGGCGTTGTTGGCCTTATGGGCAATCTCGCTCCGCAGGGAGCGATTGTAAAGATAGCGGGTATGGAAAAAATAATCTTCACCGGTCCGGCGCGGGTTTTTGAGCGAGAGGAAGATTGCCTGCAAGCAGTCCTTGCCAGAAAGTACGAAGAAGGCGACGTATTGGTTATTCGGAACGAAGGTCCGAAAGGCGGTCCGGGAATGCGTGAAATGCTGTCGACAACCGGTGCGCTTTATGGACAGGGCATGGGTGAAAAGGTTGCGCTGATCACTGATGGTCGTTTCTCGGGCGGTACGCGTGGTTTCTGCGTCGGCCATGTTGGCCCGGAAGCAGCTGTGGGCGGTCCGATTGGTTTGCTTGAAGATGGCGATATGATCACCATCGATGGCGAGAAGAGCACGCTTGATGTTCATGTTTCGGATGCCGAGCTTGAGACCCGTCGTACTAAGTGGAAGCCGATCGAAACGAACTATCAGTCCGGTACAATCTGGAAATACACCCAGACCGTCGGCGATGCACGCTATGGTGCTACCACTCATCCGGGTGCGAAAGCGGAGACCCATGTTTATGCCGATTTGTAACGGCTAGGCTGTTTTCATAGCCAAGGAGGTCAGATTTCTGCGACGAGTACCCGATCGACTTAGATTGTTTTTCGCTTGTTGTGGTGGTGTTCACGATTCTCTATACGGGCGTGTCACAAACGTCAGACGAGGCTCGCTATTCGAGCTATGTCATCTCCGATAAGTGAATGCTGTTGCCGTTGTATTGTTGCTCGTTGTGATTGCACTGTGTGCCAAAGGGCGCGGTCCTTGACCCAGGCGGTAGGCCTGACTTGCGGATTGTTGCCACAACCGAACCGATAATTCGGTTGTGGCGATGCTACAAATATCTACTGAACGGTCGATTTTTTGTTCGGAACAATCCGTTGAACTTGGATTTTTTCGCGGTCTATCAGCTTGCCCACGCGCGGCGAAATCTCGGACACCCAATGCGGATCCTGATAGACAGCTTTGTAGAGGCGTACCCGTTCCTTTTCGTTGTTAAAACGTCGGATCCAGACGAAGATGGATTCATCTGTCTCGCCATGGAATGAGCCGCAGACCACCATGCCCTTAGAAATTTGAAAGGGTGCGATCTCCTCGTCGAATATCTTGAGCCATTCTTTCATCTTGCCGCGACGAATCTTGTACTGGCGTAGTTCGAAAAATGCCATTTGAGTCCTCTCTTAGAGTGAAGTTATGGCTTAAATTTCGGCCTGATTGTTTTTTCCGGCCTTGATCTTGCCGTAATGGGTGAAGGTGTTGGTCATGTACCAGTTGAAAAAGTCCCAGTAGGTCTGAGTTGGAAATTTTGGTGGATTATTAACATCCGTGCAGGTGGGCAAACATTCGCTGACGGCCTCGAATCCGGGATTAACAAAACAGGCCAGCGAATACCGATCATTAATCTTTGGTGGCACCACTCGATGTGGCGTTGCACGAAAACGCTTGTTGGCCCAGCGCTCTAGGAATTGGCCCATATTAACGATCAACGCGTCTTCGGGGACATCCGGCCAGAACCACTCACCATCAGACCCTAAAATCTGCAGGCCGTCTTCGTCTGCCGGGGGTAGAAAGGTCATGAATCCAGTGTCGATGTGGGCTTGTAGGCCGAGTTCGCCTTCGTCCAGATCGGGTTTGGGTGGGTACTTCGCCATGCGGAAATAGGTGTAGGTGTTCTCAAACTTGTCGTTGAAGAAGTTCAGGTCCAAGTCGAGAGAACGAGCCCAGACCGGAAGTAGCTTTTTTCCGAGCGTAGTGATCGTCGCCATATAGTCTTCGGCGGCGACGCGGAAGCCGGGTAGGGCGTCTTCTGAAAGCCAAGGCATCCGACCATAAAACTGTTTTCCAGACTGCACCTCAGGGTGATCGACCGGGTAGTCGGTGGCCAGAACCAGGCACTCGACCGTGTCTAGCTTCTTGCTTTTGTGAAATTCGGAATGGGTAGTGACGCCGCTGCGTGCCGGGATGTAGCCTTTTTGATCTCGTGTTACCGGGATCGACATTTTTACGTCATGGGGCAGATCGTGAAATTCGCGCGCAGCCTCGTTCATCCGCCGTGTGACATCCATGGAAACACCGTGGTTGACGATACACATGAAGCCGATGCCTTCCCAGACTTCGCGCCATTCGGTAGCCAGCGCCTCGATTGCGGCGGGATCACCGGCTAGGGCCGGGCCTACATCAACAACGTGCAGCTTACGATGCGACAAATTTCGGACCTGACGGCTAAACTCGGTTTCCGTTGTTAGAGACATTCGCTGATCTCCCATCGTGAGGCTCGCATTATAGGTGTAATGCGCCTGCGCGCACCAGAATAGCTATCCGCTGCCAAACATTATTGGCCCGACATATCTGATGAAACTTGCGACAAGAAACATCACATAGAAGGGAGAGAACAGACCGATCACAGTCGGTTCCAGTATCCGGCGAAACCGTGACTGGGGACGCGTCAGATCATCTGTGTCGAACGCGCAGCGCAGCACTGGGAATGTCATCATCACGAGGATAAACAACCCAACGTGAAGCATCACAATACGTACCGGAACTATTGTTGAGGGAGGATCGACCTGCCAAAAGGCGATTAACATGGCACCGACCGCAAATACCCAGAAACCGATGGCGTAGGTTATCAGGGCCGCGCGATAGCCCTTCTTTCCCAGATAGAGTGCCAGAATGTATGCACGCAGCACGCGCAGTCGCACTGTAAGAGTACGGTTAGGCTGTGACGTCATTCTCTCCACTAACCTTTAGCTTGCCGTAATGGGTGTAGGAATTTTTCATGTACCAGTCAAAGTACTCCCAATAGGTCATGGGGTCGTACTGGGCTGGGTTGTCTGGTCCGACACAGGTCGGCAAGCAATTGCCGGGTGTGTCGAAGCCGGGATTGACGAAGCAGGCGAAGGAATAGCGATCGTGGTCAGTGGGTGGAATAACCCGGTGCGGGGTCGCGCGGAAGCGGTTGTTGGTCCAACGCTCGAAGAAATAGCCCATGTTCACCATAACTGCACCGTCTGGCAGGTCTGGCCAGAACCAGACATCGTCCTCACCAAGAATCTGGATGCCTTCCTCATTGGCTGGCGGTAGGAAGGTATTAAAGCCCGTATCGCAATGTGCGTTTGATCCTAGTTCACCGTCTTCAAGGTCGCTTTTGGGCGCGTATTTGGCAACCCGAAAATAAGTGTAACTCTGAACAAAGAACGGATTGAAAAACCCCGCATCTAGTTCAAGTGAACGGGCCCAGACGGGCAGCAGGGATTTTCCTAGATCAGTGATCCTCGCCATGTAATTTTGTGCCGTGTCCTTGAAGCCCGGCAGTACGTCTTCTGACAGCCATGGTGTTTGCCCATAGAATCGCTTGCCCTCGGCCACGTTCGGATTGTCGTCAGGATAGTCGGTTGCCAGCACTAGGCATTCGACGGTGTTCAGTTTCTTGGAGTTGTGGAACTTGGAATGGGTCGTCAGCCCGCCTCTTGAGGGGACATAGCCCTTCTGGTCGTGGGTCACTTTCACAGAGAGCTTGGTTTCCAGCGGCAGGCTATGAAAGCGTGCTGCCGCATCATGCATGCCTTGAATTAGTTCCGGTTCCAAGCCGTGATTGACGATGCACAGAAACCCGAGGCTTTCCCAGACATCGCGCCACTGGCTCGAGACCTGCTCAATGGCACTAGCATCGCCCATTCGGGCCTTGCCAACATCAATGACAGGCAGTACTCGGCGCGGTACATCGCGGACGGCTTTGGCAAATTCGGATTCGACGGCGAACGACATTGCTATTCTCCTCTTGTACGTGAGTACTATAGCGTTAGGCGTTCAACTCGCACCACACCGGCGTGTGATCAGAAGCTTTCTGTTTACCGCGCGGGCCCTTGTCGATTTCGCAGGCGCTCAGCTTATCGGTTGCCTGGGGAGATAGCAGGAAATGGTCAATGCGAATTCCGTTATCCTTTTGCCAGGCTCCGGCCTGATAGTCCCAGAAAGAATACGCGTGGGATTCATTGTGCAGTGAACGCCATGCCTCGGTGTAACCCAGATTGAGCAGAGTCCTGAATTTGGCCCGCGTCTGGGGCAGGAACAGCGCGTCATCGGTCCAGGCAGCAGGGTCATAACAATCTCTGTCGGCTTGGATGACATTGTAGTCTCCACCGAGAACGACTGCTTCTTCTGTGATTAGAAGCTCGGCCGCACGTACTGCCAGATGATCCATCCAGCGTAGCTTGTAGTTGTATTTATCACCAGGTGTGGGGTTGCCATTGGGTAGATAGATTGAGGCAACCCGTACGCCGTCATTGCCGCCCGCATCAACCCAAGCTTCAATATAGCGGGCCTGTTCGTCTTCTTCATTGCCAGGCAGGCCTGTTACAACATCTTCCAGCGGATATTTGGAAAGGA
Source organism: Alphaproteobacteria bacterium (assembly GCA_028822385.1). GTDB lineage: Bacteria > Pseudomonadota > Alphaproteobacteria > UBA6615 > UBA6615 > JABJAG01. The sequence continues at coordinate 6,274 of JAPKDV010000021.1, forward strand.
TGGCAACGCCATTGTAACTCTTTTGTCCGTGGACAGCGCAATTGTATCCGCGGTCTTCAAGCTCCATCGCTGGGAAGGTTTCATCGACGGTTTTGGTTTCCTGAAGTAGGGCAACATCGGGTTTTGCCTCATCGAGCCATTCAAGGAGATTAGGAAGGCGAGCCTTAACCGAGTTTACATTCCACGTAGCAATTTTCATGATTGTTCTACACAGCAGGATGAAGAGACTGCGCAATCTAGAGGGCTGCTGCCGGTTTGCGAAGAGGTGTCTTTGAACAGTCCGTCCATCGCGGGTTAAACGCGCGCAATCTTGATGTTCTGCCGCGTGTCTGTCACTAGTAACTACATATTCTGAAGTGAGTAGATATGAGCCGCGCTGATCTAGCTGAAAACACCTGTACTGTCGCCCGGGCAATCGAGTTGTTTGGTGACGCCTGGATGCTGATGATTCTGCGGGAGACGTTTCTCGGAAACCGCCGATTTGATGACCTTCAACGCCAGACTGGGGCTTCGCCTCATCTGCTGAGCCGACGCCTTAAGCGTCTTCAGGACATCGGCGTTTTGCGCCGAGAAGCCTATAGCGAGCACCCAGCACGCTACGATTATCTCCTTACTGCGATGGGCCGCGATTTATGGCCGGTAATTATTTCCATAAAATCCTGGGGCGACAAATGGCTGGGTGAGGGCCCGCATTCCATTAATATACAACACAAATCCTGCGGTCACGTTGTGGTACCGCAGATGACTTGCCCGGCATGTCATAAGTCTATGGAAGCGTATGACGCACAGGCCAGTCTTTCCGAAGAATTCGAACTCGAACGCGACGCGATCAGGAGCCCCGCATGAAAACCCGAATCACCGAAATGCTGAACATCGAACATCCAATCATTCAGGGAGGCATGCACTATGTAGGCTTCGCTGAACTGGCCGCAGCCGTGTCGAATGCTGGTGGCCTGGGTACTATCACTGGTCTCACACAGAAGACCGCTCCGGATTTAGCCAACGAGATCGCGCGATGTAACGACATGACCGACAAGCCGTTTGCTGTGAACCTGACCTTCCTTCCCAGCGTCGCAGCACCGGACTATCCCAGCTATGTAAAAGCCATCATCGATGGTGGCGTGAAAATTGTTGAAACGGCCGGACGCAACCCCGTTCAGGTTCTCCCGTATCTTAAGGATGCTGGCATTACAGTCATTCACAAATGTACGTCCGTGCGCCATTCCCTGAAGGCGCAAGAAATAGGGTGTGATGCTGTCTCTGTCGATGGATTTGAGTGCGGCGGTCATCCTGGCGAAGACGACATTCCGAACATGATCCTGCTGCCACGAGCCGCGGACGAACTTGAAATCCCGTTTGTGGCCTCAGGTGGAATGGCAGACGGCCGTTCGCTGGTAGCTGCGCTCGCCATGGGGGCTGAAGGGATGAACATGGGCACGCGTTTCATGGTGACGCAGGAAGCGCCTATCCATGAACGCGTGAAGCAAGCCATTTTAGCTGCAACCGAGCTCGACACGCGCTTGGTCATGCGCTCGTTGCGTAATACGGAACGCGTGCTGACCAACACGGCTGTGGAACGTCTGCTCGCAAAGGAAAAGGAACTCGGTGATAATATTGAGTTCGAAGACATCATGGAGGAAGTCGCCGGAGTTTACCCAAAGGTCATGCTCGATGGCGATATGGATTCAGGTGCCTGGTCGTGCGGTATGGTTGCAGGTCTGATTAACGACATTCCTAGTTGCAGGGAACTTATAGATCGCATCATGGTCGAAGCCGACGGGCTGATCGGGCAGCGTCTTGGGGGCATGCGGGCAGCCTAAAGGCCTCGTGTGGTTTTAGTAGCTCGTGTGGTTTTAGTAGACCGAGAAGGATGAACCGCAGCCGCACGAAGACGTGGCATTCGGGTTTTCTAGCGTGAAGTGGGTTCCACCCAACGATTCAACAAAATTGAGAACAGCGCCGTCGATGAATTCGAGGGAGGCCGTGTCGACTATGACCTTCACGCCATCCGTTTCGAAGGTACGGTCGTCGTCGTTGGCCGTGTCATCGAAATCGAAGGAATAGGTAAATCCCGAGCAGCCCCCGCCATTGACGGTGATGCGCAGCATTTGCGCGTCATTGCCGTCAGCTTCAATCAAGTTGGATAACTGTTTGACGGCGCTTTCGCTCAAACCAATCCCAGTTAGCGTTACCGGGTCGTTTGTGGTGGTGGTTGCTTCGTTCATGGCGCGATAGTACCTCAATTCGCTCAGGTAATCAGTCATAACTTACGAATTGTCAATTTTACGTTGCAATCGAGGCGGGCACACGTACTTTGCGCCAAATGTCATCAACACCCGCAGAACTTAAGCTGACGCCCGCCGGACCGGACCATTATGGGTTGGGATTGGCACCCTATGCCTGCGATCCTCTTGCAACACGTGGGCGGTTCCATGCAGAGCAGGAAAGTGGGTATCGTAGCTGTTATCAGCGTGATCGGGACCGGATTATTCATTCCAGCGCCTTTCGACGTCTCAAACACAAGACCCAAGTCTTCGTGTATCATGAGGGTGATTATTATCGGACGCGCCTGACTCATTCACTCGAAGTCGCGCAGATCGCCCGCACGCTAGCGCGTTCGCTGGGGCTGAATGAAGATCTAGCCGAGGCACTCGCGCTGGCGCATGATTTTGGACACACACCTTTCGGACATGCGGGAGAAGACGCGTTAGATACCGCGATGGCTCCGTTTGGTGGTTTTGATCATAATGCCCAGACACTTCGCATCCTTACCAAGCTGGAAGAACGCTACCCAACATTTGATGGCCTGAACCTGACTTGGGAGACCCTGGAGGGTGTTGTTAAACACAACGGGCCTCTCACTGGGCATTATGCCGTCAGTGATCTCGCGCTGCCCGCCGCGACCGTGGAGTATGTTGCCGATCACGATCTGGAACTGGACACTTATGCTTCGGCTGAAGCCCAGGTGGCGGCCATTTCCGACGATATCGCCTATAATAGCCATGACATCGACGACGGGCTACGGGCCGGTTTGTTTGATCTCGAGCACCTCAAGGAATTGCCCTTGGTAGGATCTGCATTTGCGGCTGTTGAGGCAGAATATGGCCAGATTGACAGGTTGCGCCTCATTCATGTGGGCATCAGTCATTTGATCGGTTCAATGGTTGCTGATGTCCTGTCGGTATCCCGCAACAACCTCGCAAAGAGCGAAGCCGGCTCTCCGGACGAGGTGCGTGCGCTGGATCATGCAGTGGTCACGTTCTCGGACGAGATCGCCGAAGCAGATCAGGCGGTAAAAGCTTTCCTCTACAAGAACATGTATCGCCACCACATCGTGAACCGGATGACCTCCAAGGCCCGGCGTGTGGTGACTGAAATGTTTAATTTGCTGTTCCAGGAACCAGAACTGCTACCCACGGCATGGTGGGCCCGGGCGCATGAAAAAAACGAACATGGCAGGGCCCGTGTTACTGCCGACTACATCGCGGGGATGACCGATCGTTATGCCCTTGAATTGCATCGAAAGTTGTTTGACCCGGACGTTGTTTAATGAATGTTTTCAGTGCTTTTAAAGCCAATGTTGAAAAAGAAATTGAATTTCTAGTGGCAAACGGAGATTTGCCAAACGGAACCGATACAAGCCGTATCTCAGTTGAGTTGCCGCGCGATCCCAGCCATGGCGACCTTTCAACTAACGCAGCTATGGTTCTGGCTAAACCAGCCGGCCTCGAGACGCGTGATCTTGCAGAAACTATCGCTGAGCGTCTCCTAACAGTAGAATCTGTGGAAAGCGCTGAGGTCGCTGGCCCCGGTTTCATCAATCTACGGTTGGCCAATAATTTTTGGTTCCAACAACTGGACAATATTCTTAAGGCTGGAACTGCATACGGACAGAGCGACCTGGGTCAGAACCGTGCCGTTAATGTGGAATATGTGTCTGCCAATCCAACCGGACCGTTGCACGTGGGCCATGCCCGCGGCTCGGTGGTTGGAGATGTACTGGCCTCGCTGTTGGCAAAGGCCGGTTTTGCAGTCACCCGGGAGTACTACATCAATGATGCGGGTGGGCAGATCGATGCTCTCGCGCGTTCGGCCTTTCTGCGCTATCGCGAAGCCCTCGGGGAAAATATCGGTGGCATTCCCGAAGGGCTGTACCCCGGTGACTACCTCAAGCCGGTTGGCCAAGAGTTGGCGGATCGAGAAGGGGATAAATGGCGCGACGCTGAAGAAGCCCAATGGCTGCCCTTCGTTCGGGAATTTTCTGTCGCAGCAATGCTTGATCTGATCCGTAATGATCTGGATGCGCTTGGTATTCGCCATGATTTTTTTTCGTCAGAGCGTGAACTCGTTGAAGCCGGAGCTGTCGACAAGGTTATGGAAACTCTCCAAGCCGATGATTTGCTTTACGTCGGCACGCTGGAGCCGCCAAAGGGGAAACTGCCCGATGATTGGGAAGAGCGTCCCCAAATGCTGTTCAAGGCGTCGAAATACGGAGACGACACAGATCGACCAGTAAAGAAATCCGACGGCTCATGGACATATTTTGCCAGTGACCTTGCCTATCATCAGGACAAATACCGCCGCGGTTTCCCGATCATGATTGATGTGTGGGGGGCCGACCATGGTGGCTATGTCAAACGTGTTTCAGCAGGAATTAATGCGCTTACCGGAGGCGAGGGCAAGCTGGATGTAAAGCTGTGCCAGATGGTGCGGCTGTTGGAGAACGGCGAACCGGCCAAGATGTCAAAACGTTCAGGAACCTTTGTGACCTTGCGTGATCTGGTTGATGCGGTCGGCAAAGATGTCGTTCGTTTTATCATGCTGACCCGCAAAAATGATGCCCCTCTGGACTTCGATCTGGTCAAGGTCCGGGAACAAAGCCGGGACAATCCGGTGTTTTATGTTCAGTACGCCCATGCGCGCTGCCATTCGGTTGGCAATATGGCTCGGGAGGCATTTCCTGATGCTGATTTGACCACAGAAGGGCTGAGGAGAGCGGATCTGACTCGGTTGACCGAATCGGATGAGCTCGCGCTGATCAGATCTCTCGCAGCATGGCCTAGAATGGTCGAAGCGGCGGCAGAAGCGCACGAACCCCATCGGCTGGCTTTCTACCTGTACGACCTTGCTGCATCGTTCCACGCACTGTGGAGCAAAGCCCGGGAAGAGCCTGGATTGCGGTTTGTTATTGCCGATGACGAGGAGCTGACGCGGGGACGTATGGCGTTAGTACGCGCAGTACAAACAGTAATTGCCTCTGGACTCGAGGTGATGGGCGTAACCCCAGTTGATGAGTTACGGGAGTGAGGCACAGACATGAGCGATCAGGAAATTATTGGTCCCAACGACGATTTCGACAATCCCGTTGCGGATGAACCTTTTGATGAGCCCAGACCGGCCATGAGTTGGCGCGCAAAGCTATATGCTGGCGGCGCTATGCTTATTGGTATGGTGGCATTGGGCGCTGTTGGCTGGTTTGCCTTTCAGCAGGGTATCAGCTCGGGCGCTGAAGAGGCGGCCCCAGTTGTTCAGGCTTCTCCGAAGCCAATCAAACGCAAACCGGCAGTTCCCGGTGGGCTGGATGTGCCGCATCAAGACAAACTCATATTCAACCGGTTCGCTCCGGGACAGGTGAACGAACCAGTTGAGCGATTGCTTCCGCCACCTGAAGAACCTGCCGAACGTCTAGTGGCACCGGAAGTGATGCCGTCGTTGGTCGAAGTGGTGCCTGAGAGACCCGAGCCCGAGGCCCCGCGGAATATATTGGCCAAAACCCCACCACCACCATCCCCGCCGTCGCCAGAAGCGCCAAAGGTAACGGCAGCGCCCAAACCTTTGATTGCCAAAGTACCGTCACCACCGCCGCCGCCACTAGTGTTCGAGAGCAAACCCGTTTCCAAGCCTGCTACAAAGACGGCTAGGGCTGTTGTTACCGGAAGTTGGAAGATTCAATTGGCGTCCGTTTCGAGCAAGTCAGCAGCGGAACGTGAATGGAAACGTATGCAGTCCGGCAACACTGATATTCTTGGAAAGCTGTCCTTGAATGTACAAGCGATCAAGCTGGATCGCGGCACGTTCTTCCGAATTCAGGCTGGTCCGCTGACTGACCGTGCAGCGGCTGGCAGTCTCTGTGGTAAGCTCAAAACACGTAAACAGGACTGCTTGGTCGTCGCCCCCTGATATGAGCTGTTTGTCATTGTGTAGCGCCCCGTGACCATTCCGCTCGCGGTTATATTCGCTGTCTCCGGAACCGAACTAACGCTTGAAGAACGTAGATTTTTGCGTGATGCAAATCCGCTGGGCTTCATTCTATTCGGGCGAAATTGTGAGGAGCCGGCGGCAATCCGCAAACTGACATCTGATTTACGGGAATGTGTTGGTCGCAAAGACGCGCCAATCTTGATTGATCAGGAAGGGGGCACTGTCATGCGCTTACGTCCACCGATTTGGGTAGAAGGCCCGTCTGCTCAAACCTTAGGCACTCTATTTTTGCGGGAACCCCAGCGGGCGATGAAAGCGGCGCATTCCCTGGGTGCGATGTTTGGTGCCCAATTACGCGATCTTGGAATTAATGTGGATTGTGCGCCGGTCGCTGATCTAGGATTGCCAGAAACAACAGAAGCGATTGGCAGCAGGGCTTATTCGAAGAAACCTGACGTAATTGTTGCTCTGGCTCGAAAGATGTCAGATGGCCTGATGCAGGAAGGCTGTCTTCCCGTGGTCAAGCACATGCCAGGACATGGCCGGGGGCAGGTGGACAGCCATCAGGTGTTGCCGCGCGTTGAAACCGACATTGAAACCTTGCAGCGTAGTGATTTTGCGATATTCCGATCCTTAAACGACCTGCCGCTCGCGATGAGCGCCCATATCGTCTTCGATGCTGTTGATCCCGATTCTCCCGCAACTGTCTCCCAAAAAGTCATCAACGAGGTCATTCGCGGTGACATAGGGTTTGACGGGTTTCTCATGAGTGATGACATCGCGATGTCTGCCCTGGAGGGAAATCCTGCGCAACGCGCACAAGATGTACTCAATGCAGGGTGTGACGCAGTGCTGCATTGTACCGGTGACCTGTCAGAGATGGTAGACGTGGCCACGGTCGCCATGCCTTTATCAGACAAGGCGCAGACTCGCTGGGGCAGGGCACTTGCGATGCGCCCGCATCCTGCTGGAAATGCGCCCAAAAACTATGCTGACCAACTCACGCAAGCCCTGAGAGGCTAAGGCAGTAAAGTGGATATCAACGGAATACTCTATCTTACCTCAATTTGGTTACTGCCAGTCCTCTTGGCCATCACGATGCACGAAGCCGCGCATGCCTGGGTAGCCTGGAAACTTGGTGATGACACGGCAAAGCTGCTGGGACGGGTGACCTTCAACCCCATTGCTCATATTGATCGTTTTGGAACAATTATTCTGCCGGCCCTGTTAATCATGGCCGGCGGCTTCCTGTTTGGCTGGGCCAAGGCCGTTCCTGTCAATTTTAGCCGACTCGGGCACCCCAGACGGGACATGGTGCTGGTTGCCGCGGCCGGACCAGCAATCAATATAGTGCTCGCAATTGTCTCTGCTATCGCCATTCATTTGGTGGAACTTCTACCCCAAGAGACGCATGAATGGATGTTTCAAAACCTAGTAAATTCTATAAATATCAATCTGTTACTGGCTGTATTTAACATGCTTCCGCTACCGCCTTTGGATGGCGGTCGTGTGGCTGTGGGGTTACTGCACTACAGATTTGCCGTCCTGCTCTCTAAGCTTGAGCGTTACGGTTTGTTTATTCTGATCGGGCTGATCTTTATCCTGCCTTATGCAGGACGCCAGTTGGGATACGACCTCAATATCTTCCGTGTGATTATTGGCGTGCCGATGGAATTCCTGCGCGGAATTCTGCTGAACGCTATGGGATTGATATGAACGAGACGACCGAAGATTTCGAACAAGCACTCCCGGACCACCAGTTAGGTGAAAATGCCGGATCCGATGCAGGTGAACTCGTTCTTAATCTTGAGGGCTTTGAGGGCCCCATTGATCTGCTATTAGCACTCGCGCGTGACCAGAAGGTTGATCTCACCAAGATCTCGGTCCTCGCACTTGCCGAGCAGTATCTCGAATTCATTCATCAGGCGAAGAAGCTACGGCTCGAGATAGCAGCTGACTATCTGGTGATGGCAGCCTGGCTAGCTTATCTAAAATCCCGACTATTGCTGCCTGTAGAAGAGACCGATGGCGAGGAGCCGACGGCCGCAGAAATGGCAAATGCTCTGCAGTTCCAGCTGCAACGTCTCGAAGGTATGCGGAAAGCGGCAGCAACCCTTTTTGCTCGGCCATTACTTGGACGCGATGTGTTCCAAAGAGGTACGCCTGAGGGCATTCGCGTTATTACGAATTCGGTCTATCAAGCCTCGTTGTTCGAGATGCTCGAGGCCTATGGCGCGATCCAACGTCGCGGCAAGGTGGAAACCCTGACCATTGAACAGTTTGAGCTGTTCTCCGTTGATGACGCGTTGAAGCGATTGCGCGAGGTGATGGGGTCGTCGCCGGACTGGGCCACATTGTCGAGCTTCCTCCCCGATGACCTTTTGGCAGGCCTGCCGACACGCGCAGCTATCGCGGCAACATTCGTGGCTAGTCTGGAACTGGTGCGTGATGGTCATGCGGAAATCAGGCAAGACCGGAGGTTCGGCCCTATTTATTTCCGCGGCCGCAATGAAGATGCGGCACAAACATCAGATCAAGCAGGGGGCGTCAGCGTTGATGATTAATTCAGAACTGGAATTCGATGAGCAGACGAACTTGTTGCGGTTGGCTGAGGCTGTGTTGTTCGCAGCTCTTGAACCTCTCGACAACGCTTCAATCGGTGCGCAGCTTCCCGAAGGTTCGGATGTGGGGGTGGTGCTCGAAGAGCTTCGAAAACTCTACAGCAGTCGTGGCGTCAATCTGATCAATATTGGCGGTAAGTGGACCATGCGAACGGCGCCGGATCTGGCTGACCGGCTGAAAATCGAGCGGACCTCGCAAAGACGGCTTTCACGTGCCGCACATGAGACACTGGCCGTGGTGGCCTATCACCAGCCGATAACTCGCGCAGAAATCGAAGAAATTCGTGGTGTCAGCCTGAGCAAGGGGACTATGGACGTTCTGCTCGAGGTCGACTGGATTCGTCCGGGGCGACGTCGCAATTCGCCGGGGCGCCCTCTCACATGGGGCACAACGGAAGGGTTCCTGTCCCATTTTGGAATTGAAAACCTAAAAGACCTGCCAGGTATTCAGGAACTCAAGGCTGCGGGTTTGATCGATCAACGCCCGGCGGTCAATATCTACTCCGCGTCCGCGGATCGAGACGAGTTGCCCCTGGAACCCATCACTGGTGAAGATGAACGCGGGCCAGAAATGGTCGAACCACTTGAGGTTGACGGAGTTGACTTCACTGAAGATGTCGAAACTGAGACCGGCACCTGAGCTCTTCGTTTTGGTTGCAGTTAATAATCATTTTCAATAGGTTCTGACTCGCTTGATTGCGTGTTTCTTTGCGATATTTTGGAACTATGGCTGGTGCGGTGAACGACCTCTCGATTGAACATGTAACCCACTGGTTTAACACGGTTTTAGCGGTTGATGAGGCTGGGATTTCCGTCGGTGCGGGTGAAGTGGTGTGTCTGGTCGGGCCCTCGGGTTGTGGCAAGACCACGCTACTGCGGGTTACGGCTGGGCTGGAACCACTTCAAGACGGGCGCGTCACCATCGGTGGTGAAGTCATGGCCGACGGCCATGTTTCCATATCACCGGAAGATCGTAATGTCGGCCTCGTATTTCAGGATTATGCCCTATTTCCCCATCTGAGTGTGCGTGGAAATATCGCTTTCGGCCTGCAAAAATACAACACTGTGGAACGAGACGAGCGGGTGACGAGTGCCTTGGAACGCACCGGGATGGCGGGATATGCTGCGAGCTATCCGCATCAGCTCTCGGGTGGGCAACAGCAGCGTGTGGCACTAGCTCGTGCACTTGCACCGCGCCCGCGCGTTGTTCTTCTTGATGAACCGTTCTCTGGACTGGATGTATCCCTGCGTCACCGGGTTCGAGATCGTACGACTCGGATCCTCCGGGACAGCGGAATCGCAACCCTTATGGTGACCCATGATCCAGAGGAAGCGATGTACCTCGCGGACCGGATCGCGGTGATGGACAAGGGGCGCATACGCCAGGTGGGGACACCCGATGAGATCTATCTCAACCCTGCTGATGCCTTCGTGGCGGCTTTTTTTGGTGATGTGAATAGATTTGAAGGCGTTGTAAGCAATGGGGGCGTGAGAACCCCTTTGGGAACTGTAGTAACCAGCGGGATTGCTGACGGGGTTTCGGTAGAGGTTCTCGTGCGTCCTGAAGCTTTGATGCTGTCGTCCGATGGTGAAGGGCGGGGAACCGTTACATCTGCCCGTTTTCTGGGACGCAGCAGCCTAATCGATGTTCAGCTGTCCGATAATCTTGCCTCGACACTGCGTATCCATGTACCCGGACGTTATCTTCCCGTCACCGGAGCCCCGGTGACGGTCGAACATGATGCGTTGCAAAGCTTTGTGTTCCCTAAATGATTGAGAATACAGACGAACCTAACTTATTCTACTCTCGAAGGCGTTGCGGGCGGCCTACCTTTCTGCAATAGTTTAAGTTGATCTCCCGGATTGTCGGGAAATATCATTATCTAACGGAGACCTGCAGTATGGGCGCGTTTTCAATCTGGCATTGGCTCATCGTTCTCGTCATTGCCCTGGTCCTTTTTGGGGGTCGCGGTAAGATTCCAAGTCTCATGGGTGATGTGGCAAAAGGCATCAAATCTTTCAAAAGTAACATGAAGGACGTAAGTGCCGAGTCTGTTGAATCTCCGGAGACGATAGAAGAGGTCAGCACAACGACCGCTGCGCGCGAAGACGAGACAGCCAAGAGCTGATCCTTTTAAGGTAAGACAGTCAGGTTTTGGACTGACTGTGAACGGACTTCGCAACTATGTTTGACCTCGGTTGGCCTGAGCTAATGCTCATTATGGTCGTGGCGTTGATCGTCATCGGCCCGAAAGAGCTACCGAATGCCATACGTACAGTTATGTCCGTAATAAGAAAATTTCGTTCTACTGCACGTGAATTTCAATCCGGTCTTAACGATATTGCTAAGGAATCCGGGATTGACGACGTGAAGCGTGATTTTGAAGGTCTCGACTACTACGACCCCGGAGCAGCACTAAAGAGCATTGCGGATTCCGATAACAATATGCTCGGTCTCGAGGGCGATGCTCTGGCCAGCAACAGCATCCTCAATCAAGCCAACCGTCCCGAAGACTCCATCACCGAGAACCCGGCCCCGGATGAGGCGTTATCATCAGTGTCAGAAAAAGCTGAAGCTGCGGCCGATAAGCCTAAACTGACCGATGAGCCAGCGTCGTGACGTCAGATACTGAAACAGACGAGATTGGCGGCGCGGGACCTGACGAAAACGACGGTGACGACAAGAAAATGTCGATAATCGATCATCTGACAGAGTTGCGAAAACGTTTGATGTACGCCGCACTTGCGTTTCTCGTTGTTTTTTTTATCTGCTTCTACTTTTCGAACACCTTCTTTAATTTCCTCGTCGCGCCGCTTGCCAATGTCTGGGAGGGCGAAGAAAATCGACGCCTTATTTTTACGGCAATGCACGAGAAGTTCTTCACGAATATCAAAGTCGCGTTCTTTGTTGCTGCGTTCCTGGCGTTTCCGATCTTTGCCGTTCAAATCTGGATGTTTGTTGCTCCAGGGCTCTACAAGAACGAGAAGGGTGCTTTCCTGCCGTTTTTGCTGGCTACCCCCTTCCTGTTTTTCTCAGGAGGCTCGTTCGTTTACTACTTCGTAATGCCTGTAGCCTGGGAGTTTTTCACTGGTTTTGAGCAGCTCTCTGTAGGCCCCGGAGAGTTGGCAATCGAGCTGGAACCGAAGGTAAACGAGTATCTTTCACTGGTGATGCGCCTCATCTTTGCGTTCGGGCTGAGCTTTGAACTTCCGGTTGTGATCTCACTGCTCGCTCGGGTCGGCATGGTTACCCCGGCAGGTCTAAGGAAAAAACGTCGCTATGCAATAGTGTCGGCTTTTATTGCGGCAGCAATTCTGACGCCTCCCGACCCGTTGAGTCAGTTGGCGCTCGCGATCCCTATCGTCATTCTCTACGAGGTCTCTATCTATTGCTCGATATTGATCTGGCGATCCAAGGATCGTGCGGCAGCAGAGGCTGCAGGTGACGACAGCTAAGCTGGACGCGATTCGCATGCGTGCCTATAAGTGCGCGAACCCCAATTCGGCTTAAATCAATGTTTGACCTCAAATGGATTCGTGAGAACTCGGAAGCTCTGGACCGCAGCCTTCAGCGTCGCGGTGATAGTCCGATCGCTGATCATGTTCTCGAACTCGACACGTCGCGCCGTTCTTCGCAGACCCACCTGCAGGAAATGCAGGAACGCCGGAACTCCGCGTCTAAGCTGATTGGCGCTGCGATGAAGGATGGTCGCGTAGACGAGGTAGAAGCGCTAAAGTCTGAAGTCTCCGGGTTGAAGTATAAAATGGAGACGGTTGAAGCGCAGGAGCGGGATACTTCGCGGGCGTTGAACGAACTTTTATCCAGCCTGCCCAATGTCCTTGGTGACGATGTTCCAGACGGCGCTAACGAAGATGACAACAGGGAACTTTACACGGTTGGAACGCCGCCGGCTTTTGATTTTGTACCGAAACCCCATTACGAGTTGGGTGAAGAGCTAGGTCTGATGGATTTCGAGACCGCCGGCGAAATTGCCGGATCACGTTTCGTTATTCTCAAAGGTGCCCTTGCCCGTATGGAGCGAGCCCTCGCTGATTTCATGCTCGATGTTCAGACTGAGGATTTCTGTTACACCGAAGTTAGTCCGCCGTTACTGGTTCGTGAGGATGTGCTCTACGGCACTGGGCAATTGCCGAAATTCGGCGACGATCTCTTCCGCACAACCGACGAGCGCTGGCTGATCCCAACCGCCGAAGTGCCTCTTACCAACATGGTTGCGGGCAAAATACTCAACGAAGATGAACTGCCGCTTCGATTCACTGCCCACACAGCCTGTTTCCGGGCAGAAGCCGGAGCGGCGGGCAAGGACACCCGTGGTATGTTGCGCCAACACCAATTCTACAAGGTGGAACTGGTCTCGATTGTAAAGCCGGAAGACTCCGAGGCCGAACATGCGCGGATGACGAACTGTGCTGAAGAAGTCCTCAAACGTCTGGGCCTTGCTTATCGGGTCATGTTGCTGTGCGCAGGGGACACGGGTTTTGGCGCTACCAAGACCCATGATCTGGAAGTCTGGATGCCCGGGCAGAACACCTATCGAGAAATCTCCAGCATCTCGAACACGCTCTCATTTCAGGCGTTGCGGATGAATGCGCGGTATCGCCCGACAGCTAACGGGCAGGGGTTGGAACACGTGCATACGCTCAACGGTTCGGGCGTGGCCGTTGGCAGAGCCTTGATCGCCGTGATGGAAAACTATCAGAACGTGGACGGTTCGATAACCATTCCGGAAGCGCTTCGCCCCTATATAGGCGGACGAGAGGTTATCCTAGCCAATGCATGAGTTTCCGCGAAAGCTCGATAAACTTCGCATAATGATCTCCAATGATGACGGTGTTCGTGCGCCGGGCATCAGGGCTCTCGAGCGGATAGCGCGCACAATCACCGATGACGTCTGGGTTTGCGCTCCCATGGAGGAGCAAAGTGGTGCCGGTCATTCCCTGACTTTGCGTTACCCACTTTGGCTACGAAAAATTGCCAAGCGACGCTTCGCTGTCGAAGGTACGCCGACCGATAGTGTGCTCGTTGGTATTCACCACGCACTAAAGGACCGGAATCCTGATCTCGTGCTGTCCGGCGTAAACCGAGGCAGCAATATGGGCGAATTCATAACCTATTCGGGAACCTGTTCTGCGGCAATGGAAGCGACGATCCAAGGTGTTCCAGCCATCGCATTTAGCCAGCAAACAGATTTTGACCGTGGCAACACACGTTGGGCAACGGCGGAAAAACATGCTCCGAACCTAATCCAAAAACTTTTGCGAACCGGCTGGCCCAAACGAACCTTCATCAATGTGAACTTTCCGGATTGCCTTCCCGATGAGGTTGAAGGCATCGAGGTAACGTCACAGGGCTCGCGTCCGATGGGAGATTCTCTCGTCGAGAGTCGGCATCCCCGCGGTGGGCGATATTTCTGGGTCGGAGCCCTGCCAACACATAGTTCGGGAAAGAAGGGAACGGATCTGGCCGCTGTTGAAGCACGGCGTATCTCCGTGACGCCAATAGATCTGGATTTTACCAACAGACGGGCACTGAAATCATTGGCGGCAGCCCTCGACAGCCAGGTGAAGTAGTGAGCACTCCGGCGCATCGCGCCAGGCTGGTTCTCGCGCTTCGTAGCGCTGGGATAACCAACACTGGCGTTCTTTCAGCTATTGAAGGTGTACCCCGAGAACTGTTCGTTCCAGAGACGTTCATCGACCGTGCCTATGAGGATACGGCCTTGCCGATTGGTTACGGCCAAACCCTGAGCCAGCCAGTTGTCGTTGCGACAATGATCCAGGCGCTCGAACTCAATGACAGTGTGAAATTATTTGAGGTAGGTACTGGATCTGGTTATCACGCAGCAATTTTGTCCTATTTGTGTCGCCAAGTGTACACAATTGAACGTCACAAACCGCTTCTTGCCGAAGCGCAAGGCCGGTTCGATGCGCTGGGACTGACAAATGTTATATCTATGTCGGGTGATGGGATGATGGGATGGCCCGAGGAGGCACCATTCGACCGAATTAGTGTGACCGCGGCCGGCAGTGAACCCCCGCAGGCATTGCTGGACCAACTGAAGGTTGGCGGCGTTATGGTGATGCCGGTCGGGGGCCAGAGCCGTTTGCAGCAACTCGTGCGGTTTCGACGCACCAAAGAAGGGTATGACAGCGAAGTAATGATGGATGTCAGATTTGTTCCTCTGCTGCCTGGTGTCGCAAGCGAGATTGGCCCCTGACTCATGGGTAGTCTAACGGACACAAATATTAAACCCCGTGCACCACTCTGGCTCGCACTTTTAGGATTGCTGGTTGCGGCCTGTGACGGATCAGGTGGCCGTGCAACGATCATCGATCGGATTTATGATTCCCGTTCCAACTCCAGTTCTCAGTCCGGTGGCCATGAAATCAAGCGCGGTGAGACTGTCTATGGCATCGCGCAGCGTTACGGGGTTTCCACACGGGCACTGATCGACTGGAACTCGCTAGGACCTCCTTACACACTGGTTCCGGGGGAGAGGATTCGTCTTCCACAAAGCCAAGGCTATGTCGTGCAACGTGGCGATTCCGTCTATGCGATTTCCCGCAGGTTTGGTGTGGATATGGCCACGCTGGTGCGGGCTAACAACATGCGCTCGCCTTATACAATACAGGTGGGCCAAAGACTGAAACTGCCATCAAATGCCGCACCGGTTCCAGCAACGGCGAATTCGTCTATGCAGACTGCATCGCTTCCACCTATGACAACGGGCTCCGCGGCACCGTCAGCCTCACCTTCGTCGGTACGTTCCGCACCCAAGCCAGCCCCCCCACGTCCGGTTATGAGGGTTGCCAAGCCTCCACCACGCGCCGCAACAGGGTTCATCTGGCCAGTGGAAGGTCGCGTCTTGTCATCCTTCGGAGCCAAGAAGACCGGACTTCACAATGATGGCGTCAACATTGCCGCACCACGTGGTGCGCCAGTGCGAGCCGCTGACAACGGGATTGTGGCATACTCAGGCAAGGAAATTCGCGGGTTCGGCAACCTGCTGCTGATCAAACACGATGGCGGCCTGATCACAGCCTATGCCCATACTGACACGCTCCTCGTCTCACGCGGGGACACGGTGACGCGCGGACAGGTTATCGGCAAGGTCGGAACAACAGGCGGCGTCGACACACCGCAATTGCATTTCGAAGTGCGACAAGGAACTCGGGCCGTGAACCCGAGTAAGTATCTACCAGGTTAGAAGCTAGCCTTTGAGGTCAATGGGTTTACCCAAACGACCAGCAACTTCCTGCACGTACTGCCACGCCACACGCCCCGAACGCGAGCCACGTGTGACTGACCATTCCTTGGCTTCTTCACGCAGTTTCGCGGTTTCGATATCCAGACCGAAATGCTCGCAATAGGCCTCTATCATGGCAAAGAATGTATCTTGATCGGTGTTGTGGAAGCCAAGCCAGAGGCCGAAACGATCCGACAGAGAAACTTTTTCCTCAACGGCTTCGGATGGATTGATCGCTGTGGAACGTTCGTTCTCGATCATGTCCCGGGGCAGTAGATGACGTCTGTTGGACGTGGCGTAGAATACCACGTTTTCCGGTCGCCCTTCGATACCACCTTCAAGTACCGCTTTGAGCGACTTGTAGCTAGTGTCCGAGGCATCAAAACTCAGATCATCACAGAACAGGATGGCCTGACGGCCACTCTCACGCAGGATGGTAAGAAGTGCAGGTAGGGTGTGGATGTCTTCTCGATGAATTTCGACAAGCAACAGCCCATCGGGAACCTCGTCGTTGATCTCAGCATGGGCCGCTTTGACCAAGCTAGACTTACCGGTTCCCCGGGCGCCCCAGAGCAACGCGTTATTGGCAGGTAAACCTCGGGCAAAGCGCCGAGTGTTCTCGATCAAAATATCGGCTTGACGGTCGATGCCTTGCAAAAGCGTCAGAGGAACCCGATTCACTGCCGGAACGGGTTCCATATATCCGTTATCACTTCCCTGGGCGTGCCAGACAAAGGCTGAAGCCGCAGAAAGGTCGCTGCGGGAGGCCGTTTCCGGGGCGATACGCTCAAGGGCTTCGGCAATCCGTGTGAGGAGAGGGACGAGATCCGGCTCGTTCATCTGTCGTAATCCAGTGGTAAGTTGAAAGTTGGCGGACCCTATCGGGCGATATGCCGCAATTCAAACGCATTTTCGCATCATGCGTTGATTGCAATTCGGTGGCACCCCGCTAATATCCCCCAAATTCGAGCCAAAGCACCCTGGAGGGGACATGTTTATTACGCCGGCCTATGCACAGGGTCTCGGTGGTGGAAGCGGAATTGAGAGCTTCCTACCGATCATCCTTATTTTTGTAATTTTCTATTTTTTGCTGATTCGTCCGCAGCAGA
>JAPKDV010000022.1 GCA_028822385.1 Alphaproteobacteria bacterium
TGATTGGCCTGCTGATCTTTCTGGGACTACTCGGAACCTTCTGGGGCCTGCTTCAGACGGTCAGCGCGGTTGCCAATGTAATTTCGGGCCTGCAAGTCGGTGGGGGCGACACCGTACAGATATTCAACGACCTCAAGACCGGATTAGAAGCACCGCTTTCCGGCATGGGAACAGCCTTCAGTTCATCATTGTTTGGTCTGGCGGGGTCGCTGCTTCTGGGTTTTCTGGATCTTCAGGCCGGCGCGGCCCAGAATCGTTTCTACAATGACCTCGAAGACTGGCTAAGCAGCGCAACACGTATTTCAAGTGGCGTCACACTCTCCGTCGGTGACGGCGATCAGTCCGTGCCCGCCTATATTCAGGCTTTGCTCGAAACCACCGCAGATTCTCTCGACAATTTGCAACGCACAGTGGGACGCGCCGAAGCCGTACGTAGCCAGAGCGATCAGGGTCTCAGTATCCTGACCGATCGCATGACCACCCTGACCGACCAAATGCGCACCGAGCAGGAACTAATGGTGCGGCTCGCCGAAAACCAGTCAGAACTGCGTCCGGTGCTCCAGCGCCTCGCTGAAAGTGCTTCAAACGGCGGCGGCATGGATGAAGCCACCCGCAGCCATATTCGCAACCTAGACAACCACGTGGCCCGCATGCTCGAGGAAGCGGCCCATGGGCGCACCGAGGTCGTGCAGGAATTGCGGGCAGAAATTCGACTGTTGGCGCGCACAATCGCCGCGCTTGCTGAAGAAGAATCCCGCTAGTAGGCGCGCACGGTGCCCGGCTCATCTTCCCGACGACGCCAGGGCAGCGTCAATTACTGGCCCGGTTTCGTCGATGCACTGGCCGCGCTGCTGGTAGTCGTCGTCTTCCTAATTATGGTTTTTGCGATGGCTCAGGCCTTTCTGTCCGATGCTCTATCAGGGCGGGACGAGGCGCTTGGTAAGCTCAACCGACAGATTGACGAGTTGGCGCGCATACTCGATTTGGAGCGTTCGACGAACACCGAACTTCGGCTTTCGGTCTCCCAACTATCCGCGCAGCTCCAGAGTTCGATTTCTAAGCGAGACGCACTTACGGCACGCCTGTCAGATACCGAGAGTGAACTTTCGATCATTCGTCAGGAAAGTGCTGAGGAACTTACAGATCTGCGCGAACAGGTTAGCGTAGATAAAGACAAGATCGAGCTTCAGCTACGGGACCTCGTACGTCTCGAACGCGACGTCACCGCCTTGCGCGAGGTGCGCGACAAACTTGAATCCGAAGTTGCGTCAATCACCGGTGAGTTGGGTGCTGTGCGTGACCTATCCAAAGAACTCGAAGCCAAGCTGGCAAGTGCGCAAGAACACACACTCCTCGCGCAGAAGAAACTTGATAAGCGCAATATCCGCCTCAGCGAACTTCTCCAGCGTGTCGAAACAGCAGAGACATCCTTTAGCGAAGAACGGGAATTGTCTAAGCAGGCGCAATCCCAATTAGCGTTACTCAACCAGCAGCTTTCCCAGTTGCGCGTTCAGATGACGGCCCTCAACAAAGCGCTTAAGACCTCAGAAGCGCTGAATGAAGAGAAAGACATACAGATCGTCAATCTTGGTCAGCGACTGAACCAAGCCCTAGCCACTAAGGTACAGGAACTCGCCCGCTACCGTTCGGAATTCTTCGGACGGCTACGCGAGGTGCTTGGCGAACGTGGTGATATCCGCATTGTCGGCGACCGCTTTGTATTCCAGTCTGAAGTGCTGTTTGAATCAGGTGAAGCGATCCTCAACCCCCAAGGCAAAATGCAGCTGGCTAAGCTCGCTAAAACGCTCAAGGAAATTGGTAGCCAGATCCCTGAGGATTTGGACTGGGTTCTTCGAGTCGACGGACATACGGACGAACGCCCGATCAGTACCGCGAAGTTCCCATCAAACTGGGAGCTGTCCTCGGGACGCGCCATCTCAGTCGTAAAATTCCTCGCCCTGCAGGGGATTGCGCCGGATAATCTGGTTGCTGCCGGCTTCGGCCAGTATCAGCCAATTGATGCAGGCCGCGACGAGATCGCCTATCTGCGAAACCGCCGGATCGAGTTCAAGCTCGACCAGCGCTAACCTAACCGGGGGAGCTACTGATCGGGAGCACCCCTTTTGTTAAGATCAAACTGCAGCTCGGCAAGGCGCGCATAGAGCCCGCCCTGCGTCACCAGCACATCATGGGTGCCTTCGGCCACGATACGCCCCTCATCCAGAACCACAATACGGTCTGCCGCCGTGACAGTTGCCAGACGATGGGCAATGACCAGCGTCGTTCGGTTCTCCATCAACACTGCCAGCGCGGTCTGTACGGCACGTTCGGATTCGGCATCCAAAGCACTGGTAGCTTCGTCGAGCAGTAGTACTTTCGGATCGCGCAAAACCGCGCGCGCAATTGCGATACGTTGTCGTTGGCCACCTGACAGGCGCACACCCTTCTCACCCAAAAAAGTGTTGAAGCCCTCGGGTAAAACATCGAGGAAGCCCGCGGCCGACGCGGCTTCAGCAGCAGCACGAACCTCTTCGTCGCTGGCATCAGGACGCCCATAACGAATGTTCTCCCAGGCGTCGGCCGAAAATACGACCGGCTCCTGCGGCACTAACCCGATATGAGCACGCAATTCGGCAGGATCGAGATCCCGCAGATCGAGCCCGTCTATCACTAAACTCCCATGGTCTGGATCATAGAAACGCAGCAGAAGCTGAAACACCGTGGTCTTGCCTGCGCCCGACGGGCCGACAAGCGCCACGGTCTCGCCTGGTGCCACATTGAGTGTGAAATCATTCAAGGCCGGATGCTCGAGGCGTGATGGATAATGGAAGGTGACATTCTCCATGGTCACTTGGGCGACCCATGCATCTGGCAGTGATTTGGGATCCGACGGAGCAGCAATATTGGGCTCCATATCGAGCAATTCGAAAAGCCGCTCCACAGCACCCGCAGCACGCTGAAGATCACCAATAACCTCCGAGATTGCCCCAACAGAGGTAGCAACAACAATTGCATAGAAGATAAAAGCCGACAGATCACCGGCGCTGATCCCACCAGAAAACATTTCGCGGCCACCCACCCAGAGGATCACCCCGATGGCCCCAAAGACCAGCAGAATTACGACCGCAGTGAGGGACGCGCGTGCGCAAATACGACGGACAGATGCCTGAAAAGTCTCTTCAACACGTCCAGCAAACCGTAAGCGATCGACATTCTCATGGCCGAAGGCTTGTACCGTTCTAATATTGGCGATGGATTCATCGACATACGAGCCAACATCGGCCAACCGGTCCTGGCTTTCGCGGCTGAGTTTTCGCACCCGCCTACCAAAAACAATAATAGGAACCAGAACAACTGGCACCACAAGTAATACGAGCATGGTCAGTTGCGGGCTCGTCACAGCGAGCATTAAAAGCCCACCCACCATCAGCAGCACGTTTCGCAGCGCCATAGAAGCCGATGTGCCGACAACCGACTGGATGAGCGTCGTATCGGCTGTGAGGCGTGACATCACCTCTCCAATGCGCATGGTCTCGTAAAATGCAGGATCGAGACGCAACGTGTGGTCAAATACGGCCTTACGCATATCGGCCACCACGCGTTCCCCGAGCCAAGAAACAAAGAAAAACCGAGCATAGGTAGCGGCGGCAAGCACCACCACAATGATCAGCAACACCACCAGTGATTCGTTGAGCAGCGCGATATTCCCAACTGCAAATCCGTCATCTACCAAACGCCGCACACCCTGACCGATGGTCAGCACCGTGCCTGCCGCAATGGTCAGTGCCAACAAGGCGCCAAGGACATAAAGCCGATAGGGCCTCAGAAAACGGCCAAGCCGACGCAGCTCGCCAAGCTTACGCTTCGGCGGTTGGGCTTCGTCTCCCTGATCGGGGGTATCTGTTGTGCGTTTTCGAGCCATATCCGACAAACGGTTTAGCAGGCTCGGGCGACACCGCCAACCGGCTCGGATATGGCGGCATAAAACCATCAACAGATACCCTTGCGGTCTACCCTGAGCTTGTCTATAACCCGGCTTTTCTCGACTGGAGTAAATGCGATGAAAAAAGATATTCATCCCGACTATCATGAAATAACCATCAAGATGACAGATGGCACCGAGTACAAGACCCGTTCGACCTATGGCGAACCGGGCGACACGCTGCGTCTTGACATCGACCCGAAGACCCACCCGGCCTATACTGGAGAGCATCGCCTGATCGATACCGGCGGCCAGGTTGCCAAGTTCAACAAGCGCTATGAGGGCATGGGCATCGAATAGCCAACCTCTTCAGTACCAAGTTTCCAATGGGCGTCGCTTTGCGGCGCCCGTTTTGATTCCCGGCCTAGCGCTGCTATTTATCTTGCAAAACCTTGATATCAAGACGGATACGACCTCTTGATGTCCGAAACACGATTCCCACCTCAGGATTACTTTGAGGAACGCCAATACTGGGCTCCTGATCACGAAATCCGTTAATTCCCGGCTAATACCAATATAGCGGGACAAACCGATGTCACAGTTGCTCAACCGGAAAACAAGTGAAATGCGTACATATACTCTGGATTTAAACTCCCTATTCCGTTCATCCGTCGGTTTTAACCGTATAGGTCGGCTACTCAACGCTGCCTCGAACACCGAGGCGCAGACCTACTCTTCCAACAACATCGAAAAACTCGATGATTAAGCCTATTAGTTGACCATGGTTGTCGCCGGATTTGATTCCAGCGACTTCGATATCACTCAGAACAACAACACGTTGATCGTGACGGGTCACAAGGCCGAGAGTAAAAAGCAGCTTCTCCATCAAGGCATTGCAACGCGGGCGTTCGAGCGTCAGTTCGAGCGGGCTGACTACGTCAATGTAAACAACGCCAGCCTCGAAAATGGTATGCTTGTGATCGACCTGCAGCGTGAAATACCCGAGGAGCTCAAACCTCGGAAGATCTCAATCGGATTGGGTACCAACGCACAGACCATCGAGCACGAGAAGAAAGCTGCCTAACGACATTTTCTCTCTAATTTAGCCCACACCTCCAAGGCCCGCTGAAAACAGCTAGCATTTTTAATTTCTAGGGCATTGTATAACAACAACACCAAATCAACTGTGCCCTAGGAGGCATTATGAAAACTAGTACCGACCGCATTTTGACCACACATGTGGGCAGTTTGCCTCGCCCGGCCAAACTCGAAGACCTGCTCTACAAGGTCGAGTTCGAAGAACCCTACGATCCTGCGGAGCTCGATCAGGCTGTCACAGAAGCCGTCGCTGAAATAGTTGCCCAGCAACGCAGCTGGGGCCTCGACATCATCAATGATGGTGAGATGAGCAAGACCGGCTACGCGACTTACATCCAACAGCGGTTGGGCGGATTCTCCGGCGATAGCCCATCGGTTCGTTTCGATGATCTGTCGAATTTCCCGGGATATCGAAAGATGCTTTCGCGCATGGCGGAGACCCGGCGCCTCAACCGTCCGTGCTGCACCGGGGAGGTTGTCATCCGCGACCGCGAACCCCTGCGCAAAGATCTAGAAAACCTGACCGCGGCATCCCAAGACAGTGACGCTACCGAGTTCTTCATGAATGCCGCGTCTCCGGGCGTGATTTCCGTTTTCCAGAACAACGAGTTTTACCTAGATGACGACGCCTATCTCGACGCACTCTCGAATGTCATGCGCGAGGAATATGAGGCCATCGCCAATGCCGGCTTCGTCTTGCAAATCGACTGCCCGGATCTTGCCATGGGTCGGCACACCGAATATCGCGAGCTATCAGAGGGAGACTTCCTGAAACATGCAGCTATGCAAATCGAGGCACTAAACGCAGCACTTGCCAACATACCTGCTGACCGCGTGCGGATGCATATCTGCTGGGGCAATTATGAGGGCCCCCATCATCTCGATATTCCTTTTGAGACGATCTTCGACGTAGTCATGAAGGCCAAGCCGCAGGGTCTGCTAGTGGAATCTGCAAACCCTCGTCATTCCCATGAATGGCGCGTGTTCGAGACCAAGAAGCTCCCTGAGGACAAGGTCATCATGCCAGGAGTGATCGACAGCGTGAGCAATTATATCGAGCATCCCGATGTCATCGCAGATCGCATCTGCAGCTATGCCAATCTGGTGGGCCGGGAACGGGTGATCGCCGGAGCCGATTGTGGTTTTGCCACCTTCGCTGGTATCGGCAAGGTCGACCCGGATATCGCCTATGAGAAGTTCAGGTCCCTTGCCATAGGTGCTGGAATCGCCACAAAGCGTCTTTGGAGCTAGTTCGCGACCAGTAACCTCTGGAGCCCTTCGCGCACACGATCGGGGACACTTACTGGCTTCATTTCGCTCGGTCGCACATAGACATGGACGAAATGGCCGGTGGCAGACGGGTTATCGACGCCTTCCTTGAAAATTGCGATCTCGTAGGTGACCGAAGAATTTCCCAGACGACGCACCCGTACGCCCACATCGAGCATATCAGGAAATGCGATCTCGCTATGGAACCGGCATCCGGTCTCCACAACCATCCCGACTGGATTCTTGCTGCGATAATCCAACCCGGTGAAACGCATCAGAAACTCGTTCACGGCCGTGTCGAAATACGAGTAATAGGTCACATTGTTCACATGGCCATAAACATCATTGTCCATCCAGCGAGTCGAAACCTGTAGGAAATGCGGGTAGTCGTCCCGGGTCTCGTTGCGCTCGCTTTTTTTGTCGGTGGCTGTGTTCATATCGCGCCGCCTAAAAATCCATGGATGATGTCGATAGTCTCATTTGGTCGTTCAACGGTCATCATATGACCGGCACCCACCAGAATTTCGACCTGCGCGTTGGCAATGACCGCCTGCAGACCCTTGGAGGACCGTGGCGGGGTCATCCGGTCTGAATCCGCAAGTAGGAACAAGGTTGAACAGGTGACCGAACCTGCGGCCTCCAGCGCCCCTTTCCAAGCATTGCACGCAGCCATGTCAGTTCCAAGCACGCCCGACTGACACGATGCCAGCAAAGCACGACCGCCGCCACGCAACCACAAGCCGGGGGCCTGATTCCCGCCCTTGTGGGCCAGCTTCCCAAAACCCCAATCGGTTATCAGTTCAAAAGCGACCGGGTCATCGGCCGCGGCGAGTGTCAGCAAATCAGGATGAACCTGCATGTGATCCGAGGTGCCGGCTAGCACCAACGCCAACATGCGATCAGGCTGTTGCGCAGCTGCCGCCAGCACAGCAAGAGAGCCCATGGAGTGTCCCACAAGAACGGCTTTCTCTGCACCAATTGTATCTAAAAATCGCCACAGCCAGCTTGCGTAGTCGTCGATATTGTCCGGTGCGGTCCCCTCCGAACGACCATGACCGGGCAAATCAGGCACCAGAACGCTATACCCGTGATGGGCAAAGAAGCGCGTCTGCAGGCTCCAAAAGGTGTGATCGTTGCCTCCCCCATGCACAAAGATCAGCGCAGGCTTGTCTGCGGCATAGTCCTGTCCACCCGTGTGCACATAGACCGCATGGCCATCAACCTTCAATTGCATAATCGTCACCCCTATTTCTGCGAGGCGCGCAGCGCCTGTTTGAGGTCACTGATGATATCAACAGGGTCTTCCAGACCAATCGCCAGACGCACCATATCTTCGCCCACACCAGCCGCTTCGAGGTCTTCAGGACCCATTTGCTGATGGGTGGTGCTGGACGGATGGATTACCAGCGACTTGGCGTCACCCACATTGGCGAGATGCGAGAACAGCTCGAGCGCCTCAATAAACTTCGCACCAGATTTGCGCGGGCCATCAGTACCCGGTTTCACACCAAAGGTCACAACAGCGCCTGCGCCATCGGGTAAAAGCTTTGCGGCGAGCGCGTGGTCCGGATGGCTTGCCAACCCCGGATAGGCGACCCAGCCGACTTCATCACAATCCTCCAGGAAATCTGCGACCGCCTGAGCATTAGCTACATGACGTGCCATACGGATCGGCAGGGTTTCCAAACCCTGGAGCAGATAGAACGCGGTCTGCGGTGCCATGCAGGCTCCGAAATCGCGCAACCCCTCGGCGCGCGCTCGCATAATGAAGGCGGCAGGCCCGAATTCCTCGGCAAAATCGAGACCGTGAAACCCCGCATAGGGTTCCGTCATCCCCGAAAACTTGTCTCTAGATTCCCAATCGAACAGCCCGCTGTCGATTAGTACACCGCCGATCGCTATCCCGTGACCGCCAATCCATTTGGTGGCAGAATGCATGATCAGATCTGCCCCGTGCTCAAAAGGATGGAGTAAAGCCGGGGTAGAGAACGTAGCATCGACCAGCAGCGGCAAACCGGCATCATGGGCGACCTTCGCGACAACAGGAATATCGAGCACCTCAAGCCCGGGATTACCGATTGTTTCAGCGAAAACTAAACGCGTCTCGTCCCGGATTGCATCTGCAAATTCTCTCGGGTTACGCGGATCGACAAATGTTGTCGTGATCCCAAACCGCGGCAAGGTATGCACAAACAGGTTGTGGGTCCCCCCATAGATATTCCGCGAGGCAACGATGTGCCCACCGCTTCCCATCAGGGTCATCACAGCCAGTGACATAGCCGCCTGACCGCTCGCCGTGGCAATCGCACCAACGCCACCCTCAAGCGCCGCCATGCGTTCTTCAAAGACCGCGACCGTCGGGTTCGAGATACGCGAGTATATGTGCCCCGCCCGCTCCAGATTAAATAGGCTGGCGGCATGGTCGACATCGGGAAACACATAGGACGTCGTCTGATAGATCGGCGTTGCACGCGCGCCGGTCACCGGGTCAGGATGCTGGCCCGCATGCAGACTGAGAGTCGAGAACTTTAGATGTTTCGGATCAATCATATGCTTGGTCTATTTCCATTCAGCTGCGAGGGCCGGGTTCGTTGCGGGTGTTGGCCCGAACTTATCGCAACCCCCTCCGCGCCTGAACCAGTGTCATCATCTTTAGACAAAAGAAAGCCACTTCGAAAGGAAATGGTCGGAACGGGGAAAGTTTTTAATAGGGAGGTAAAAATAAATCTCAGGGAGATTCGGATGGTTCTCAGGGAGGGTCCATCACAGAAAATTTAGGCAAAAAGCGCTAAAAAAAATTGATTACGGCTTTAGCAAAGAGAATCAGAGCCGCCGTAACGTACCCTACTCGAACCGTTTTTATTGACTTTACAAAGACTTATTTGTCGCCCTGATTACCACTACCGATGCGCACATCCGCCATCCAGTCCGGGATGCGATTGGCTGCGGGCTCCTCCTGCGGTATCAGATCCGCGCTGATCGGGCGACGGTCATCGCTGGCAGGCGCGCGGCCAGCCTTGCGACCCTTCGCAACGGCTTCGTCCAAATCCATCTGACGGCACAGCCCGATGGTCACCGGGTCGCGCGGCTGGATCTGCGAAGAGTTCCAGTGGCTCCGGTCACGAATGGCGGTGATCGTCGGCTTGGTGGTGCCTATTAGCTTACCAAGCTGAGCATCGCTCAGTTCAGGATAGTAGCGAACCAGATAGGCAATTCCGTCGGGTTTGTCCTGACGCTTGGAGACCGGCACGTAGCGCGGCCCCTTGGTGCGTTTGACTGGTGCAGGATTGTCCGTCGTCTTCAGCACGAGGCGTGCAGACGGGTCGGCTTGGACGCGCTCGATCTCGCCGGGTTCAAGCTGGCCATTGGTCATCGGGTCTAGCCCGCGCATACCAACACCTACTTCGCCATCAGCGATACCTTTAATCTCAAGCTGGTGCATGCCCACAAAATCAGCGATCTGTGCAAAAGAAAGCGATGTGTTTTCGACAAGCCAAACAGCTGTAGCTTTCGGCATCAAAGGAGGTGCCATTGATTTTCCTTTCGTCGATCCGCCGTAAAATTATCTGGGCGAACCGGCCATATTCGTCATCCCTGAATTGGGGCTGCGCCTATATATGCGACGTTTGGTCGAATTGCAAAGCGCACAATCACGTTAGGTCGAGAATGATCTTACCTATATGGCTGCTGGTTTCCATTAATTCATGGGCAGAGGCGGCCTCTGTGAGAGGAAACGTACTGTGAATAACGGGCTCGATGTCACCTCCCGCTAGCAATGGCCAGACCTTCGCAGCTAGGGATTTTGCGATTTCACCCTTGAATTCAACCGAACGGGCCCGCAGCGTTGAACCGGTGATCGTCAGCCGGTTCATCATCACCCGCCCCAGATTGATTTCAGATTTGGCACCACCCATCAGAGCAATCTGCACAATCCGACCATCGGGCTTAAGACAGGAAATATTCCGTGGCAGATAGTCTCCGCCGACCATATCGAGAATGACGTCCACCCCAGCCTTTCCAGTCGCGGCCTTGATTTCTTCGTCGAAGGACTGGTCCTTATAGTTAATTGCCTTCGTCGCCCCCAGTTCCTCACAAAAGGCTGCTTTCTCCGTACTGCCCACCGTCGTGAAGATGGCAGACGCACCGAGCGCCTTGCAGAGCTGGATTGCTGTCGTACCGATCCCGCTCGACCCTCCATGGATCAGCACGCTTTCACCCGGCACCAACTGCCCACGGTCAAAGATATTCGACCAAACCGTAAAGAAGGTTTCTGGCAGGCCTGCCGCTTGAACCATGTTTAAGCCCGCGGGAACAGGCAGGACTTGGGGTGAAGGTGCAACCGCATATTCCGCATATCCGCCCCCGGCGACCAGCGCACAGACCTCATCACCCACCTGCAAACCATCGACACCAAGCCCGGTTGCGACGATCTTGCCGGCGATTTCCAAACCCGGAATATCCGAGGCCCCCGGCGGCGGTGGGTAGATACCCTTCCGTTGGGCCACGTCCGGGCGGTTGACGCCCGCGGCGGCGACACAGATCAGAACCTCATTGGCACCCGGTTCGGGGACTGGGCGCGTGCCCGGTTTCAGAACTTCGGGCCCTCCGGGTTCACTGATTTCAATGGCCTGCATCTCGCTTGGCAGCGTCATGGTTTCTCTCCCCACCGGGCTTGGCGTATGTTTGTTAAACTTTAGAACAGTTGCGGACGCAAACTAAACGCGCGAAACTTTGTATACAATGACCAGCCGTCTGACATGGCATAGGAGGGGGTAAGATGAGCTTGGATGATAATCTCGAACCAACGTTTCAGGCGGTAAAGCCGGGTTTCGAACCAATGAATGTCGAAGGACTATCACTCGCGGAGCTGCGCAAGTATATCGCCCACGCGCAAACGGAAATTCAACGCGCGGAATCCGAAATTAATAGCCGCGAAGAACTTCGCAGTGATGCTGATGCATTGTTCAAAAGCCAATAAAGCAAACCCACGCGACAAACGCGTGTCTGGAGGAATTATGGCCAATCACTTCGAGAGCGATCTCGACAAAAACCCCGCGAACTACATGGCGCTTTCGCCACTGGGATTTCTGCGTCGCTCTGCAAAGGTCTACCCAACCCGCAAGGCCATCGTGCACGGAGACACCAGCTACACCTATGCCGAATTCTATGACCGCGCGCGGCAACTCGCCTCTGCGCTAGCCAAGCGCGGCATCGGGGTCGGTGATTGCGTGGCCTGCATGCTTCCCAACATCCCCCAAATGCTGGAGGCTCATTTCGGCATCCCTATGACCGGCGGCGTAATTAACGCCCTTAACTATCGGCTCGACGCTAAGGCCATCGCCTTCATTCTCGATCATGGCGAAGCCAAAGTACTGCTGACCGACACCGAGTTTGCCCCCGTGATCAAAGAGGCACTCGAACTGGCCACGGTCAATCCGATCGTTATCGACATCGATGACCCCGTAGGCCCGAGCGGCGAAAAGCTCGGTGAGATGTGTTACGAAGAATTCATCGCTACAGGCAACCCAGAATTCGACTGGTCCTTTCCCGACGATGAATGGAACGCCATCGCACTCAACTACACCTCGGGCACAACCGGCAATCCCAAGGGTGTCGTTTTCCATCATCGTGGCGCCTATCTGAACGCCATCGGCAACACATACACTTGGGGCGCGACTGGCGGGCCGGTCTATCTCTGGACCTTACCAATGTTCCACTGCAATGGCTGGTGCTTCACCTGGGGTGTCACAGCTGTAGGCGGAACCAATGTTTGCCTGCGACGAGTCGAAAGCAGAATGATCTACGATGCCATCGCTGACAAAGGCATCACCCACTTGTGCGGTGCACCAGTGGTGATGCAGCTAATCGTCAACGCCGCGGATGCCGATCGGCGTGAATTCAAACATGAAGTCGAGTTCATGACCGCCGCCGCGCCGCCACCTGCCGCGGTGCTTGCCAAAATGTCCGAACAGGGAATTCGGGTAACTCATGTCTATGGTCTGACGGAAATTTATGGACCTGCAATTATCTGCGCCTGGCAAGATGAGTGGGACGAACTTCCGCTTGAGGAACGCGCCAGCCTCCAGTCTCGTCAGGGCGTACCCTACGAAGTCCTAGAGGACATGATGGTGGCCGACCCCGAAACCCTAGAACCTGTGCCCCAAGACGGGGTCACCATGGGTGAAGTCTTCACTAGAGGTAATATAACCATGAAGGGCTATCTGAAGAACCCCAAAGCAACTCAAGAAGCTTTCTCGGGAGGCTGGTTCCACACAGGTGACCTGGGTGTCTGGCACGCTGACGGCTATGTAGAACTCAAGGACCGGTCGAAGGACATCATCATTTCAGGTGGTGAGAACATCTCCTCCATCGAAGTCGAGGATGCGCTCTACAAACATACGGACGTCTCGGCAGTTGGCGTGGTGGCATGGCCAGACGACAAATGGGGCGAAACCCCCTGTGCATTCATCGAACTCAAACCAGACGCTAATACAACAGAAAAAGACATCTTCGCCCATTGCCGGGACAATCTCGCGGGCTTCAAATGCCCACGACATGTTGTCTTCGGCCCACTACCAAAAACATCGACTGGCAAAATCCAAAAATTTAAGCTACGGGATCAGGCGGCCGAACTAGCGAATGCTGCCGCGTAGATAATTCATAGACGACAACGAAAAGGATGGCTCCTGCGAGCTGCCTTTTGATCATCCATTTAAGGGGGAGGCACCTAGCGGCCAAACCCTTCCATCACAGTGATCTCATCCTTCAATTTGAGTTTCCGCTTCTTTAGTTGCGGGGGAGTGACCTAATCAGGTACCGGGCGGTGGACCTCAACATCGATGCCGCCATCAAGACGGGCGTGACCCAACATTTCACGCAATAACCTTGGCACAGTCAGTGCTTGAATTACCGATTGGGGTGACGCGTGTCACAGGACAACCATACCAGCACAGAGCAAATGCAGCGCCGCTTGGCGGAACTGCAGATGGAGCATCGTGATTTCGATGATGTCATCGCCCGAATCACAGACGAACAACCCTTTGATCAGCTACAGATCCAACGCATGAAAAAGCGCAAGCTAGGACTGAAGGATGAAATTCTAAAATTAAAAAGCTTACTGCTCCCAAACATAATCGCCTGAACCGGCAGTTAACCAGAACCGCGTCAGTCCACGACAGGAACTAATTTGTCTTCTTTCTCAAGAAAGCCTACGCGATGACGAGCTGGGCTAAGTACTTCGCGAGTGCGTTCAGATTCCAAGAGACCGGCTAGCGTGGTGATATTGCCGGATTCTTGCCTCTTCACTTGCCACAGGCCACGCCAGTTCTATAATCCATTTCTTTTCCGGATATCATTACCCTCAAAGTAGCTCTAGGAGCACGCCATGACCGATAAACCGGTCGTCGGAATTATCATGGGAAGTCAGTCTGACTGGGAAACCATGCATCATGCCGCTGACACCCTCGAACAATTGGGTGTAGCCCACGAAGCCAAGATAATCTCGGCGCATCGCACGCCCGAACGTATGCGCAACTATGCGAAATCGGCACGCGACCGAGGACTCAAGGTAATCATCGCCGGAGCCGGCGGTGCGGCGCATCTGCCGGGCATGACAGCTGCCATGACCCAATTACCTGTATTTGGCGTGCCGGTTGAGAGCAAGGCTTTGTCTGGAATGGACAGCCTCCTCTCCATAGTCCAGATGCCTGCAGGTGTTCCGGTGGGGACCCTTTCAATAGGTCGCGCCGGTGCGATCAATGCCGCCCTAATGGCCGCGTCGGTCGTGGCATTAGAAAATGCTGCCGTTGCGACGGCACTCGATGCCTGGCGTGCCGCACAGACCAACGCGGTGCCCGGTTCGCCCAGCGACGGCGCCTGAAGTGATGTCGGAACGCACGCTCCCTCCAGGAGCAACCATTGGTATTCTCGGCGGAGGGCAGTTGGGTCGAATGACGGCGCTTGCAGCCGCCAGTCTGGGATACCGCTGCCATATCTATTGCCAGAGTGCGGATGAGCCCGCAGCCCAGGTCGCCGCACAAAAGACGGTCGCGACGTTCGATGATGCCAAAGCGATTGACAGGTTCGCAGCAAGTGTCGATGTCGCGACCCTCGAATTTGAAAATGTTCCAATTACAACGCTGGAACGTATTAGGGGCGCCGCACCGGTTTACCCCGCTCCTGCAGTTCAGGCTGTTGCCCAGAACCGGCTGAAGGAAAAAACCTTCGCCAACAGTCTCGGTATTGCAACAGCTCCTTTTCGTGCCGTTACATCTGCAGATGAACTTCGTGCGGCCATTGCCGAGATAGGCACGCCCTCAGTGCTGAAGACCACACGCATGGGCTATGACGGCAAGGGACAGGTCTCGATCAAGGCCGATACTGATCCAGAAGTGGCATGGGCTGAAAGTGGTTCAAGCTTGGCAACAGAAGGCGGCATTCTCGAAGGTTTTATAGATTTTTCCTGCGAAGTTTCGGTGATTGTAGCGCGGGGTACTGGTGGTGAAACCTCAGCCTTTATCCCGGTCGAGAACCGCCATACCAACCACATCCTCGATGAAACCATCGCGCCAGCAAATATCTCAGCCGAGACCGCAAACACCGCCAACGATATCGCGATCCGTCTGACCGAGGGTCTCGACGTTGTGGGCCTCCTTGCCATCGAGATGTTCGTGACATCGAATGGCAACGTGCTGGTAAACGAAGTTGCGCCACGCCCACATAATTCCGGCCACTGGACGATGGATGCATGTCGTACGAGTCAGTTTGAACAGCTAGTGCGCGCGATCAGCGGTCTGCCTCTCGGCGACCCGTCACGCCGTTGCGATGCCGTGATGAAAAATCTGATCGGCAACGATGTCGAGGACTGGCCGAAACATCTCGCTGATCCAGCCGCGAAACTACATCTCTACGGCAAGTCAGAAACCCGCCCAGGCCGTAAGATGGGTCACATAAATTTTTTGGGAAAGCCGACGAACAGCTAGCGCGCGCCGCCTTCACGCAGGCGCTCTGATACCATGCGAACAAACCGCTTCGGGCCCAGCACAAAACGTCCGACATCGTGCAACGAAGCTTTCTTCTGCGGAATGCGCATCACACCAGCGATCCGCCGATCCAAGAACGCCCAGGTCTCGGCAGAATCCTCTGAACGATCATCAAGCCAGTACAGCAAGGTAGAAGCATATACGCCGGCAAGTGTTCCACGCTTGGTGTAGAAATTGAAATCCGTAGCTATATCGCCGGCTGAGTACCACATCTCATCCACGGTCCGGTAAAGACAGCGAATACCGTTTCGAGCTTTCGAAGGACGCGTGACATGGGTAATCGCCCGACGCACAGCTTCCCGGTGCTCGGCCACGGCTTCGATACGCGTGCGCACAAGAAATGTAATCCGATCACGGAACCTCATAGATTCGGTGTCGGCAGCGGCGTAAATCACGACCATCGCGGCATCGGATGTATCGCTCCAGTATTCGACAATCTCGGCAACCCCGCCCGGAAAGGCGAGCGCGGCCATGCTCTCGTCAAACCCCGCATCTTTTGCTGCAAGACGAAGCGTGGTCAGTGACCAGCCGTCAAACGGAATATGCGGCAAGGCCGCATCTAGTACCTGGCGGCGCTCCTGTGCGAGATATTCTGTGTCCGTGTCAGCCATCATCCTCTTCCGGGCTTCCTGCCTGAGCCTTGCCAAGTTCCTCAACAAAGCCGAACTGGGACATGTCCTCGATACGCGAGGTGTAGAGAACACCGTCCAGATGATCACATTCATGCTGGATTACCCGGGCGTGGAAGCCACGGGCTTCGAAGACAATCTCTTGATTTTCCATTGTCTGATAAGTCACCCGTATATTTTCATAGCGACGCACAGGTCCGGCCATCCCCGGCACGGAAAGACATGCCTCGAAGCCAAGGCTAGTTTCCTCATCTAGAAATTCAATAACCGGATTCACCATTACAGTCAGCGGCACATCGCAAACAATATCGCCTTCCTCTTCCTCCGAAGAGCGCGTACCGTCAACCATATAGACCACGATGCGCCAGGGCATATGCACCTGCGGCGCGGCCAAGCCGGTGCCGTCTGCGTCTTCCATTGTTTCCACCATGGCCGTAACAAGCCGCGATACTTCCGGTGCTGTCGGGTCAGGAACTTCTTTGGCGCGCATGCGCAGGATCGGGTGCCCCATTCGGGCTATTTTGAGTATCGCCATACTGGGAATATGCGTTCGCGTGACGCCATCGTAAAGGTCTGAACGCGGGACAGATGCGCGCATCGCAATGAAACCTCGCGCCTGTGTGCCCGATAACGGTATCTTCTCCCGTCTTTAACAGCAGGAGCGCCACCTTGGCCGCACTAACTTTCATTAACGGTGACTGGCATGACGGCAATGTGCCGGTTATCGGAGCAACATCTCACGCAATCTGGCTTGGCTCCACCGTCTTTGATGGTGCGCGTGGGTTCGAAAATGTAACGCCAGATATAGACCGCCATTGCGAACGGGTGGTGAATTCAGCGCGCAACATGCATCTAGAATCTCCCCTCTTAGTCGGAGAAATTATAGAAATTGCTCTCGACGGCGTGCGCCGGTTCGGCCCCAATGCAGAGGTTTACATTCGACCAATGCTTTACGCCGATGCCGGAATCGACCTCCTTACACCAGACCCAGAAAGCACGCGGTTCATTCTGACGGTGTTTGACGCGCCTATGCCCGATGGCGAAGGTTTCAGCACCTGCATGAGCCCGTTTCAACGTCCAACCGCCGAATCCGCACCGACCGACGCCAAGGCACCATGCCACTATCCCAATTCGTCACGGGCAATTATCGATGCCCGCAAACGTGGGTTTCAGAACCCAGTAATGTGCGATTCTATGGGCCATGTCGCCGAGTTCTCGACGGCCAATATCTGGATCGTGAAAGACGGCGTCGCGATCACTCCGGTCCCCAACAGTTCATTTCTCAACGGCATCACCCGTCAGCGCTTAATCAAACTAATGCGCGAGGACGGCATCGAAGTACAGGAGCGCATTGTCCAGGTGGCCGAACTCCACGACGCCGAAGAAATCTTCAACTCAGGAAATTACGGCAAGGTCCAACCGGTCACCCGGTTCGAAGATCGTAAGCTGGAAGTCGGCCAGATCTATCGCCGGGCACGCGAGCTTTATTGGGACTTCGCTCACTCGGCGTGAGAAACAGAAAACTCCACTTCCCTCAATTACTGACACGAAAGCTATCCCACGCTCAAATCCTCGCCAGCTAGCGCACGGTTGAGCAGTTCCACGGTTTTATCACGGCCATAGAGTACCGCGAAAGATCCGAAACGCGGGCCTTGGCTCTGGCCGAACAAGACTTCGTAGAGCGCCTTAAACCAGTCGCGCAGGGGCTCGAACTCGTGTTCCTTACCAACCGCATAAACTTCGTTCTGCATGGTCTCGGCGTCAGCATTATCGGACAGTTCGGCGAAACGGCCCGCCAGATCAGCCAACGCGGCATACTCGGCCTCGGTGGCCGCGCGGTACTGCTTCGTCGGCTTCACGAAATCCCGGTAATAGGCAATTGCGTGACCTACTAGCCGGTCGAGCATCGGGCTATTTTTCGGTGTAGCACCCTCCGCGTAGCGCGCAATAAAGCCCCAGAGAACTTCCG
The DNA here is from genome assembly GCA_028822385.1 of Alphaproteobacteria bacterium. Taxonomy (GTDB): domain Bacteria; phylum Pseudomonadota; class Alphaproteobacteria; order UBA6615; family UBA6615; genus JABJAG01. Next base: position 17,929 of record JAPKDV010000022.1, read on the forward strand.
GGTTCTCGGAGTTACACGCGCCAGCCAAATTCATCAGCACACCGAAAGAAAGGCCAGCACCGGCTGCAGGCACGTCGCCGGTGTGGATATGCCAGACAGGGTTCATCAATTGCTGGTCCGGCTCCTGCTCAGGGTATTTCGCAATATAGGTCAGGTACTCATCAACCGATTTTGGGATAACATCAAAGAACAGTCGCTTGGCCGTCTTCGGCTTGGCAAACATGAACTGGGACAGGCTTTCGGGCGGCCCGTAAGTCAACCAGTCCTCGATCGTCAGGCCGTTTCCCCGTGATTTGGAAATCTTTTCGCCATTCTCATCGAGGAACAATTCATAGGTCAGACCGGCGGGCGGCTTGGAGCCCAAAACACGGCAGATGCGACCTGAAAGGTTTACGGAATCAATCAGATCCTTGCCAGACATTTCGTAATCCACCGAAAATGCTACCCAGCGCATTGCCCAGTCGGCCTTCCACTGTAGCTTGCAGGCCCCGCCAGTAACCAATGTTTCAACCATCTCGTTTGTATCCGGGTCGCGATAGACTACCGTCCCGACATCCGGGTTCACCTGTTCCATCGGAACCTGCAGGACCACACCGGTGCGCGGGCAAATCGGCAGGAACGGGCTGTAAGTCGACTGGCGCTCCTTGCCCAGCGTCGGCACAATTACCTGCATGACTGCATCGTAATTGGCGAGGACCTTCAGCAGGGTCACGTCGAACTCACCCGTGCGATAACACTTCGTGGAGCTACGGAACTCATATTCGAAACCAAAGGTGTCTAGAAACGCCTGCAGGCGCGCATTGTTATGAGAGCCAAAGCTGTCGTGGGTGCCGAACGGATCAGGCACTTCGGTCAGCGGCTTGCCAAGGTGTCCGGTGAGCATCTCTCGCTCGGGCACATTTTCGGGCACCTTGCGCAACCCGTCCATATCATCGGAGAACGCGATCAGCTTGGTCGGGATATCCGACATAGCTTCGAACGCGTTGCGAACCATGGTCGTGCGCGCAACTTCGCCGAAGGTGCCAATATGCGGCAGCCCGGACGGGCCGTAGCCGGTCTCGAACAGCACGTAGCCCTTGTCCGGTGTGTTGGACGTATCCGCGCCTCCCAGCCGGTCAATGACTGTGCGTGCTTCCTGAAACGGCCAGGCCTTTGCGGCCTGAGCCAACTCGCGATCAATTGCCATCTTTGCCCGTGTTTCTTTGCCTGTGAATCCGGGGCGGAACCTAGGCGCGGGGCGGAATCAGGTCAACCGCGAGGAATCAGACACTGATCTGCACTCAGGCCTTGATGTACACCCGCTAAAACGCTTCGCTGGCATGTCCGTCACCCGCTCGGTTTGTAGCCTCGGAGATCGTCGCACAGTTTTCCAGCGTTGCACCGATGCTTCTGGCGCACCAGTTTTGAACGCCCTTGGTCGCCGCCCGGTTCTGACTGGATGATTGTTCTGTTTCTGCTCTTAGCGTCAAAGCGGCGGGGTCGCGCGCTACAGCAGCGCTGTCGGATACCAGGGTCGAGACCTAGCTGATCGAGTTGATATCCATGTCTATTTCTCCCTCCTGAATGTACAGCTCCAACTTCAAAAAGAGAGGTTTACATTCACTATTTTGGCTGAATTTCCTCACAGGTTACGTCGTTTCGCCGGTGATTTCAGACGAAGACAGTAGAAATTTCAGGAAAACTTTAGAGATTCGGTACCGTCCGGCTAAGGTCGCGCCATGTCTGTTTCATCTGCCATTTCCCATGAGTTGCCCGCCCTTGTCGCGGCACGATCCTTTGCCAGCTGGCGGACGCCGGGTAGGGATAGCGAAGCATTAGCTGCCAACGAAGCCGTACGACGCGCCCAAGATTCCCCGCCGATTTTATGTCATGCCCCATCGACAGCACGGCGTCTCGCGGTCGAGCATATCGACGGTTATGACGTACTTGAACTTTTTGCTTTCGCGCGCCCGGCCACGTTCACTCTGCCAACAATCCGCGGACTGGCAAGCACGCTCGGCATTGATGTACCCGAAAGCGCCGAGGATGTTGAAACCCTCATCAAGATTGCCAGCTTCCTGCTTGATGACGTCGCGGCAAATCTCGACGAGCGCGACAATCTGGTGTCGATCGCCAAGGCCCTGCAGCGCGCCGGATGGCTCTGGGGACCGCTAGTCCTCGACGCCTTGGGCGCCGTGGCGCTGAACGACACAAGTGCGGCCAGCGCCACGAGCGTACTAGCCGTGTGGCGCAAGGTGCCCGAATGGACTGAAGCCGCCCCCGAACCTCCTCCCGCCAACGCCGCCGTCTCGGAAGAAGAGGCCCGCGAACGTCTGGGCACCCTGCTTGGCGACGCCGCTGAAACCCGTGATGGACAAGGCGACTATGCCGCGGCCATCACTGCCGCGTTCGCACCACCAACCGCACCCGACACCCCCAATGTGGTTCTAGCCGAAGCCGGCACCGGCACCGGCAAGACGCTTGGCTATATCGCGCCTGCCAGCGTCTGGTCCGAGAAAAATGCCGGGCCGGTCTGGATCAGCACCTACACGCGTAACCTGCAACAGCAGATCGATCAGGAGCTCGATCATCTCTACCCCAATCCCGAAATCAAGGCGCGTCAGGTGGTAATTCGTAAGGGGCGCGAGAATTATCTCTGCCTGCTCAATCTGGAAGACGTGGCTAGCCGGTTTACCACCCTACAGAAACGCAACGCGGTCGGTGTTGCGCTAACCGCACGCTGGGTGCAAGCAACCCGGGATGGCGATCTGGGCGGTGACTTCCCCGCGTGGCTCGTTGATCTGGTCGGCGTGGGTGCAACTCTGGGGCTGGCGGATCGGCGCGGCGAATGCATCTATTCCGCCTGCTCCCACTACAGTCGTTGTTTCGTCGAACACTCGATCCGCAAGGCGCGACGCGCCCGCCTCGTGGTCGCCAACCATGCGCTGGTGATGATTCAGGCCGCCATGGGAGGCGGCAATGGTGAGGAAAACACCCTGCCGACGCGGTATGTCTTCGATGAGGGGCATCATGTCTTTGACGCTGCGGATTCGGCATTCGCCGCCCATCTGAGCGGGCGCGAGATGGCCGATATGCGGCGCTGGTTACTCGGTACGGAAGGCGCTGGCCGTCGCCGCTCCGGCGGGCGGGCCCGCGGCTTGCGTGACCGCGTCGAAGACCTTATCGCGGCGGATGATTCTGAATCCCTCGATGCTTTGGCTGCAGCGCTAGAGGCGGCCCACGTGCTGCCGGCCCCGGCCTGGATTAATCGGCTGTCAGGCAACGGGCCAGAGGGTGCGGCCGAAAACTTTCTCGCCGAATGTCGGCTACAAGTCTTCGCGCGTACCCCAGCCGATGCCGGGCCCTATTCGCTGGAAACCGATGTCCGTCCCCCCGCCGAAGAGCTCCCCGGCGCAGCGGAAGATTTGCGCGAAGCGCTTGTCGCGCTGGCCACCCCCCTGCGCAAACTATGTACCCGTCTGCTGCGACGTCTTGATGATGATGCAGACGAACTCGAAAGCACCATGCGCGTGCGCATTGAAGCCGTCAGCCGTGCCCTACAACGGCGTGCCGAAATGACTCTTGGTGCCTGGGTCGATATGTTGGATGCTATCAACGAACCGGTCTCGGATGCCTTTGTCGACTGGATGGAAGTCGAACGAATCGACGGTCGCGAGATCGATGCAGGCCTGTTCCGACACTGGGTCGATCCCACGGTGCCATTCGCTGCCTCCATGGCACCAGTGGCCCATGGCATAGTTGTGACATCGGCCACTTTGACCGATCGTACCGGTGACATCGAAGCCGACTGGCGAACAGCTGAAACCCGGACAGGGGCGTTCCACCTACCCAAACCCACGATCCGTGCGCGAGTCGAATCCCCGTTCGACTACGCCAACCAGACAAAGGTGTTCGTCGTGACCGATGTCCGCCGCAATGATGCCGATCAGGTTGCTGCCGCCATGCGGGAGCTATTTCTGGCCTCCGGCGGTGGCGCGCTAGGGCTGTTCACCTCCATCGCGCGCCTACGGCAGGTCCATGCCCGCATGGCCGATGCCTTGGACTCTGCCGGATTGCCGCTTTATGGCCAGCATGTCGACCAACTCAATGTGGCAACCCTGATCGATATCTTCCGCGCCGAAACTAATGCCTGCCTTCTCGGCACGGACGCTGTGCGAGATGGGGTCGACGTTCCAGGACGTTCGCTACGCCTGCTCGCATTTGACCGCATCCCCTGGCCGCGTCCGACCATCCTGCATCGGGCACGTCGGGATGCCTTTGGTGGCCGTAACTATGACGACATGCTTGCGCGCCTGCGTCTCGCCCAAGCCTATGGCCGGCTGATCCGGCGGCGCGACGACAAGGGCGTGTTTGTGGTGCTGGACGCGGCTACCCCAACCCGGCTGTTCGGGGCCTTCCCCGACACGGTCACACCTGAAAGGGTCGGGCTGGTCGAGGCTATTGAGGCGACCGAAGAATTTCTAGCCGACTAGCTGATTCCGAAATGGGCTAGCAACGCACTGACTGTCACCACGGACAGAACCGTCGATACCAGAATCGTTGCCGAACTACGCTGCACAAAAAATCCGTATTTTTGCGCGATCACAAAGGACAGCGCTTCGGAGCTGGTGTCGCCAAGAATCTGGAACCGCCCAGCCAGAAAACCAGTCAGCATTATTGCAAAAACAGTAACGGCGACATCGACAACGGGGGACATGATCACCACCTATATGTCGCGCATACGAGACTGTCGATAGCCCCACGGCTCACGACAGGTCTTCGTCCGGTGACTTGACGTCCCAGACAGCGACCGCTTTAACCAAGGCAACCAAGACAAGGATAGCCCAGCAATGATCGAACCACAGACCGCCCTCCTCTACACCATGGTGATGGTGTCCGCCGCGGATAACGAAATAAGTGATTACGAAATCGAACGCACTGCCCATCCCCGTTACGCCACAGCCTGAACCGCCATCATGGGTGCACTGGACGGAAAGAAGGTCGGGTTCATCGGGCTCGGCCTGATGGGCAAAATTATGGCGCGTAACCTGCACGCAGCAGGTGCTGCCATGACTGTGACAAGCCGCAGCCTGGGTCCGGCCAAGGAACTTGCCGGAGAAGGCATGACCGCTGTGTCGACGGCGCAGGAGGTTGTAGAAGCCAGTGACATCACTGTCCTGATGGTGACGGACACAAACGCTGTAGATGCCGTCCTACATGGCGACAACGGCGCAGTTGCCGGACTGTCAGCAGGCAAGACCCTCATCGACATGAGCACCACCAAAGTCCGCGAGACCCGGGAATGGGGAGCAGAGGTAACAACGCTCGGCGCACATTATGTGGATGCACCGGTTTCCGGTGGCACCGTTGGTGCAGA
>JAPKDV010000136.1 GCA_028822385.1 Alphaproteobacteria bacterium
GGTCTTCGGGGAGTGTGGCGGCTACATGGTGCTGGGCCAGGGCCTAGTGGATGCCGACGGCAACCGTCACGCCATGACCGGACATCTGCCCGTCGAAACGAGCTTTGCCAACCGCAAGCTGCACCTTGGATACAGGACCGTGACAACCATGACCTCTTCGGCTCTCGGCCCAAAGGGTACCGTCTATCGCGCACATGAATTTCACTACGCCTCGACCGTTTCCGAAGATAACACTACACCACTCTTTACAGCGACCAACGCGCGGGGTGACGAAATAGGAACAGCCGGAACGGCAATCAAAACAGTCGGCGGTTCATTCATTCACCTAATCGACCGCATCGCAGCATGATAAATTCAAAACCCTTCTGGGAAACCAAACAACTCACTGAGATGTCGGATACGGAGTGGGAATCCCTGTGTGACAGTTGTGGTCAGTGCTGCCTGTTCAAACTAGAAGACGCCGATACCGGTGAGTATGCGCTCACGGATGTGGCCTGCCGGTTTCTTGATCACGAGAGCTGCCAGTGCAGTGACTACGTCAATCGACAGCGCAACGTGCCGGATTGCGTCAAGGTGACCGCGACCAATATTGCCGAACTCCGCTGGATGCCAGAAACCTGCGCCTATCGCCTCCTTGCCGAAGACAAACCACTTTTCCCGTGGCATCCGCTCGTTTCGGGAGATCCGGAATCGGTACATAGCTCGGGCTCCTCCGTGCGCGGCAAGGCCATCAACGAGGATATGGTCGACGATCTCGAAGAACATGTTGTCGAGGAACTGAACCGCAAACTGCGCGACGGCATTCCACCTTTGCCGGACCCGGCCACGCGAGCCGGCCGCAAGTAGCGTACCGCGCCACATGACCATGTAGAGCCATCTCGCATAACAGGAGAATTAAAATGACGAACCAGCCTAGCGGCGTTTTTGCCGCTTCCCTGACACCGATGACCTCAGATCTGGAAATCGATGTGCCGCGCGCGGTCGCTCACAATCAATGGCTACTGGCGAATGGTTGCAACGGCGTTGCGCCACTTGGCACCACAGGCGAGGCCAATTCACTTGGTTTCAATGAGCGCCTCGCACTGCTCGATGCACTCGCGGATGCTGAGATTACCGGTTCTCAGTTAATCGCCGGAGTCGGCTGCACGGCCATTCCCGATACTGTAACATTAACAAAGAAGGCGCTAGCCAACGGCGCGGGCGGCGTTCTGATGCTGCCGCCATTTTACTACAAGGCCCCCTCGGAAGACGGCCTCTTCGCCGCCTATGCCGAGGTGATCGAGCGGGTTGGTGATTCAGCGCTGCAAGTCTACCTCTACAATTTTCCTCAGCAGGTCGGCTTTGAACTGCCGTTAAGCCTGATCAGGCGCCTGATAGAGGCCTATCCGGATACGGTTGTGGGGTCGAAGGATTCCTCAGGTGACTGGCCGCGCATAGAGCGCACTCTCAAGGAATTTCCGGGTTTCCGGTTGTTCCCAGGCTCCGAAGAGTTCCTCCTGGCCGGCCTGCGATTGGGGGGCGTCGGCTGCATTTCGGCAACCGTCAATATCAACGCACCACAGGCACAAGCCGTCTACGCCAACTGGGAAAACCCCGAGGCTGACGCGCTGCAGACACATCTCACCGAATTGCGCATGGGGTTCAAGGATCTACCGGCAATCCCGGTGATGAAGGGTTATCTGGCCCAGAAACATGGTGACCCGGCGATGGTAAATGTACGCCCCCCCTTCCTGCCTGCAACAGCAGAGCATCTGGCCACAGCAAACAGTCGCTTGGCGGCGGCAAAGTTCGAACTAGGGGCCTAATCTCTGGTTTTTGGAGGCTTGGCGCGACTGAAATTGACCAGCGCAACCCCGGCAAACACCAGAACCACAGCGACCCAAAGCCAGACCGAGGGGCGCTCGCCAAAGAACAGGGCACCCCACCCGACCCCGGATAGAACCACGATATATCCCACCTGTGCGAGATAGACGGCGCCGGCCAACGACACAACCGTATAAAACAGAATGAAGGTGGCCACGGTGATCAGCCCGTAACCAACGATCACAAAGTCTGGCGTATCAAAGTCTATCCAGATTTCGTGGAAAGTGCCCGTCGCCAACGCCATTACGAAGCTGGTCGTGGTCGCCACATACATGGTGCCCATGGCCAGCGAGATGTTGTTGCCTTTCGCCGGACGCCCGGTTTCTGCAAACACATTCGAAGCCGCCCACAACGCGGGCGTCACGATTGCCAGCAGCGCGAGCGGGAGCAGGTCGGGAGATGGCAAACTGCCCTCCGGCAACACCAGCACCGCAACCCCGATTAGCCCAAGCATGACCCCACCAGCACGCATGGGACGGAATTTCTCCAGCCGCACGGACAGCGCAATCAGATAGGTGATCAGCGGCGCAGTCACGATGAGCACGGACATCAGACCCGCTGGCAATTCCCGCATGACGAAGACCATGTTCGAATTTGGAAGGGCGATCCCGATGATACCCATCAATGCGTAGTACCGAAGATGTCGACGATCAAATCCGATCGGAATTTTCCAGATCAGGCAAATCAGCAGCAGAACATTGGCAGCGATGAAGGTCTGCCAGAATACCATGCCAATCGGTGGCACACCATGGGTGACGGCAAACTTGGTGGCCGACGGACCAAGGCTCCAGAACCCGCCCAGCATCAACAGTAGAAAAACCGGCAGCAACCGGTGAGAGGCACCGCCCTTCTGCTTCGCAGGCGTCTCGCTCATATTTCGTCGCGCTCGCCTTCAGCTTTCGCCAGAGGCGCGGGTTTACGCTTGCCCAGATTAACCATCGCAACACCGGCACCAACAACCAGGATCGCAATCCAGAGCCAGACTGTTGTGGTCTCGCCGAAGAACAACACGCCCCAACCGACCCCAAAGAGCGTCACGAGATAGCCGACCTGACCAAGATAGACAGATCCAGCCCGGGCCACGATTTGATAGAACAACAGAAAAGCCGTTGCGGTCGCAGCCGCATAAGCCACAAGAATCAGTTCGCGGGTGCTCGGTTCCACCCAGATCGGATGAAAGGTTCCATCCGCAACCCCCACAACACCGGCGCCTGTCGCTGCGGCGAACATTGTCGCTGTAGCCAGCGCCACGTTGTCCGCGCCCGCAGGCCGACCCCATTCTGAATAGACATTGGCCATCGCGTACCCGGCTGGCGTGATGAAAGCGATCAACGCAATCGGCAGCAATTCCGGCGACGGCAAACTGCCCTGGGGAAATACCAGCAACCCAGCTCCTATGAATCCAACCGTGATCCCGATAGCCCTCACGGGATTGATGCCCTCAAGCCGCAAGAGGATAGCAAAGATATATGTCAGAATCGGAGACAGCAACACCACCACGGATGCGTATCCCGCCGGGACATGCTGCACCACAAAGACCAGCGTCATATAGGCAACATCAATGCCCACCACCCCGATCACACAATAATAGATAATAGCGCGACGGGTGAGCGGGATACGGATCCCCCGCACCAGACACACCACACTCAGCAACAACCCCGCGATAAAGGTCTGCCAGAACACCACGGCAGCGGGGGAAAGCCCATCGGTGACAAGCGCCTTGGAAAAGGTCGGGTTTCCACCCCAGACCGCGCCAAGCGCGAGCAGCATAACCAGTGGAACCCACCGGATACCAGATCGAAGTCCCGTGCCTTCACTCATGATTGTCTCCATCCCTAAAAACCCAAAACTCAAACCGTCGTGGTACCCCACAGTCTTATCCGCTCAACTAGCGTTCCGTAAAGGCACAGCACGCAGGACAGCTATTCACCCAACACGCGGATCATCCCTTTACCACTTGGCCGAGGCCGGTATTGTGGGACTTCGATAATTGCCCAAATCCGGACGGCCCTTCATATGCCCAACCAAGACGATGGCGCGCTTGAACTTCTCGATGTGTCTCTATCCATCGCAGGCTCACCACTATTTTCCCCACTCTCAATCGCGGCCCACCCGGGCCACGCGACAACTGTGATGGGGCCCAGCGGGTGCGGAAAATCGTCCCTACTCGCCTATATTTGCGGGACCCTCGCACCTACATTCGAAGCCCGCGGAGACGTGTACCTGTGTGGTAAAACCCTCAACCAGCTACCCCCCGAACAGCGTCATATCGGCATTCTGTTTCAGGATGACCTATTGTTTCCCCACATGTCGGTTGGAGACAATCTGGCCTTTGGTCTACCCGCCGAGGTCCGTGGCCGCGACCAGCGCCAAAAGCTCATCGACGAAGCTTTAATCGATTCTGATCTGGCAGGTATGGCGGATCGTGACCCCGCCACCCTTTCCGGTGGCCAACGCGCCCGGGTTGCCTTGATGCGCACACTTCTGTCCGGCCCTCGTGCTTTGCTGCTGGACGAACCCTTCTCCAAACTTGATGCCGAACTGCGGTCCCGGGTTCGTGAGTTTGTTTTTGCCCATGCAACTGCCAATGCCATTCCGACTTTGCTGGTTACCCATGATCCGGCGGATGCTGAAGCTGCGGGTGGATCTGTGGTGGAACTGGTTTGACCGGAACAGCATCGTGAATGCCAATCCTGATCGCGTAACCCTAACCCTGCTTCTGGGCCTGCTGGTCTCCTTCGCCCCTATGACCATCGACCTTTATCTGCCCGCATTACCGGTCATGACCGAGGATTTGATGACAGATGCAGAATCCATGCAGCTCACATTGAGCATCTACATGGTCGGCTTCGCATTGGCCCAAACCTTCTTCGGCCCTATCTCCGACCGTTTCGGCCGTAAGCCGACCATCCTGATCGGCACCTCGATTTATCTAGTGGCCAGTGTCGCCTGTGCTCTGGCAACAAGTGTCGAACAACTAATCGTATTTCGTCTGTTCCAGTCCATCGGCGCTGCCGCTGCACCCGTGGTCGCGCGTGCCGTGGTGCGTGACATGTTCACCCGCGAAGAAGCGGCGAAGACCTACGCGGTGGTAACCACCGTGACGGCGATCGCCCCTGTAATCGCACCGGTCCTTGGCGGCGTGATCGTCGTATGGCTTGGATGGCGGGCCAATTTCTGGGTTCTGACGGGGTTTGGCTCAGCAGCCATGCTGCTGGTCATTTTTCTGTTGCCCGAGACCAATCGCGTGCCCGATCCCTCCGCAACCCGGCTTTCCCGGATACTTCTGAACTTCGCCACTATGGCGCGTAACCGTGCCTTTCTTGGCTATTTACTAACCGTAATGGGCACTTTCGGTGGCCTGTTTGCCTATCTGATTGGCGCGCCCTTTGTTCTGGTGGGCGAATTGGGCATGACCGAACTGGAATTCGGATTATCCTTCAGCGGAGCCTCGGTTGGCTTTATGGGGGGTGCGTTTCTTGGCAGCCGAGTCGTACGCCGGCTTGGTATCG
>JAPKDV010000137.1 GCA_028822385.1 Alphaproteobacteria bacterium
TCGGTTTCGGCTTGGCGGGCGAATCGATCAGGTTCACCATCACGAAATCGTCGCCGGTGTCGGACTCGAGGAAGCGGCGAATAGCCGTCAGGTCCTCGTCCGGCGAATGCTCGGCTATCTGTTCCAGCAGCGTCTCGACCTCCTCGGGTGTAAACGGGCCTTCGAAGCTCGTGTACCAGGAGAAAAAGGCGGCGTAAACAATCGCAAGAACGATCCAGGTGCGAGGCATGGGCATGGGCTTGATCCTTGGTTGGTGGCGGCAGTAGGGCTGGCTATTCGCCCGCGTACCCGGGACTGACGGTCTCGGAACCCGGGACCGGCTTGCCAGCGAGCCATGCGGAGAGCATCTCGTTGACCTCCTCGGTCGCTTCCTGCTGAACCCAATGGCCAACGCCGGGAAGGAAGCGCAGCGTGAGGTCCTTCACGGAGTCGCTGGCACCGTCGGTGGTCGACGGAATCAAGACCGGATCGTCTTCGCGACACGTGTTCACGTGGAAGTCGAGTCCATTGGCGCGGGCCCGCTCGGTCCGGATCTCGGCGCTCATGCTTTTGCACCCCCGCGAATGAGCTTTCCGGGCAGCGCCCCGGTCGCCTCACCGTTCTCGAAGATCACCTTGCCAGAGCAGATCGTGGCGGTGTAACCGTCGACGCGTTGGACCAGCCTCGAACCGCCCGCCGGAAGATCATGCCGCTGTTCCGGCGCGTGGATATGCAGGCGATCCCAGTCGATCACATTCACGTCGGCCTTCATACCAACTGCGAGCACACCGCGATCGTCGAAGCCGTAGAGGCGCGCTGTTTCAGAGGTCTGCTTCCGCACGACCTCTTCTACCGCAATGCCCTCGCCGCGCTTACGATCCCGCGCCCAGTGCGTGAGCAGGTAGGTCGGCATGCTGGCATCGCAGATCATATTGCAGTGCGCGCCGCCGTCGGAGAGCCCGATGACCGTTTGCGGGCTCGTCAGCATGTTGCGCACAGCGTCGAGATTGCCGTCGGCGTAGTTGCCGAGCGGGCGATACACGAAGCCGAGCCCGTCGTTGTTCGACATCCAATCGAGGACGACTTCCTCCGGACGTCGGCCCTCCCTTTTGGCCGTCGCGGCCGCAGAAGTGTCTGGATGCGGTTCGTAGTCCGGCGGGTCGCCAAGCAGATACATTCGGTCCCAGGCTTCGAGAATCATTTGGCGGGCTATGTCTGGCATTCCGGCGATGGTGGCACTCAGCGAGTCCTCCGACAGGAGCTGCGCCCGCACCTCAGGCTTGCGCAGTTCGTCGGCTTTCTCCTTGGCACTGAGTGTCATCATCTTGAGGAACGTGGGATGGAACACGAAGGGATTGAGCGAACCTTGCAACCCGAACAACAACCCGGGCGCGCGGCAGCCTACCTGCGGCCAGATCTCCAGACCTTGCTCCTGCAGCGCCGACATCTCGCTGAGCGTCTGCAGGTATGGCGTCGCCGACCCGTCTCGCTGAGCGAAGGTGAAAGTCAGTTTTCGGCCCGTCGTCTCGCAGAATTCGCGCATCCAGACAAGATCCGGCCCCTCTCCCATCTGGTCGTTCAGCATCTCGAAGACACCATGGCCGGCTTCGCCCAGTGCGCCGCCGATGCCCAGCATCTCCTCCGGCGTCGAGAATGTCCCGGGGACGGTACCGTGCTTCGAGGAGTGGAGGATGGTTCGTGAAGTGGAAAAGCCGACTGCGCCCGCTTCGAGTGCAGCGCGTGTGATCTCGCGCATCTCGGCAATCTCGTCGTCGGTGACTTGCGTCTCGTGGGCGCGCTGGCCCATCACATAGGCACGCACTGCGCAGTGGGGCACCTGGGCTGCCACATCGATCGCGCGGTCGAGACCGTCGACCACGTCGAGGTACTCGGCGAAGGTCTCCCAGTTCCAGGGCATGCCCTCGCTGAGCACCGCTTCGGGAATGTCCTCGACGCCTTCCATTAGTTCCATCAGGAACTTCTCCTGGCCCGGGCGCACGGGCGCGAAACCCACGCCGCAGTTCCCCATGACCACGGTCGTAACGCCGTGCCAGCTGGACGGCGAGAGGTAGGGGTCCCAGGTGACCTGGCCGTCGTAGTGCGTGTGCACGTCGACCCATCCTGGTGTAACGAGTTGGCCTGTGGCATCGATTTCGCGACGGCCGGCGCCTATGGCTTTGCCTGAGTCTTCACCAACGGCCACGATGGTTCGGCCATCAATCGCGAGATCGGCCACACGGCCAGGATTACCGGTTCCGTCGATGAGGGTTCCGCCGCGGATCACGAGATCATGCATGGGTGCTTCCTTTCGTCTGATTGGGTTTGGTTGGGTTGGACGTATAGACATATATACTTATATGAAACACTGTGTCAACATGTTATTTATACTTATATGACACATTGTGTCAACATATTACTTTGTCCCAATCGATTCGAAGAAATCCGGCGACGCGCCGGTTGACCGTCGATACCAGGCCCTTGCGGAGCAAGTGCTGCCCGAACAGAGGGACTGAAGTCCCTTTCATTCGAAAGCAGGAGAACCGAATGAACGTCGAGAACCTGCTCACTCCCCAATTGAGGTGCATATGAAAATTCTTGGGCTGGCCCACGTGGGCATACTGCTTGTCGTCCTGGCGGTGATGACGTGGCAGCACTTACGCTACGTCAACAAACGTCGCGCCGTTCTGCAGGACCACCAGCCCCTCCTCTACTCGGGAGAGGCCTTCCACGCCCTCACGTTCTTACGGCTCGAACCCGGCCAGGACCTGCTCGAGGCGGTCCGCGCGTTTCGCGACGAAACCCAGAATCTGGGTGGCGCCCAGTGGGTGTACGCAGGCAAGTCCATCGTCACGCCCAATCACTCCAGCCAGATCGGTCCGATCGATTGGAGTGCGGTGACCCTGGTCCAATACCCGTCGCGCGACGCCTACGACGAAGTAGCGGCTTCCGAGCGCTACCGCGGCGCCCTCGTCGGATTTGCCCAGACCTACACACTAGGGTTCAAGCGTCCCGTCGGGCTGAACTTGGGGGTCCACCAGTTTCTGCTAGCGAAGCGTGCCCGCCAGATCATGACCTTCGCACCGTCGCTCTTTCCCTTCGAGCGCGATGAAGCGCTCACCGCCAACCCCGAAGCCAAAATAGGGGTCGAGAGACTGCTCGCCGAGAAGGAATTTGGCGCCCAATGCGTGGTCATCGTGAATCTCGTTAAGCAGGGAAACACCCAGGAGCAGACCTCCAACGGCGCCTATGACAACCGCATGATGGATGGCATGGCCGAGGGTGGCTACGGCCCGATGCACATTGGCAAAGCGGTGCGAGTGGAATCCGACTTCGATTTCGACGAAGTGACGCTCGTCTATTACCCAGGCGTCGAGTTCTTTGCAGATATGGCGCGCAGCACCTTCTTTCAGGGAATCATTGGCGGCAAGACGCTCAACGACACTCAGACCAGCCTGACGGTGCCGATCCTCGAGCGGCTGTAGTGTATCTAGGCTATCTTTGCAAACAATGTTGTGAGACCAATAATAAAGGATCCGATTGATGAGAAAAGGACTAATAGCGACACTAATAATATTTCTGGTTATCGGTGGTGCACTTTTTGCCATCAATATGGATTGGCTCGGCAGGTATGAAGTTGATGGCCAGATTACCCAAATCCCACGACCGGCTGAAATCATTGAGCTACGTGCAACCCGGCAGGTAGACAGCCTTGAGCGAATGAACAGCCTTGAGCGGATGGACAGCCCTGAGCCGATGAAGAGCCTTGAGCGGATGGACAGCCCTGAACCGATGAACAGCCTTGAGCGGATGAACAGCCCTGAGTCTACAGACAGCCCCGAGGGGACAAGTAGCCTCGGAACCACTGAAATTGAAGCTGCAAAGCAGATACTCTTTGGGGACTTCCACGTTCATACCACTTTTAGCCTCGACGCTTTTCTGATGAATTTGCCGATGGCAGGTGGTATTGGCTCACGGCCACCCTCGGACGCTTGTGATTTCGCGCGTTATTGCTCTGCACTTGATTTTTGGTCTATTAACGATCATGCAGAGTTGCTAACCAGTGATTTATGGGAGCAGACTGTAGATTCTGTGAGACAATGTAATGATGTCGCTGGGGACCCTTCAAACCCAGACCTGGTGACCTATCTCGGCTGGGAGTGGAGCCATATAGGCAGCACCCCTGACACTCACTATGGACACAAAAACGTCGTCCTGCTTGATACTGAAGAGGGTAAGATCCCAACCCGCCCCATTGGTTCTCAAGACGAAAATATTGTTATACCGAGCCTTCCAATGATGAGATTGGGTATGACCGCCTTAAATGGTAGACGTGGACTCGATCTCAGCAAACTGCTTGCGAACATAGTCGACACACCGCTTTGCGAAACCGATATTCCCGTACGCGAGCTACCCCTTGATTGCCTTGAAGCGGCGCCAACACCAGAAATATTGTTTGAGAAATTGGATGACTGGGGTTTCCCTTCTTTTGTTATTCCACACGGCACCGCCTGGGGAATCTATACTCCAGCGGGTTCAGACTGGCGCAAGCAACTACCTGGACATGACCCGGAAAGACAAAGCCTCATTGAACTCTACTCGGGACATGGCAATTCCGAAGTTCTACCGGAATGGCGAGAAGTTGAAATAGCAGAAGATGGCTCTTTAAGTTGTCCATCACCGAGTTTTGGTTATCTCCCAAGTTGTTGGCACGCCGGTGAGTTAATTAGGGACCGCTGTTTGGAAACAGGTGAAACCAATGAAACATGCGAACAACGAACGGTAGAAGCACGAACAAACTATCTCGAATCTTATCAAGCCGGTTGGAAGACCCTACCTGGATTTGCTGCCAATGATTGGCTAAATTCAGGTCAGGCTCCTGACGAATTTCAACCGTCTTTTAACTACAGACCGCGCTCCTCAGCACAATATATGTTGGCAATCAGGGACTTTACCGATAATGAAAATCCCAAAGGTTTTGATTTCGGTTTTCTAGGGTCCAGTGATAACCATAGCGCTAGTGCCGGTACAGGCTACAAGGAGTTTGGCCGAGGAGAAATGAGCGAAGGGCGAGGCAAAAGAGACGATACGCCGATTACCGCGGGGGCATTCTCAATGTTTGGACCGGCATCTACCGACTCGGAGCCTACTGCGACTTCAGTGCCATTTGATTCCTCAGGTATCAGCCCATTGCAGCTTTTCGAGACTGAACGAGCCAGTGCCTATTTTGTTACCGGTGGTTTGGTTGCAGTACATTCGGCAGGAAGAGATCGTCATGCCATCTGGAACGCGCTTGAACGCAAGGAAGTTTATGCAACCAGCGGCAGACGTATGTTGCTTTGGTTTGATTTAC
>JAPKDV010000023.1 GCA_028822385.1 Alphaproteobacteria bacterium
CGTGGTCTTGATCGGTTCTCATGTGAGTCAAAGCAATTCGTCTGCGACGGGAAATCTAGCAATTCTAGCGGCACTGGCGGCCTGTTTTTCGACAGCGCTCGGCGGGTCGGCGTTCGTTGCGATGCGTTTCCTTGTCACGGAAACCGAACCGGTGACAGTTGCCTTTTTACGGAACGTCATTGCTGCAGTGGTTCTGACATCGGTCGCGCTTGTGGTCGTGCGGCGCTGGCCCTCTCCCCGGGAGTTGCTGGTCATGGGGGCCATGGGAGCACTGTTTTTTGGCGGCCTGCAATTTATCTTCTCGAATGCCCTGACCTTCACTACCTCCTCACGTGGCGCGCTGGCCTATATGACAACCCCGTTCATGACCTTGATAATTGCGGCTGCCTTCGGCATCGAAAAACCGACCCGCAAGAAACTGACTGGGATCATCATTGCGACTCTTGGGATTATTGTTGCGTTGGCCCAAAGCGCGAGCGCGCCTCCGGATGCTTGGATAGGAGACGGACTCGTTCTTGTGGGCGCCCTGATCACGGCTTGCTATGGCGTCTGGTCAAGCCGCACGCTGCAGCGTCATTCGCCTTTAGTAACAGTCGTAGCCGGGGTGGTGCCGGGATCGTTTCTGCTGTTTTTGCTAGCAAAGGCACTAGGCGCACCGACCTTTGCACCTGAATTGTCGGGCACGGGGTGGGCCGTCGTGGCATTTCTAGGCATCGGCGCGGCCGTGATCTCTTATACGCTCTGGCTTTGGGCGCTGCGCCACACAACGCCGACGCTTGTTGCCGTCGCCTTACCTATGAACCCGCTGATGGCGCTTCTCTTGGGTGCCGTGCTGCTTGGCGAAGAGGTCACTGCCGAGATGATTGCGGGCTTTGTGCTTGTGATCGTAGGTATCATAATTGCCAACTGGCGCCGACGCTCGAAAGGCTAATCGCCATGAACGGCAAGGTAGGTGGGCCACCTTCAAAGTCTCCATGCGATCGATGGGCTGTGGGGTCTTGGTGTGTCTTCGACTGGGCGAACTCTCCATTCCCGGCTGTAGTCCTGACCTTCGTCATTCCGGCTTATTTTGTCGACGCAGTGATGGAAGACCCGGCAAGGGCAGCTGAGTTGTGGGCTATCATGACGGGTGTGGCGGCGCTATCGATCGCTTTACTCAGTCCGATGCTGGGAGCAATTGCGGATCAGGGGCGTGCGCGCAAACCATGGTTGGCGTTGTTTACGGTGATTATGGTGGTTGGGTCTCTGGGGCTTTGGTTTGTGCGTCCAGATGCCTCTGATGCCCTGCTGCTGCTGGTGCTTGTCGGCGGGACGGTTGTCGCCTTCGAGCTGTCGACGGTGTTTTACAATGCCTTGCTGCCAAGCCTTGTGCCGGGGGACTGGTTCGGCCGGATATCGGGCTGGGCTTGGGGGCTGGGCTACTTTGGGGGTGTTGGCGGGTTGTTGCTGGTGCTGTTTGTCTTTGTGCTGGCCGATCCTCCGCCGTTTGGTCTCGATGGGGCATCCGGTGTATTGGAAAATGTGCGGATGTCTGGACCGGTGGTTGCTCTTTGGTTACTGCTGTTTTGTGTACCGCTGTTCCTGTGGACTCCAGACCCCCGGGGGCGCGGGTTGCCACTGGCTTCCGCCATCCGCACGGGGCTGGTTGAGCTGAAGCAGACGCTGCGCAACCTACCCAACCACCCACAACTTTGGCGTTTTTTGCTGGCACGGATGCTTTTTACCGATGGCTTGAACACGCTGTTCGCCTTTGGCGGCATTTTTGCGGCCGGGACCTTCGGGATGCCGGTAGCAGAAGTCATCATGTTTGGTGTGATCCTCAACATCACCGCAGGGCTTGGCGCCTTCCTATTTGGCTGGATAGACGACCGGATCGGTGCAAAGACCACGATCCTGATCGGCATTGTAGGGATTGTTGTTGTTGGGACATCCTTGCTGATTGTCGAATCGAAACTCGTCTTCATTATTCTGGGTGCCGCGCTCGGGGTTTTCTTTGGTCCCGTTCAGGCGGCGAGCCGCTCTATGATGGCGCGGATCACCCCACCGGGAAGGGAAAGCGAGATGTTCGGGCTCTACGCTCTGTCGGGCAAGGCGACAGCCTTCATGGGGCCTTGGGCTGTCGCGGTGGTAACGGCCGTAACGGGCAGTCAGCGCTGGGGCATGGCAACGGTGCTGCCATTCTTGATCATCGGGGGGCTGTTACTGCTGTTCACCGTCCGAGACATGCCGGCCCGGCGTTAGGCTGTTAGGCGTAACGCTTTTCCTGACGCCACGACCATCAACATGGGGCCTTTGCTTTTCACGACCCCATAGTTGAAGGAGATCTGGAGAATAGCACTGGCCCCTGTTCGCTCGCTTCTCCGTCGATCAGTTCCAACGAATTGGTGCGAGCGGGTGTCATTACCTTTTAAGGGCGCCCGCGCAAAAGCCTAGATACGCTTCGACAGCGGATCCTTCGATGTCTCCTGTTGTGCTGACTAGTGGCGGAAATGACGCATGCCGGTGAATACCATGGCTATCCCGGCTTCATCGGCTGCTGCAATCACCTCATCATCACGGATAGAACCACCTGGCTGAATGACCGCGGTGGCACCAGCTTCGATGGTGGTCAGTAGACCATCAGCAAACGGGAAGAACGCGTCTGAGGCCGCAACCGAACCTTTGGTCAGTGGCTCTGTTTCACCAGCGGCTTCGGCGGCGTCCTTCGATTTATGCGCGGCGATCCGGGCAGCATCCACCCGGCTCATTTGACCGGCACCAATCCCGACCGTTGCTCCATCCTTGGCATAGACAATAGTATTCGACTTCACGTGCTTGCCGATGGTGAAGGCCAGTAGCATGTCGGCAATTTCCTGCTCGCTGGGCTGCCGCTTGGTGACGATTTTTAGGTCTTCGGCCGTGATGTGTCCGGTATCACGATCCTGTAAAAGAAAGCCCCCGGCCAGCGGTTTGATGATGTGCCCTGTGGCGAGTGGGTCCGGCATAGATCCGGTCAACAACACTCGAAGGTTTTCTTTGGTGGCAAAAACCGCACGTGCGGCGTCATCGGCATCCGGTGCGATAACCACCTCAGTAAAGATTTCGGTGATAGCTTCGGCGAGGGCTCCGGTTAGGGTTCGGTTGGCTGCGACGATGCCACCAAAGGAACTGACCGGGTCACATTTGCGCGCTGCGCGATAGGCTCCCACCAGGTCATCCCCGATCGCGACGCCACATGGATTGGCGTGTTTAATTATGGAAATCGCCGGGGCGTCGAATTCGGCAGCAAGTTCGAAAGCAGCATCGGCATCGCCCAGATTGTTGTAACTGAGCTCTTTACCCTGAATTTGTTCGGCATGGGCTACACCGGGGCGTTTATCCCCGCCGATATAAAGCGCGGCTGTTTGATGCGGGTTCTCGCCATAGCGTAGGATAGAATCTAGTTTCCCCGAGGCCACGTGGGTTTCCGGAAACCCACGGTTAAGTTCACGAGAAAGCCAAGATGTGATGGCACCGTCATAAGCGGCGGTGCGTGCGTAGGCTTTGGTGGCAAGATGGCGGCGCAGGTCGGAAGGCAGTTTGCCGCTATTGGTGTCGAGCGCGGCGACGATCGCGTCATAATCCGACGGATCGGTGACAACGGCTACGTGGGCATGGTTCTTGGCCGCGGCGCGTATCATGGCGGGACCGCCAATATCGATATTTTCAACGCAGTCATCATAGCCCGCGCCGGATGCAACAGTTGCCTCGAATGGATAGAGATTGATCACGATCAGGTCGATTGGGCTGATTCCATGTGCTTCCATTGCGGCCTGGTCTTCGGGATGATCGCGGCGGGCAAGAATGCCGCCATGGATTTTAGGGTGTAGGGTTTTAACCCGCCCATCCATGATTTCGGGAAAGCCCGTGTGGTCGGCGACTTCGATGACCGGAATATCGGCATCGATCAGCGCTTGCGCAGAACCGCCGGTTGAGAGGATTTCGATGTTGTGCCGGGCGAGCGCCTGGCCAAGATCTGTCAGTCCGGATTTGTCGGAAACGGATACGATTGCACGCGTTATCTGCGCGTCTGTGTTGTTTGGCACCGGTGGGGTCGTCCTTCGTATGGGCTGAGATGGGGTTCTTTCCAGGCCAGGGGCTGAACGTTCTATTTTGACGCCACCGTGTCGGATAATGAATTTTCTGAATGAAATTCTGGTACGAGACGTGCGAGCTGGACGCGGCAGCTTGCGTTGTCGCCGCTTCGAGCAGAGCTGCTCAGTTCGTCGATGGCGCGTTCCAGAACGTCGCGGTCGGCCACGCGGGGGGTGGCGAGCTGGATGGCTGCGTTGTCTGTTTGCGCGAGGGTTTCTGCGACATGGAACAGCTCTTCGTAGAGTTTCTCGCCCGTCCGCAACCCGACAAACTTGATGTCCACATCTTCGTAGGGGCGTTTTCCGGCGAGACGGATCATTTGTTCGGCTAGGTCGGCGATACGAACAGGCTCGCCCATATCCAGAACAAAAATACCACCTGCATCGGCCGAACCAAGGGCCGTGGCCTGCAGCACCAGTTCAACGGCTTCGCGCGTTGTCATGAAGTAGCGGGTGATATCTTTGTGCGTTACGGTCAATGGTCCGCCCGCGGCGAGCTGGCGCTCAAAAAGCGGCACGACGGAACCTGTTGAACCTAGGACATTGCCGAAGCGGACCGTGATGAACTGACAGTCATCATCGCCTCGGGCCCGATCGAGCGCCTGACAATAGCTCTCGGCAACGCGTTTGGTTGCTCCCATGGCGCTAGTCGGATTGACGGCCTTATCGGTTGAAATCAGAACCATCTTAAGGACACCCGTGGCACGGCACAGATCGGCGACGATACGCGAACCTCCGATATTTGTGAGGACGCCTTCTGCCACATGGGATTCAACGATTGGGACATGCTTGAGCGCAGCGGCGTGGAAGACAAGTTCGGGCCGGGCATTGGCAAAGACCGCGGCCATTGCGGATTGGTTACGAACATCGGCGAGATGAGAAACATATTCTAACCCGTCCGGGTTCTCGCTCATCTCAAGATCGATTGAGTAAAGATTAAATTCGGAATTGTCGACGAGATCGAGCCGCGATGGCTGCAGCGCCGTGATCTGGCGCACAAGTTCGCTGCCGATGGTGCCTCCCGCGCCGGTCACTAGAACCCGGCAACCTTTCACAAGTTTTTCCATGGCCGGCCGGTTCAAAACCGCTTGCGGGCGCCCGAGCAGATCTTCGACCGCCACAGGTTTCATTTCGATGGCATCGCCAATACCTGCCTTAAACTCGGTCAATCGCGGTAAGCGCGCCATCGACATGCCGTGGGTTTCGGCAAGACCGAGTAAATGTCGCATTAAGCTAGGTTCTAGGCCGCGTTTTGTCACAACTAGGCGTTGCGGGCGTTCGCCGCTCGCCGCCAAGCGCTGCATGACGCTGGTCAGTTCGTCGGGGGTCCCAAGAACCGGCACATTGCGGATATGGCGTCCGACGCGTTGGCCCATTTCATCGAGCACGCCGACCACCCGATACACGGCTGCAGGCTGGCGTGCGAGGTCACGGATAAAGGCTTCGGCTTCATCACCAGCCCCGACAAGCAGAACAGGAACACCGCGTTTACTACTCGAATTAACCGGTAGTTCAAAATGACGATCCTTAACCAGCCGGTAGAGAAAACGGGGGCCGCCCAGCAGTGCCATCAGTACGAACCAATTAATCAACGGCAGCGAACGCGGAAGAAACTCTGCACGCGATGTGATGAACAGGATGGGGACAAAAATCAGGACCGCGAGGCTCACCGCCTTGGTGATGGCGATTAGATCGTTCATGGACGCGTAGCGCCAAATGCCGCGATACAGCCCCATCGGCCAGAATACACAGGCCGAGACAAGGGCGAACAGAACCGTACTCTGGATCACGAATTCCAGCGGGGTCGACTGAATGGAGTTGCCCATGCGCAGCCATAGAGACAGCGGCAACGAAACCGACGCCATGACGATGTCGTTTCCGTAGGCGATTTTTGCCCGGCTGAGCCTGAATTTTGAACGCATTTTCCGACGTCCCGTTGGAAGCCCTACTTATACCACTAAGCGGACTTAGACAAAGCCCTCGAACGGCTCAACCGTGATTGTTTGCGGTAAATGTACGCCGTTTCATCCACACTAGAAGTAGAACAACGAGCAGCACAGCGCCGGCTAATGTGACGTATTGCCAAACTGAACTGGTCGGGACCGTCGTTGCGGTCACTGCGAGGACTATTAAGACGGCGTTTATCAGTCCCACCGCAGTGCTGACCTGACCGTGGGTTCGACCGTTCTGGACGGCTTGTTGGTAAAAGTGTCCGCGATGGGCCTGCCAGACCTTCTCGCCGCGCCGGAGCCTCTGGAGCAGAGTGAGCGTTGCGTCTGCTAGGTAGTAGAGTGGAAGGATCAGTGCGGCCTCCCATTGGCCTGACGCCGCGAGAGCGAGAAGCAGCCAGCCGAGGAGATAGCCTAGCGGCACGCTGCCAATTTCGCCGAGGAATATTTTTGCCGGTGGCCAGTTCCAGACAAGAAAACCGAGTGCTGCGGCCGCTATCACGAGCCCATGGAGATGTATCGCGGTCAGGCCGCCAGTTGTCACAAGCCCGACCAGCAGAATGCCGATGCCGATGCTAATGGCTTCGACGCCGCTGATTCCGTCGATACCGTCCATGAAGTTGAACAGGTTGACAAACCAGATCCAGCCTATTGTCACCAAGGTGGCATCAAGCCAGGGCGGCAAAAGTCCCTGAAACACTAGACCGGGCAGCATTAGAACCCCTGCGATTGTAGCGACGAACTGAACGCCCAAGCGGGGCAATGCGCCCAAAGTCCGCAAATCGTCGACCCAAGAGACCGTAGCCAGGAGCAAGGCCACCAGTGGGATAGCCCAAACCGCTATTTGGTTCATACCTGATGTGGAGATGGAGATGATTAGCCAGGTTGGGAGAAGCACTGCCATGAGCCCCAGGCCCCCGCCACGTGGTGTTGGCACAATGTGTGAGCTCCGGTCATTGGGACGGTCAAGGATTTCGAGACGCAATAGCAGTACGCGCGCAACCCAGACTAAGACGGCTGTGGCGAGCGCGACGGCGACAGCGATGATGATAAGGGTCCAGATCAAGATGAGTTCGTTGGATTGCAGATGAAGATACGCTTGTAGCGGCAAAAACAAAGGCCCGGCAAGGTTCTGGGCCGGAGATAGTGTAACTAAGTCCTGCGCTAGCTAGCGCACAAACCCAGATGATTTAGCTGGCGCGCGATGACCTGTTGTTCGTCATACAAATTGCGTGCGCGGATCAGGCCGGCTTCCCCCATACGTTTGCGCAGGTCGGAACTGGTGACGAGAGATTGTAGGGCTTTTGCAAGTTTGGTCGCGTCACGGACAGGTACAAGAAGCCCGGTTTTCCCGTCCAGAACCTCTTCACGGCTCCCCCGGATATCTGTGGCGACAACCGGTAGCCCTGATAGCATGGCCTCGATGATTGAACGGGGCATACCTTCTCTGTGGGACGGCAACGTAAAGATATCAGCGGCTCGCATCAGATCAGGCACGTCTTGCCGGTATCCCAGAAAATGGACCCGGCTCCTCAGGTCGGCGTCGTTCTCTATGGTGTCATGCACGTCGTCGATACCTGACGCATGGTCACTTTCGAGTCGGGAACCAACAGCCCAAAGTTCGCCATCTACCTCTCGCATCGCGGTGATAAGCTCCCTATACCCTTTTTCGGCAACTTGGCGACCTGTCATCAGGATCACGACCCGGCCCTCGGGGGTGCCGATGGTAGAGCGGATACGTTCGCGTGCCCCATTGGGGTCCTCTGGATTAAAAATAGCTGGGTCGCTGCCGTTCCCGATGGCCAGGACGTCACCGGTTTTACAGAGGCCGAGACGACGTGCCGTCACGGCATCTTCTTCGGACTGCGTGAACAGAGTGTGAGTGGCGCGGCCGGCGAGCCATTCTAAGCTGATATGCGCGGCCCGCTGAGGCGCGGCCATGTGTTCGTGGAAATAAAACCCATGCGCAGTATAGGCGACACGAGGAACCCGCGCCATTTTGGCGGCCATCCGTCCAATCAGTGACCCGACAGGCGTATGGGTATGGACCAGATCAAACTGTTCATCGCGGAAAAGCTTTTGAAGTGCCTGGGTCGCGCCGATGTTCCGGATTGGATTGATCGTGCGGGTCAGCGGTACAGTTTCCACGCGGAATCCCTCGCTGCGGACCATCGGAACAAGGTTGCCATCTGCGCACACGCCGACTACCTCGTGTCCCTCTTCGCGTATCGCATGCATGAGCGGACGCAGAAAATGGTACATCGTGAAATCCACAGTGCAGAGCTGGCAGATTTTCAGAGGCATATCAGAATATTGGTCTTTCCCTAAACTGACGGATTCAAAATGGGTCGTCGGAGAAAATCGCGACAGAATGAACTGGTTTCAGAAGATGCTAGTCACGGACTAACATTCGATATGACGTGATGCACGTGTTGATAGCCTCCAGTACCCCTTCACCTTCGGCTATTCCAACACTGGAAATAGCGTTGTGGACCATGGTGTCTTTCTAGTCAGCCTTGGCATCGCTGTAACAGTTTTCCGAGGTTTCGGTCCGCGTAACAACAGCCATTGTGAGTGCAGCAGCAACCCAGAGAGACGCCTGCCACCACCCCTGCCATGCCCCAAAACTTAGCTCGAAGAGCAGAATGCCCGCAACACATGTCGCAGCCACACAGGCTTTTTCGACCCGGCACACAACATCTTTGTGAATGGTACGCAATGCGGTCAGGGTCACGAAGCCGGTCAGGAGGATTCCGGGCAGTCCGAGTTCAAGCCAAATCTGAAGAAATCCGTTATGCGGGTGCAGCGGCAGATACTCGCCCGGCGTGGTGTCGCCATCGATGTTGACCAGCAGGTCGAATGTTTCACGACCCCCGGGTATGGCGCGCGCGGCGTCAAGCCCCCAGCCGAGGAAGGGTTTGTCGATCACTCGGTCAGCGGTGAATTCCCAGATGGCCAGACGGTGGTTGATACCCTGATCCACATGGCCGATAGAGCGAAGATATTCGGCAATGTCTGGCGCCCAGATTGTCCATATGGGCAGCACGGCAATGGAAAGAACAGTGGTGAGCCCGATCACCCAGATGGCCAGACCGGGTGCCGCGAGAACGAGACCGGCCGCCAGACTTGCCACCAGCAAGGCGAGCAAAGGCGCACTACTGTTGAGAATGGCCAGAACAACAATACAGGCCACTAGCGTGCTAAGTGCAAAAAGGGTTCCCGCCTGACGCTGAACAACGAGCACCAGCGTCCAGGACAGAAGCGCAATGATGCCCGAAGCGCGGTTGAAAAAGGCCAGCCCGTAGGACCCGGCACCTCCATCACCGTTCAGCGACCGGCTGATCGGCGCATTGAGCATGAACTCGATTAGGATGAACGCAATTGCAACGGCAAAACCCGACATCAGAGCCTTGCCAAGCCACCTCTGCTCGTGCGCGCTGCAGCTTCGTGACAGTGCGATCAAGAACAGGCCGCCAACAATGAACATCACGATATTGGTGAGCACATGCTGGGCATGATCCCCCGCCGGGCTCCACTGCATTGTGTTTGCGGCCCAGATAACCAGCAGGACCAGGGTTATTAAAATGCTGTATGAGGGCACGCTCACCTTGCGTCGCTGGATCAGGCATAGGCTCCCAGCGATCAAGGCAGCCATAGCTGCGAGAATCCAGATCATTGACGGGCCGAGAACCGACAGAATTGGCAGTGTGAACGCCAGCCCTGGAAACACGATATGCGGGCCGAACGAGGTTCGGCCAGAATCCGGAGAAGAATTTGGATCAAAGGACATGTTGATACAGTTGGGCTTCTGAGTTTGGTCTAGTGGACGACGTAAATGCAGGTTGAACTCTAGCACGAGGAGTTGTGTGTCGGATTTGGCTGGTCAGCGTTCCTAAAAGCTAGACCCCCGCATGCTCCCGCCAGGCTTGGAACATCAGAATAGCCCACAGGCGGTGTTCCCAGTTTCGCCGTCCGGACAGATGTTCTCCCCAGGCTTCGCGTATGGGGGCCGGGTTCAGCAGATTGTCACGACCAAGCGCGTCCTCGGACAGCAGCGCCTCGGCCCAATCTCTCAGGTCTGTCCGTAACCACCGCCCGATGGGTACGCCGAACCCCATTTTGGGGCGCTCGGTCAGCTCTCGGGGTACATATCGCTCAAGTAATTTGCGTATGGGCCATTTTGTGACCCCGTCGCGTAACTTCATGGAAAGTGGCAGGCTCCAAGCAAAAGCTCCGACATTGTGATCTAGGAAGGGCACGCGTCCTTCCAGACCTACCGCCATCGAGGCGCGGTCGAACTTGACCAGAATGTCGTTGGGCAGATAGCCGGTGGTGTCGAGGAGCAACATTTCTTGGGTGAAATCATCGAGTTCGGGCCAGCTGCGTTCTGCGCCGCCATAACTTCCCGGTTCTGATGCGCCGGGTACCATGGCGCCCGGGTCATTCCATTGGGACAGCAGTTCGAGATACAACGCATGCCGGTCCGGAGCGCGTAACAATTCAGCCAGTTTGTGAATCTTATGCCCAACCTGAACCTGACGATTTTTGTTACCACGCCGCGCAAAGGCCGTATTATATATTTCGTCCCATACCTGCGGGGGCGCGGCGCGCATCATGCTGGTCGCGACTTTCCGAACCGGTCCGGGCAATGCTTCCACAACACCACCGATACGGTTGCCCCAGGAATAGCGATTGTAGCCGACAAACTGCTCATCACCCGCATCCCCGGACAGGGAGACAGTGACGGAATCGCGGGCTAGCCGAGAAACGAGAAAAGTTGGAATTTGCGATGAGTCCGAAAATGGCTCGTCATAAATTTCTGGTAGTTTCGGTATGACGTCCTGGGCCTCGCGGGGGGTCACATAGAGCTCTGTGTGTTCTGTACCCAGATGTTTGGCCACCGCTGCCGCATAATGCGCTTCGTTGTACTGCGCCTCGTGGAAGCCAATCGAGAAGGTACGAATAGGCGTGCTGCTTCGGGCCTGCATAAGAGCGACGATGGTGGAAGAATCAAGCCCACCTGAAAGAAACGCACCCAGAGGCACATCCGAAACCATGCAGCCGTCGACAGCGGCACCGAGCTGGTGATCAAGTTGATCAACCGCCTCATCCGGGGTCCCCGTGAAGGGCGCAGCAAGCCCATCGCGGGCAATCTTTTCGGCCGACCAATAGGGTTGCGGGCCCACCGCTTGCCCGCTTTCGATAGCCGTCGCGTCGATGGTAAGGATCGTGCCGGGAACCAGCTTGTGGGTCTTGCGGAAGATAGCGTGGGGGGCCGGTACGTTGCCGAACCGCAGATACATAGCGAGTGAGCCACGATCTATTTCTGGCACGAATTTCGGATGCGCGCGCAGGGCTGACAGTTCGGAGCCGAATACGAACCCGCCCGGGAGCCAGCCGTAGTAGAGAGGCTTTTGCCCATAGCGATCACGGGCCAGCGACAGGTGATGCGTTTCCCTGTCCCAGAGCGCGAAAGCGAACATACCGTTTGCGCGTGTGAGGGCCTGTTCGAGTCCCTGGCGCTCGATGAGGGCGAGTAGAACTTCGGTGTCCGATGTGCCGCGAAACGCAACGCCATATCCCTCAAGCTCGCGCCGCAGTTCGGGAAAGTTATAGATTTCGCCATTGTACGAAATGACGTAGCGCCCGGTTGTCGATGACATGGGCTGGTGCCCGGTTCCCTTGAGATCGATGATAGCGAGACGCCGGTGGGCAAGGCCGATGCCGTTTTCTTGATCTACCCAAACCCCGTCGCCATCTGGCCCGCGATGGGCCACCGCCAGACCCATGGCGCCTGCGATCTGCTGCAGCGCAGCTTCACTTTCTTGTCTTGAAGGAGACCAAAAACCGGCGATACCGCACATTAGTAGTTGTCCTGTGACCCTGGTGTCATGACGTGCTGATAGAGGTCGTCATAGGCACGTACGCAGGCATCTAGACCATAGGTGCTTTCGATTTCTGCGCGCGCAGCCTTGCCCATCTGAATACGCAGCTCGGGGTTCGCAATAAGGTCGAGAATGGATTGGGCTAGCGCCCCCGGGCTTTTGGGTGGAACAAGCAAACCGGTGGACCCGTGATCGATGATCTCCCCGGTTCCGCCAACCTCTGTAGCAATTGTCGGGACGCCGGCTGACATGGCCTCAATCACCGCGTTGGGTAGCCCTTCTTCGTGCGAACAAAGAAGTGCGATATCAGCCACGTTTAGAAGCGCGGGAATATCCGAGCGCAAACCGAGAAACTGAACGTGATCGGATAGCCTGACCTCTGCGCATTGCGCCTGAAGGGCGCTTTCAATCCCGTCATCCCGGCCGATGCAGAGTAGCCGCCAAGCTTTGGGCAACCTATCATGAATACTGGCGAGAGCTTCTATTAGGTCGGTATGTCCCTTATAGGGAATGAGATTGGCAACGATCATAAGCACCAGCGAATCCGGCGAGATGCCCATGGAGTGCCGCAGCTCGTTGCCTCGGCTTTTATCGGGGCGGATCGCGTTCGTGTCGACACCGTTGAGGATCACGCGAGTGCGGTGCTCCGGAACGCCTTCATTGAGAAGGTCACGGCGAATGGCTTCGCTATTGGCAATGATTAAGGTCATGCGCTTGTGCAGAAAGCGTTCGACTCGGGCCAGAATCGGATGGCGCTCCTGATAGAGCGCGAGACTTCGCCGGCTCATAAGCATGCGGGATTGCCCGGTCAGCAAAGCGCATAACCCGCCTATCAAATAGGCTTCCGGCAGGATGAAATGCGCAATAGATGGGCGTTTGCGGAGAAACCAGAACCACAGCCACGGCAACGTAATTATGGCACGTAGTAGGCGGATGAGAGGCCCGCGGCCAAAGATGCGGTTGGACAGAGGCGGAGACCAGACACAAAAACCGGCCTGCTTCAGGCCCTCGGTAAGAGATCCCGGGCGCGAAAGAGTAACAAAATCGACCTTCCAGCGAGTGTTATCAAGCCGAGGCACGATCTGCGCGATCTGCCGTTCGGCACCGCCCACCTCTAGTGAGCCTATAATAATAACGATGCGATGAGGTATTTCGTCCTTCATTCTGCCGTCTCAAAATTGATCACGGTTTCCATCAACTCGCGCGCAACTCCTTCACCACCGCGGCGGGACAGAACATGACGTGCGGCCGAGATGATCTTTGGGTGCGCGTCCGCCACAGCGACTGAATAGCCGACAATATCCATGGCTGTCAGATCATTGAGATCGTTGCCAACGAACATAAGTCGTTCAGCTGCGTATCCGTTAGTCGCACATAATTCGCGGATAGCAATTGCCTTGTCTGGAACACTGTCCATCACAGGTGCCTGCAGCTTGGCACCACGGGCGCGTACCACAGGGTTGGTTTCGGTGGAGATAATATAAACGGGGAACTCGGCCGTACGAAAATAGTCGAACGCCAATCCGTCAGCCCGGTTGCAGAAAACCGCCTCGGCGCCGTCACTGAAAACCAGAACACGGTTGTCTGTTAGAACGCCGTCGAAATCAAATATCAGGGCGTCGAGGGCATTTGATTTTACGATCATGGGCGTTGTCGCTTTCCGTCAGCGGGGTTTTGCCATCGTGTCACGATAGACTTCTATGTACTGGTCCACAATGCGGTCCCATGAAAAGGCACTCGCTCGCTCGCGTGATTGTTCAATGCGTGCGCGCCTGTGATCGGGCTCGCTCATCATTTGTTGCATGGCAGATGCAAAGGCAGCGGTGTCGCCGACAGGTACCATCTCTCCCCAGGTTCCGCCTTCGATGATATCGCGACATCCCGGCCCGTTTGTAGTGATGATAGGCAATCCTGCGGCCATCGCCTCGACAAGCGCGATCCCGAAGGTCTCGATGTGAGAGGGGAACACAAACGCGTCGGCGGTACGGTAAAGGGAAATCAGGTCGTTGCCCGGTAGTTTGGGGTCTTCCGCCAGTGAGGCCTGACCTAAAGCACCGAGAAGGTGTAGGTGTTCCGAGACGCCGAGGCTCTGCGCCTCTGGCATAAGGTCTCCCGTGGCTGCGCCAGCAATCGCGACGGCGAATTCGGCGTCACTGCGGTCCGCAAGGTGGCGGGTCGCCTGCAGCAAGTCCGTGTAGCCCTTCTTGGGGTGGTTCCGGCCGACGGCCAGGAAGAGAAATGCATCTTGGGGAATGCCGTACTGGCGTCGAGTTTTTGCTTTGTCTACCAATACCCCGAAGCGGTCGAGATCAACGCCGTTGGGAATGCGTCGGATCTGCTGTGGCTTCACGCCAAGCTTCGTGTATTCCTCAGCAACCGATTCTGTGATCGCGACCAAGATATCGGCATGGGGTAACCACGTCCGCACCAGTTTGTCGATCCGCGGATCGAGACGCATGCCATAACCAATTTCGGGGACGACCTGAATGTCGTCGCCGGAGCAGCGCACCAGATGTGGCCGTTTTCCACTGGCGTGGCGGATCAACCCTACGCCGGTTGGAAACCCGACGGTGCCATGCCAGGCATCGATCCCGTGGCGCCGGTCGAACCACGCGAGCCAAGCTGAGATGAATCGTGTTCCTAGATCGGGCCAATGATGGATGAGCGTCATCATCTTCGGCGGGAAAGACGCAAGCTTGTAGGGAAGCAGCCCGCGCTGGTCACGCAGGTCGTGCACATTGCGGGCCGGCGCGAGAATGATTGGGCTGTGTCCGCGCGCGGTCAGTCGTGACGCGATGTTGTGGAGCCCAATCTCAACCCCGCCCAGCGCGGGGAGAAAGGTTGATGTAGGCATCCCGATAGTCAGCGGCGCGTCCGTCATGCGGCTGTACTCGGTTTTAAGGCACCATCGACGATCCGACGCAGCTGGCTCACGAACCCGTTGGCAGACTCGGGCCCCGAGAGTGCTGCGCGGTAAACATCCTGGGCACGTTGCGCGATCTCGACCAGCTCATCGGCATGGTCTAGGGCTTCTGCTATGCGATCGAGGATATCGCTTAGGTCCCATTTGTGGGTCACGATGGTCTCGCCGGTGCGGAACAGATTGGGCCAGGTCTCCAGATGGGACATGTCCGGTTTGAGTAGGGCTGCGCCGCACAGGGTGGCCTCAAAGTCCTTCAGAGTGATCTCGCCGAACCCGAAGGGTGAGACAACAAGGCGTGAGTTGCGCATTTCGTTCATGAACGCCCGGCGGCCCAGCTTGTCGATTGTCATTCGGTCGGCCAGAAGGTCGGCGATGCGTCGGCGCTGATGTGCAACCGAGTTCCGAGTATATTCGGTTCCCATGCGGCAGGTGAATTCAATACTGCGATCGCTATCCGGTGCCGAGAATGTGCGCGGAAACCTAAGTAGAGAATCTAATGGAATACGTGCGCGCAGGGCCATTCGTGTGGGGCCGTGCAGTGAATAATCTGCCAGCCCGGAATTCCATGACACCCGTAATTTGTCGAGCAAGGCCGTGTCTTCAATGATGCGCGCTTTGGCGGGGTCGTTGTCGTTGACGCCTTGGGTGCGGTGATAAAAGTCGGCCCAGATACGGTTGCCATAATGCGCACGCGCATATTCCGTACGATCGGCCAGCAGCTGGGATTTGCAGTAGAGTTGCACTAGCGGCAGGACCTGCACCTGCAACCAGCCGGTGCTGTCCGAAATATCGAACCACACAATTGGTGCCTGTTCGGCTAAGGCAGCGATGTCCGTTAGAACCTTCGGATCACCTTCGGCAACCCACCTAGAGCTGAAGACCCGGCTTTCGACAAACAGAAGGTCGCAATCGGTAACGCCGTCACCTCCCGGAGCGCTGATGAACTTGATGTCCATTCCAGCTTTAGCAAGGGCGCGGCGATGCACCACCAATGGAAACAGGAAGGCCCGGCCGTTTGGAGTTTCAAACCCGCGCGTGAGAATATTAATGCGCAGCATGGCGTTCATGCCTTTCCGGTAGGCAGACTGCGAAGCCACAGCTCAAGATTGATCAGATGTGCCATCGGTGGCATCCGGTCACGCGCACCGGTTCGGAACCGCTCCACCATTTTTCGTAGCCGTTTGGAATCGGCGAATTCTGCCAGTCGACTATCGGGCTGCACCAGCAGATCAAGATAACGACCTAGGCCTGCGGGGTCGGACAGCCATGCATCCAAAGGCAATGCGAGGCCGACCTTGCGGCGGTGAATTAGATCGTATGGCAGAAATTCCTCGGCCACTGATTTTAGGATGGGTTTGGTCTTACCTCCAGGGGCCCGCAACGCCGCTGGGAACCGATTGACCACTCGTGCTAATGGCATATGTGTAAACGGCACCCGTGCTTCTACTGACGCGGCCATGGCCATCTTGTCCTGACGCATCAGCAGTGAGGGGAGATAGGAGGTTTGGTCGACGGCAAACATCCGTTCACGAAAATCTGAAAATCGCGCTGCCGCTGCTTCACGAGCACCGGGGACCGGGATTAACTCAGGAAACAGCCCGTTCAGCGCGATGAAATCGTGATAAACGGCGCCAAAAATAGCGGGGTCTCTACCACTATAGCGCTGGATTTCCCGCCAGCGTTGCAGGAACGGCCACATCCATGTGGGGACGAGTTTGGCCAGGCGGCCTTTTTGGGCGAGGTCACGCCAGATGTCGTAGCGCTTGTAACCACCGAATAATTCGTCAGCCCCTTCCCCAGTTAGGACGACCTTGGACCGCTCGCGGATTTTGTCACAAAGCAGCATGAGCATGACGCAGCCGTAATGTGGCACCGGGCCTTCCATATGTTTGACCGCGCGGGGTAACGCATCAGCAAAGGCATGGCCGTCCAGAGTGACCTCGCTGTGTTCAAGGCCAATCCGTTTGACGGCCTGGTCCCGATATGGCGCTTCGTCGAGAGCAAAGCCCGGGATATGAACCCCGTAAGAGGCCAACGCCCCACCAGTTTTGCGCTGGGCGATCGCACTCACGAGACTGGAATCCACGCCGCCCGAAAGTTGCACTGTGTAACCTACGTCGCTGGCCAGATGGTCGTGGACAGAATTGATAATAGCCTCACGGGACTGCGCGATGGCGGCCTCCATGTCGATAGACGGGTCCGCTTCAATGCTGTCGAGAGGATCACAGAAACGCCGCGTATGCTGTGTGCCCGTCGTTAGAGACTGGACTATGACTGTTCCGCCGGGGAGTGATTCGATGTCCGCAAGATTGCTCAAGCGGCCGGCCGCGAACCGAAATATCAGAAGCTCGGATAATGCTGCTCGATCCACTTTGACCGGGAATAGGCGCGCCAGTGGACGCATTTCGGAACCAAAGCCGGTCAGATTTCCGCGCTTCGCAACGTAAAGCGGCTTGATCCCGAACGGGTCACGGGCGGCGATTAGTTCGTTGGTCTCGCGGTCGATGATGACTATCGCGAACATGCCCTCCAAACGGGAGAAGCAATCCTGACCCCAGGCGGCATAGGCGGCGAGGACGACTTCGGTGTCGCCATTGGTGCGGAATTGAGTGCCCGCGGCTTCGAGTTCGGCGCGTAGACGTCGATAGTTGTAGATCTCGCCATTGAAAACGATCGTGCGTCGCCCGGTTATTTCGGTCATCGGCTGGTCGGCGCCGGATGCCGGGTCAAGGATGGCTAGCCGCCGGAACGCGAGCGCGAAACCCGCTTCGATGGACGAACCTCCGGAATCCGGCCCGCGATGATGCAGGTCGGCTTGCATGCCGAGCATCAGAGATTCATCAAAGAATCGTCCCGGTTCAATGAGCGCTACAAAGCCACACATGCTTTTTTCGTCAGGTCAGAACAGAGGGCAAAATGCCTCGGTCGCGGACCTTCTGTTCCTCGTTGCGTGAGCCGTAAAAGGTCATAAAATTCCCGTAGAAGGGTGGGGAGATGCCCTCGGTTTCGAGAACCCCAAGCAGGTTCTCCCGGTTGAACCACTGAGTTTCAAAATAGGGATACTCGACCTGATCAATATGAAACCCATTGTCGCGCAGGCAGCGATGCATCGATTCATTCGAGAAAAGACTGATATGAGTTGGGTCGTGCAGCATGCGGTACTGGTTGCCGTAGCGTCGGGCGCAGCCGGAATCAAAATCCGGTGTGCCCAGCACAAGGTGTCCGCCTGGACGCAACAGTGAACAAGCGCGGCGGACCGCATCGACCGGGTCGGGTAGATGCTCAATCACATGGTACATGATGATCAGATCAAAGCTGTCCGGTGAGAAGCTAGAGCTTTCAAACGGGCCAACAAAAATATTGCCATACTGCGCGGCGTGTTTAGCTGCTGCGGCAGAGAGTTCGACCCCGTTTTTGTCCCAGTCAACGCCGATGGCGGAGAGCAGCCATCCGGGTCCGCAACCGATGTCGAGCACACGGCCGGGTGTTAGCCCGGCAATGAAGTCGAGTTCTGGTCGGATGTTTCCCACATACTGGTCCCGCTCGGCGAAGCGGTCACGCAGTTTGCCGTCCGGGTCGATCGATTTTGTCCAGTAGGTGTCCTCTTTGGGCTCGCTCGGGCCGGCGGGAATGGTCACGAAATAGTCGCCGCTGCGGTAGAGCGAGGCCATCGCTGCCGTCAATTCAAAATCAGGAATGTCGCGGGTCATCGGGATTTATTTACCTGGTCAGGAATTTTAGAGTTGCCGGAAACCGCCGACGGGCAAAGTCGACAATCACACGCTTGCGATTCTCGTCTATGAACTGGTCGACGGCCTGATAACGCGTGCAGCTCTTGCACACCTCAGGAAGATTGCCTTCGATCCAGTTGGACCGATAGGCGCGTAGACGTTTACCGCGCCAGATTTCATCGAGGGTTTCCTCTTTGACATTGCCGACCTTGATCTCGCTCTCCAGGTCAACACAGACGCAGGCGCCAACGTTGCCGTCGGCGAGCACGTGCAGACGGCGATACATCTCGAAACAGGGTGACTTAATCTTCTCCGAGAGCGCAATGGGCTCATCAAGTTCCGTACCTTCGGGGACATCTTCTTTCTTGATGCGTCCTCCCCAGGCATCATAGACATCGAGATAGTCGATATTGTTGACCCCGATCAGCTCGGCAATGGTCTGATAGGTCTCGGTCTCTTCCCAGGACGTTCGATCACCCTCGACCCGCAGATGGAGCGTAATGCGCACCGGGCTGCCAATTGCGCGATTCTTGCGCGCGATCTCGATGATGTTCTCGACCACCTTTCCATATTTATCATTGCCGTAATAGCGCTCATAGCCTTCGCGGCTGCCGATGAAGGTAGAAATTGCGAGGCGTGAAAGCCCAGACCGCAAAAACGTCTCATATCCAAATCGCTCAAGCAGGATGGCATTGGTATAGAGGAAAATTTCCTGGATTTCTGGGTACGCGCGGGCCAGTTCAATGCGTTTGACCAGCTGCTTGTCGACCAGTGGATCGCCGACTGTGGGCGTAAAGTTCAGATTACCCCCGCCATTGGCGGCATATTCGCGGACAGCCTTCTCATAGACGTCCATCGGCATATCGACTTTCGGGCGTTGCATGAAGCGATAGCCGCAGAATGAGCAATTAGCGTTGCACAAATTGGTCGTTTCGACGCCGAAATTGATGAAGGTGTTTTCCATCAGTTTCCGGAACATCCCGTGTGGCAAGGCGCGCGCCACTATATCGGCCATGCGCGAGCGCAGTCGTGGTTTCCGGTTCTCGTTTACGAGACGGACGTTACGCATTGCGCGTTCCTGTTTTGCTGGGGTTCATTTTAAAAGGCCTCATGCGCCGAAATATCGATCGTGAAAGCCCGGGGGACAAGTGTCCATCTCAATGGCGTTGGCCAGAACATTGCCCAGCTGCTCGCGATCAATGCGGAATCGGCCCCGCTCATCGCGGGCTGCAGGCGCAATCGGGCATCGGGTTACGAAATCATCATACACGATCGGATCATAGGGCCGCACACCCATATCTGCGAATACCATGGGGATATCTGTCGCCAAGGCGTCGAAGAAGGCTGTTCCGGCGAAGTCGAACACGAAAGCATCGGCCGACACAGTGGCCGGGTCAAATAAACCGCCGAGTTCGCCTTCGGTGTAGCGGGCCAGGTAGCGGGCTTCGTGTGCGATTCCCGCCGGGTGTGGTTTCACCAGCACGCGATATCCCAGTGCCTTGATGGCCAAGACTAGATCTATTTGCCAGTCGAGATAAAGCGGGTCCGGTGGTTTGCGATTGGGAAAATCCCCAAGTTGCTCGCCGAGATAGCCGCCCGCCACATAGACGATTGTGCCCGTGTTTTCTGCACGGTTCCGCGCGCGGGATCGTACCAGCAGCGCCTGGTGGTGCGGGCTTCCCAGTGTTTTAAACGCGATGGATTGCCCGGGTTGCACGAGGGCGGTCGCCTTGGTGGACACGCGCCGTGTTAGGGCGTCACGTTCACCAGCGCTGTGCGCATAGTAAGTGTCACAATCGGGAAACTCAGCAAGACCCCACTCGTAATCAGAGAAGAAAACACGTTCCCCGCCATGGGCACAGCGTACAACTGGGCGACCCTCGCGACGGTAGAGCCATCCAGCGAGACGACCCAGATGCTTTGGGGTACCGCTGACCAGCATCGCCCCCATCGGGCGATACCGCATGTGTTGTTCGAGGGTTTTGAAATCTGCCCATGACTTGGCGAGATGGTACGAAATTAGGTGGCGCCCAAGTGCTTCGAGTATCGTGCGTAGGGTAGGGTCGTCGATGAACTGGGTGATCACCTGCGCGTATATGCTTCCCATTTCCGCGACACTCTCGCGGAGAACAGCGGGAACCTCGCCACCGTGACCCCAGGTGATATTTGTCACCGGCCAATCGATAGCGGTTCGGGCATCGCTGCCGAGTAAGGTGTTGGCCAGATTGTTGCGGTTGTGGACGTCGATCCGTTCTCCTTTGGTCAGTCGCGCCAGCAGCTGTGACCGTCCATTCCGGACCGTCTTGCGTGCGCGTGTTTTGATGCGCAGATCGACTGGGTGGTGCCAGATGCGCGGGACCGGCGATTGGGCCGGATCACCGCCAGCTTCCAGAAAGGCCAACATCGGGCAGGCGTCTGCATCATAGAGCACCTCCCGGTTTGCTTTGCGCGCATTGGCAATATCGAATGCGAGCCGCGCGACAAATGCCAGATCGGTGATGATGTCGTAGGTTTTGGCGCGGATGACGGCGGAGGCATCGTCCCCGGGATCCAGGGCGTGGATCGTCGTCAACAGTGAATCGATGAGGGTCCGCGAAAGCTTATGATACGCATCATAGGGGCTTGGCCAGACCAAATCTTCGAGCGCACGTCGTGGATCGGTGTGGGCTATTACCGTCAGATCCATCGTCACGGGTATGTGCTTTGTTGAGTACGAGTTGACTGGGAAGTTCTCCTGGGGCACAGCGGCTAAATCAAGATGAGCCGTAGTTTATGATGGGCGCTGCTGGCGAACGATCAGCATGAGAAGGATGACGAGTAACGCGCCGCCGCGCGGTTAAGTGTTGGTATTAGAACTAGGCTCGTCACAACAAGGCTGGACAATAAACTTAATTCTCTGAGCATTAGAACTTAACTCTCCATTTTCCGAGCCATTGCAAGCTGCGCGATGAGGTGCACATTTGTGCGTATCATTTTAGTCGTACCGATACTATCGCAGCGATTTGAACTGTTTCTGTAATTATACGAATATGGTCGCGTAATGATTAAAATGGACCAATACTTTGTCGTTCGCACATTAAACGGAATGTAGATTTAGGATCTGCATATAATTTGTCAAAACTGCCTTCTTCGATAATCGTTCCCTTAGAAAAGACGTAGATATTATCACAGCGCCGGACGGTTGATAGTCGGTGGGCAATGATCACGATTGTACGATCGTTGTGAAGCTTATCGATGCTGTCCTGCACGTAAGCCTCTGCCTCTCCATCTAGGGCACTCGTCGCTTCGTCGAAGATGAGTAATTCGGGGTCTTTGAATAATTCGCGTGCAATAGCAATTCTCTGACGCTGCCCCCCCGATAGACGGGTTCCGCGTTCCCCAACCAGCGAATTGAGACCATCTTTAGTATTTAGTAGAAACTCCTCGCAGTTCGCTGCTTTTGCAGCCGCCATAATCTTGTTATGGCATTCTGGCTGGAGTGGGTCACAAGAATACAGACCAATGTTATTAGCAATTGTGTCGTTGATAATGACTGGATCCTGCGGGACGTAACCAATCAGGCGTCGTAGGGATTCGCGATTAAGCTTTCGATAGTCGTTCCCTGCTACCTGGATTGTACCGGTCTCGGCATCGAGGAGCCCGGTTAGGAGATTAAAAAACATAGTTTTCCCAGCGCCGGATTCTCCAACGATCCCGATAGTTTGGTATTGGGGTATTGTCAGACTAATGTTTTGCAGAATTGTTGTCTCGCCATGGCTAAACCCAACATTAGTGAACTGGATACTACCGTTGATAGAATGAATTTTTTCCACTCCGTCGTTTTCTGCTGCGTTAGCTACATTGTCTGAAAAACTCAGGACAGAATTAATTGATCCGGTCAACTGATTGAGGCGCTGAAATGAAGATGGTAAGTCGAGTACTTGATTAAGAAGGCGATATAGTAGAAAGGCCACTACCGCTATCTCAGCCAGAGATCCGCCATAGATTTCTATTTCAACAACTATGTATGTTAACAGCGCAATGACTGCTATTGGTTCCTTAAAACCACCAAGTATTGCTGTGCGGAGGCCCATTCGTAAATCCAGTGACGCGACGCTTTTGATGTGATTGCGTACGTGGCGGCGCAAGTTTGAAAGGGTTGCGGTTGCCTTTAGATATGGAATCGCGTGTACAAACTGAATGAACTCTGACGCGAGGGCTGAATTTTGTTTAGTAGCTTGGATTGAGAGGTTGCGTGTACTCTCAATGAGAGGTCTAGCGGCAATAAGACCAAATATGGTCATGCCCATGACCGCGACCATGAGATTAAACTGCAAACTTAGAATGGTCGGAATATATATGGCTATATATACTAAGCTTACTACAACTTGGCCAAATACCTTCATATCTCCGGTGCAACGCCTGGTCTCGTTCGTCAGAACGTTAATCATATGGCCTGTGTCTTGTTCACCATCGAAGGTGTAAGTGGCCCCCCCTA
>JAPKDV010000024.1 GCA_028822385.1 Alphaproteobacteria bacterium
TTTTCTCCTGTCTAAAAGTAGTTCAGCGTTGCAAGAATTCGCTGACAAGGTTGTTGAACTCGTTTGGTACGGTGCGTGAACAGGCATGCCCGCCATAATCGAGGCTGCACAGTTCCGCAGATGAAATTTCAGCGGCCAGAGATTCGGAAAAGTAGTACGGGGTCTGGTTATCGTCTCGCGCGCAGACAACCATGGTCGGAGTTTTGATCTGTGCCAGTTGGTTGCGTCTGTCAAATGCCTGAACGGCTTCGATCCGGCTTGTCATCACCTTTACCGGCGCCAACATGGCAACTTGAGCTGCCTGCTGTTGCTCGAGTTTCTCTGCGTTGGCCGCAATCCAATCCGACGGGTAGAGCATCAAACTCGTCATATCGCCGTAAAGTTCAGGGCCCTGCTGTTCCAAAATAGACCGGCGGACTTTCCAGACTTTCGATCGATAAGCATCGCCGTGGGTCGTGCTGGCGTAGATGACGAGCCTGCGCAATTGTGCGGGCGCCTCAATCGCCATGATCTGGCCAATATTTCCACCGGTTGAATGACCGAGATAGTCGACGGTCGGGATGCCCAGACCATCGAGCAAAGCACAGAGGTCCTCATGCAGTTGGTCAATACTTTCAACAGGCACATGGCTAGACCGCCCGGTGCCTCGTTGATCGTAGCTGATCACCGTGTGAGTAGCAGAGAAAAAAGCAACCTGCTCGGTCCAGTAATTGGCGGTCCCGCCCATACCAGCGACCAACAGCAGCGGAGGACCCTCACCCTTAATATCGTAATACTGGGTGATCCCGTTGGCTTCGATCAGGGCCATTTAAAAAAACCGCATCGGACAATATCGAGGGAAACCAACTTCATTCCCGTGGCGGATCGAACGGCATAATTTTACCGAAGGCTTCAGCTACCTTCGCACCGTACTCGTTCGTGACCCGCTCCTTAACCGAATGGGGCATGGTGACATCGTCACGTTCCACCGGACCGGTCAGAACAGTGAGCTGGACTGCATCACCCTCACCCACATTGTTGAATTCCCGGTAAACACCCGGCGGGCAGGAGAAGACATCCCATTGGTTTAGAACACGCTTGTGTTCAATCGGGTCACCAACTCGATATTCGATCGATCCCTGAAGCACCATAAAGGTTTCAAAGGTTTCATTGTGGTCGTGCAGGCACGGACCCTGCCCCGGTGGCATAACCGAGATAAACATGGTGGTCCCATGCGCACCGACGATCGGCGCACGATCGCCGAAAGGACTTTTCGTGTCCTCCAGGATTACGGCCATAATCTTACGCGCGAAGAAAATTTCCCACGCATCTTGAGGTACCCAAGCCAAGTCGTCGGTCGTGGACATTGGCTCGAGTTCGTTGAATCGAGCTATCCGTGAATCCATTTCTTCGGCTGTCGGTGTGTAAACCTTGGTGCTCATAGAGGAATCCCCTTCGCCTTGATAATTGAACGGTATCTAATACTAGTTTTTAGAGCAACGCGGGAAAGTGACGGTCCAGCCAGCCCTTAACCACATCCCGTGCACGAATGCTGTCAACAGAGAACGGGAAGTGATCGATATCGGATAGCAGCATCAGATCGCAGGGCTGCTTGGCATGGGTAAACATTTGCAGTGACTGATCGGTCGGGGTCACAGAATCATCCGCGGCATGAAACAATAGAACCGGGCGCGGTGCGATATTGCCAACCACATCATTGGCTCGAAAATCGTACATGCTCTGCGCCGTCTCTGCCGGAAAACTAGTATGCACATGTTTGCCCATATGCCCGCGCAGATGCTTGGGAATCGGAACGATATCCCAGCGATCGACCATCAGTGACTT
This sequence comes from Alphaproteobacteria bacterium, assembly GCA_028822385.1. Taxonomy (GTDB): domain Bacteria; phylum Pseudomonadota; class Alphaproteobacteria; order UBA6615; family UBA6615; genus JABJAG01. Next base: position 1,825 of record JAPKDV010000024.1, read on the forward strand.
GCCGGTCCTCTTACGGTGATCCTTACCGTCTTCAAGCATCTTGGTGAACTTGGCCCACGCAGCTTTTGAGCGATGCTGAAGCCTAAACTTGCTCTCACCATCTCCCCAACCACAGGACGAAATCACGGCTCCAATCCGCTTGTCGACACCGCCGGCATAGACCGCAACAGCGGCACCAAAGCTGTGACCGATCACTCCTATTTTTTGGCCATCGACATAGGACTGCTTGGCGAACCAAGTAACCGCGTTCTTCACATCCTCGACCTGATCTTCACACATGATCCAGGCTTGCTCGCCTTCGCTTTCACCACAACTGCGGAAATCGAATCGCATCACCACATAGCCCCATTCACAAAGCATATTGGCCAAAATTTCCGGGGTAGATCCGTCTTTGCCAGTGCCAAAGCCATGCAGCACCAAGAACGCCGGGCGTTCACTACCCGGTGACAGGTTAGCCGGCGTGTGCACCACACCAGCAAGCTTGAGACCGTCTGAATTGAACGTGACTTTCTGTTCCAACACTCTTCCCCTTTTATCGACCGTTTCTAGGTGCCCAATTTGAGCTCTTGTCTGTCGATCTTGCCTGTTCCGGTTTTTGGTAGATCGTCTCTATATTCAATGATGCGCGGGTATTTGTAGGGCAGCAACTTTGTTTTGACATATCCGCGTAATTCAGCGGTCACAGCGCTCGAGCCCGTTTTTCCTGTCTTCAGGACAATCCAGGCCTTGGTCGTCATCAAGCCATTCTGTTGCACCACACCAAGCACGCAGCTTTCCTGCACATCGGGATGGTCGTTCAGGCAACGCTCGATCTCAAGCGGATAAATCCACTGGCCACTGACCTTGATTAAGTCGTCGGCGCGTCCCTCAAAATGATAGAATCCTGCATCGTCCAGCTGAAAACGGTCGCCGGTATAAATCCAGTCGTCGCGCATAGTCTCAGCGGTTTTTTCCGGCTGGTTCCAGTAGAGGGGTGTCTGGGAATCTCCACGGACCCACATGGTGCCTGGCTCGCCCTGCTCTACCGGATTGTCGTCCATGTCACGCAATTCAACTTCGTAGCCCGGGACCCGCTTACCGCTTGCCCCTTTGCACAAATCATTCACGAAATTGCTGACATAGATGTGCAAAACCTCAGTGGATCCGAGCCCTTCCAGGATCTGCAGCCCGTAGCGGCTTTCCCACGCATTGAAAGTCACTTCCGGGAGCGGCTCCGCCGCAGATATGCACATGTGCAAGCTCGACAGATCACGTTCAGCAGAGCCCTTATGTGCTACGAGCGCATTGTAGAGAGTGGGCAAACCAAAGAAGACCGTGGGCCTGTGTTGCTCAATAGTATCATAGATGGGCCCAGGTTCGGGTCGTCCAGGTTTGAGAATGACAGCCGCGCCCACAGAAAATGGGAATGTCACCGCATTGCCAAAGCCATAGGCGAAGAAGATCTTCGGCACCGAATAAACGATGTCATCTTCGGTGAGCTTGAGGACGTGCTCACCATAGCTCAGTTGGGTATAGGGCATGTCGTGCTGTAGATGCACGATCCCCTTCGGGCGCCCTGTACTGCCCGAACTGTACATCCAGAACGCCATGTCATCACGATGCGTATCCGCCGCAGCCAGAACCGGGGACTGATCGGCAACAAATCCCTCCCAGGACACCGTTTCAACAGGGAACTCGTCCGGCACATCACCATTCGCAACGACCACGAGCTTCACCGAGGCCCCCCCGGTAAGCGCTTCTGAAAGGACCGGCAGCAGGTTGGCTTCAACAACCACAATGCTGGCGTCACTGTCTTCGATATAATACCGCACCAGATCGGCTGGCGAGAGCGTGTTGAGCAGCACCGGCACATAACCGGCGCGCACCGCACCAAAGAAGACGGCCGGATAGACCGGCGTGTCATCTAGCAGAAGGGCAATGCGATCCGCACGAGCGAGCCCTGTCCGTTTCAAGGCATTGCCAGCCTGAGAGGCGAGAAAGCAAAGGGCGGCATAGGTCAGATGGACACCATCGGACAGAATCGCAGTTCGACCTCCGCGACCAGCGTCTAGGTTGTCAAAAAGTACAGAGCTGGCATTGTAGCGCTCGGAAACAGAAAATCCGATCTCCACAGCGCCCGCTGTATCGAGACCGACCGGATCATGAATAGTTTTAGTATTGTTCACGCAAAAACTCCTTCCAAGCGCGTTATAGCAAGGCTACGGGTCGCAGACAGTCGATAAAAAAATCCCTAGAATAACTTAGGATAGAATTCCTATTTCTACGCCCCCGCAGACACGCGCCCAGTTAGCGTGGTGAAAATCTAAAGGTCAGCCACGAATCGCGTCAAAAGAGATGAATTTTCTACTTTCTGTATTGCTTGCATTTCGACAATCAGCAATTGCACAAAACTGTTCTCTACGGTACCGAGATGTCCATGAAAGTTGTCATCATTCCCGTTACCGCATTCCAGCAGAACTGTTCCGTTTTGTGGTGCGAAGAAACTAACAAGGCTGCGGTCGTCGATCCGGGCGGGGACCTCGAACACATCGAAGCTGCGATTGCCGAACATGGTATCGAGTTGGAGAAGATCATGCTCACCCACGGGCATATTGATCACGCTGGTGGCGCTGCAGATCTTTCAAAAAAGCTTGGAGTTCCGATCGAAGGGCCGCATCTCGAAGACATCTTCCTGATCGAGAAACTTCACGAACAAGGCGCGCAATTTGGTGTGGAGGGCGGAAAACCATTTACGCCCACTCGCTGGCTCGAACAGGGTGATGAAGTCACCGTCGGAAACCTGACATTCGAGGTTCGCTTCTGCCCCGGACATACGCCGGGACATATCGTCTTCTTCGAACCAGTTTCACGGATCGCCTTTGTCGGTGATGTGCTGTTTCAGGGTTCAATCGGGCGTACCGACTTCCCACGCGGCGATCACGACACCTTGCTGAAGTCCATCCGCGAACAGCTCTGGCCGCTGGGCGATGACGTCACATTCATACCCGGGCACGGCCAGGCTTCGACACTGGGGCACGAACGACAGACCAACCCGTTCGTGCAAGATTCGTGATGATGAGCCAAACCAAGAAACCTTCAAGACGACGCTCCGCGTCTCTTCAGGATAAGGTTAATACAGTACCTCAAACCTCATCCTGAGAAGGGGCACAGACCCGTTCCGAAGGATAGTTGGCTAACTAACGATTTTGCGTGATTGGCTCGGTCCGCGGCACAAAGAAGTCCGGCAGGTCGCTTTCCTTAATGCCCTCATAAAGACAGTGCTTCTTGGGGTGAGCCTTATACTGCTCATCGGGACTGGCATCCGTTGCTGGCGTTGTCGGAATACAGCCTTCGCAATAGGCCTTGATCGTGCGCAGTGGCGGTTCCCCCTTGACCGATTCATAGAGCTCAACCGCCGCATCGATCTTTTCTTTCTCCGCCTCGGCCACAAGAACAACCGAACCTTCCGATCCCATCGCGCCACCGCCTCCGACATGGGTCACGTCGTCAATATCAAAGAGGACCTTAAAGGCCTGCACTTCGGTAATTACGATGGCGTTCGTCACCGGCATCATCCCGACCCGCTGGCCGGAGTGATAGTAGAAAGTATCCTGCCCCATATGCTTGGCAGATTCCGTGACCGAGGGGATCAACTTTTCCAGCCCCAGCGGAATGATCAGCTTGGCGCCCCGGGCCATCATTATGCCCATGGCGAACCCGATCGTACCACAGCCCGGATGGGCACAGAACACACCGGCATTGAATTCGGGATCGACCGCATTGCCACCCTTGATGAACACGCACTTATCGTCGAAGTTGCGCAACATCTCATCCATCATGCCGCTCGGGGGCTTCAACTTCCCTTTCACCAGCCGGATAATCGGTGGCTTTTCTTCAGGCTGGGTCTGACACAGGACACTGTTGATGACCTGACCCGAAAGATAGAATTCCTTGTTGGGAACTGCCCCCATGATCTCTTCGGCGACGAACACATTCGTTGAACCGTGGGCAATGATCATTTCGGTGTTCTCATAAGCATTCTTCACCACCGGCAGAGCGGCAACAGCCTTCCCGATGATCCGGCGGCCTTCCCATGGTGTGAAGACGAATGACGCCCGTAATTTGGTCATGTTCTGATAGTCCTGCGATGTGCTCCTGTCCCGCACCAAAGCGGGCATTTTCGTGCCCCTTGTATCATACTTCTCCCCGCAACCCTTGCGCCAAAGGCTTCCCTCTCATTCGGTGAGCGCGTAACTTCCGGGAAGAATTGTTTCCCCATTTGATGGACCACAGGTCCGAGGAGTGTCTCTCATGTATATCGGTTTCTGCGGAACGGGTCGTATGGGCGCAGCGATGTGCCTGCATTTAATGGAAACCGAGAATAACATCACGGTCTGGAACCGCACGGCGAGGAGGGCCAAGCCAGTTGTCGATGCCGGTGCCACACAGGTCAAAACACCTGCAGAGTTATTTACCAGCAACGACATCGTGATCAACATCGTGATTGACGACAAAGCAGCCAAAGCTGTCTATGAGGGCCGCGACGGACTTCTTTCAGCGAACCTGAAAGGCAAGCTCGTGGTCGAAATGAGCACGCTGATGCCGGATACGTCCAAGGCACTTGAAAACAAGGTCAGAGCCAAGGGTGGAACCTTCCTCGAATGCCCGGTAGGTGGCTCCGTCGCCCCTGCCCGGTCTGGCAACCTACTAGGCATGGCAGGCGGTTCACCCGCGGCCTACAAGCGCGCGCTTCCGGTTCTCGAAACCCTGTGCCGTCGCGTTGATCGGGTCGGCTCGGTTGGGGCGGGCACGGCCATGAAACTGGCAATCAACCTGCCTTTGCTTACCTATTTTGAAGCGCTAGGCGAAGCACTCTCAATTACCGAAAAAGCCGGCGTGAAGCGCAGCCTCGCCGCTGATATCCTGGCAGATTCCAGCGGCGCGGCCAAAGTTGCTCCGGCGCGGATCCCGTGGATTATTGATGCAATCGGCGGTAAAATTCCCAAGGAAGTCGGCTTCGATATCGCCGGTGCTGCCAAGGACGCCACTCTGATGTCTAAACTGGCGCGCCAGTTTGGTATCGAAGTGCCCGCGATCAATGCAACCAAGCGTGCTTATGTGGAGGCCGCTTCAGGTACCTGGGGTAGTCGTGACTTTGGATTGTTATCTGCCTGGCGCGTGCTTCAAAGTAAAAAACATAAGACCAGTCCTACCAAATCGAAGAAGCGTTGAATTTTGAACCCACCAGCGTATGTCACATGTTTAAACCCTGACCAAAATCTATGAATTGAACTGCAGCGATGCCAAACTCCGTTGAACCCGTCATCAAGCCCCGCACCTGCGATCTCGGCCGGTTCGACGTTGTGCCTGTGATACTGCTTGGCGGCGCGCCCATCCACGGAGAATGTCATCTCTGGTGGAACTTTGTTTCCAGTTTCAAGGAACAGCTCGAACAAGCCAAAGATGATCGGGAGAAAAAGCGCTTCGACCGGATAGGAGGGGGTGACGAGTTCATCCCCCTGCCTGAGGGATAGACCTGCCATGATCAAGTCCATCGCCATCACCATGGGAGACCCTGCCGGGATCGGTCCTGAAGTCATTTGCAAAGCGCTTGCGCAAACGGTACCCGCCGAACGCAAAGACGTTCTGGTGATCGGGTCTCGCCCTGTTCTCGAACGCGCAAACGCGCTGTGTGGCACAAGACTTCGGTTTGACAATCAGGACGTCTGTCTTCTCGACAGGCCCACCGCAGATGTCGAGGCCGCACCTGCAGGGGAAGTTTCAAAAGCCGGTGGAGAAGCTGCCTATACCTATATCGTCAAAGCCGCCGAGATGGCGCTGGCCAACGAGATCGGCTGCATTGTCACCGCACCGATTAACAAGGCTGCCCTGCATGAAGCCGGGCATATCTATGACGGCCACACCGGTCTGCTAAGCCATCTGGCCGGAGGCATCAAACCAAACATGCTGCTGACCTCACCCACCCTGTCGACGATCCACGTTTCGGCTCATGTCTCGCTGGCCGACGCTATCCGTCGCTGCACGACAGAACGGGTTCTGGAGGTCATTCGCGCTGGCGATGGCCACTTCAAGCGCCTCGGCATGGGATCTCCGCGCATCGCCGTCGCGGGCCTAAACCCACATTGCGGGGAAGGCGGCATGTTCGGCACCGAAGATGATGAGCAAGTCGCGCCTGCGGTTGCAAGCGCTCAGGCCGAAGGCATTAACGTCGTGGGTCCGCTGTCCGGTGACACCGTCTTCGCCCGGGCCCATCACGGAGAGTTCGATCTGGTGATTGCCCAGTACCACGATCAAGGTCATGCCACGGTTAAACTTATCGCCTTCGATACGGCGGTCAACGTAACAGTCGGCCTGCCCTTCGATCGTTGCTCTGTTGATCACGGCACGGCTTTCGACATCGCCTGGACCGGCAAGGCTGACCACACGAACATGGTTGCCGCCATGGCCTATGGGCGGCAGCTGACGACTTCACGAGGCTGAGTGACTCGCCGGATGACGATTGTTCTGGTATTTTTGATAAATACTAATTGAAATCAAAAAAGCCAGAACAATGTCCCATCTCGACAATATCCGCACGTTTGTTCGAGTTTACGAACTTGGCAGCATGTCCTCCGCAGGCCGCGATATGCGTGTCTCCCCGGCTGTTACTTCAGCACGTATTTCACAGCTAGAAGAATATCTGAGTGTTCGGCTGTTCCATCGTACCACGCGCAAATTGACGCCTACAGAACACGGTAATGTCTTCTATGGCGGTGCCTGTGAAGCGCTCGCAGCCCTAGACACTGCCGAGGCGCAGGTCATAAACATCACCGACAACCCCAGAGGGTCGCTGTTCGTCGCGGCACCGTTGGGGGTCGGACGAAGGCTGATCGCACCGCTTGTCCCAATATTTCTAGCAAAATACTCCGAAGTCAGCGTTCGTTTGCGACTGACCGATCGTAAGGTGGATCTGACTACCGAAGGTCTCGATCTGGCCTTCTTTCTAGGCCAGCCAGAGGATAGCAGCTTGCTTATTCGCAAGATCGCAGATGTTGAGCGCGTCCTGTGTGCGTCGCCTTCGTACATCGCAACCCACGGAAACCCGACGTCGGGTGAAGACCTAATCACGGACGGCCATGAATGTTTGAGTTTGCGCTTTACAGGCGCGAGCGAGTTCCAGTGGGGACTGACGACCAAAGATGGACCAAAGCGGTATTCCGTCTCAGGTCGGTACGAGTCAGACGATGGTGACGTTCTGACGGATTGGGCCCTTGATGGACATGGGATCACCCTGAAACCCGTGTTTGAAGTCGCTGAATATCTGAAGGACGGCCGGTTGGTGGCCGTGGCAACGGACACGCCTCCCGAACCAGTTCAGATGGCCTGCCTCTTCACCCATCGTAGGCTGCAGGACCCAAAAACACGTCTCTTCATGGAGTTCGTGATTGAACGGATAGCCTCCGTCGTTAAGGCCGACGAACGCGTTGCTTAGCTTCTGATGAAATGACAAAATTTGATAATTTCAGTAGGCTTTGCCGCGCGCAGAAACAGGCCAAAGGGTTTCAACTTTTCCATTTCGCACTCCGACATACCAGTCATGCACATTCACCGTCGGGTCGCAGTGACCCGGAACAAGGCGCAATTTTTCACCCACCTTCAGCACGCCATCCGGATCTGCTATCTCGCCATGTTCATCAGAACATTTGACAAAATCCACATCGCCTCGGCCGAATATGACAGGTAATCCACTATCCACGGACTGTACCTTCAGGCCCGCGTCTACGATCGCCTTATCTGCTTTCGTGTGGCTCATCACTTGCGTGAGAATGAAGAGAGCATTTTCCCATTCGCCCCGGTCGATCCGGTTTCCTTCCATGTCCAGTATTCGCCCATAATCGACATCCATGAATGCGTAGGACCCACACTGGAGTTCGTTGTAGACGCCCGAACAACTCTCGAAATTGTAAGAGCCGGTGCCACCACCTGAAATCAGTTCAGGCTCCAGCCCAACTACACTCAGGCCGTTCACAGCGTCTTTGACCTGCGCGATGGCGATGTTGAACTTGTCTTCACGTGCCCTATAGCTGTGGAGATGTTGCATCGACCCCTGATAGGCTTGAATGCCGGAGAACTTCAGGCCTTCTGCTGCGTCTACCGCCTGCGCAATAGCCAACACATCATCGATTGCTGTCACACCGCAGCGACCGGCTCCGCAATCAATTTCGACGAGAACTTCGAGTTGCGTGCCATGTTTTTGAGCGGCTTCAGATAACTCTGACACATTAGCGATATCGTCCACACAAACTGAAATGCGCGCGCCAAGCTTCGGCAGTTGTGCAAGGCGGTCAACTTTTACCAAATCGCGAACCTCATTGGACACCAGAACATCCTTGATGCCGCCACGCACAAACACCTCAGCTTCAGACACTTTCTGACAGCAAACACCATTGGCACCACCGATCTGCTCCTGCAGCTTCGCAATATCGACCGACTTGTGCATCTTCCCGTGCACCCTGTGGCGCATCCCATGCGCCTTGGCGTAGTCACCCATCTTTTTGATATTGCGTTCTAGCGCATCGAGATCGAGCACAAGGCATGGTGTCTGAATGTCTGCTGCATCCATTCCTGGAACGGCAGGAACATCGAAACCAACTTCGAGGTTTTCAAAGTCTATCTTGGCGGTCATCCAATCTCTCCGTTCACCGGGGACCCGGCCAGACAATCTCTACTAGCTTGTATCGGCACCAACGGCGTCATCTTACCGAGCGCGAGAATCTCTTCGAGCTGTGCGGCGTAGCTCAACAACTCCGCTTCACCATAAGGACGGCCCACCAGTTGGATGCCCACCGGCAAGCCAAACTCCGTGAACCCGGCCGGGACCGAGATCGCTGGGCAGCCGGTCAGAGTGATGGCGTAGGTGATGTAGATCCAGTCGACATAGTTGTCGAAGACGTGGCCGTCGACTTCTTCGATATAGCGGATGTTCACATCAAAAGGCGCCACGGTCGCAGTCGGCAATGCCAAAACATCGTAGTTCTCAAACCATTCTGCCACGCCTTGATAGAGCTTGGACCGGGCCACCGACGCGCGGCCGACCTCGCCCGAGCTCAGCGCCATCCCCTTCTCAACCTGCCAGACCATTTCAGGTTTGAGCTGCTCCCGGTGATTGTTAAGCAGCGGCGCAGCGATCGTTGCGAACAACGCCGCGCGCAAAGTTTGAAAGATATCCATCGCACCGGCGAAGTCTGGTGTAGCGTCTTCGACAACGGACCCAGCATCCGCAAATTGTGCGGCGGCGGCGGCACAGATCGCTGCTACCTCCCTGTCCATCGGTCCAATACCCAAATTGGGCGTGAACCCGACACGCTTTGGTGCACGAGGCTCACGCGCTGATTGAAGGAACGGGCTCGCAGGAGATGCAAGAGACTTGGGGTCTTTCGGATTGTGACCCGACTGAGCGTCTAGCATCAACGCCACATCGGCGACATTCCGTCCGATAGGCCCTTCGACCACCAGTGACTGGTAACCATCCTGGCTCATCAGGCCTCCAGCCTGGGCGACGCGGCCGACAGATGGACGAAGACCCACGACAGAACAGAAACTCGCCGGTGTGCGCAGCGATCCACCCAGATCGTTGCCCGTCGCCAGCCACGACATGCCCGTGGCCACGGAGACGGCAGAACCGCCCGATGAACCACCGCAGGTCATATCTGTGTTCCAAGGGTTACGGGTCTTACCGAACACCTCGTTAAAGGTATTCGCACCAGCCGCAAATTCGGGAATATTAGATTTTCCCAGAACGACAGCACCACGTCGTTTGAGGGTGTCGACCATGAGGTCGTCATGCACGGGCACATGGTCGGCGAAGATGGACGAGCCATAGGTAGTTCGCACGCCCGCCACTTCGTTCACTTCCTTAATCATCACGGGCAGTCCCGCGAGCCATCCAGCTTCAGGGTTGTCCGGTTTCGGCATGGCTTTCGCCGTGTCTCGTGCCTGATCTAGGCACAGTGTCGGAATAGCATTTACAGCCGGATTGACAGACGCGATCCGCGCTGCCGCCGCATCCACCAGTTCGACCGGTGAGACGTCGCCCGCGCGCAAGCGGGTGACGGCTTCACAAGCCGACAAGGCAATCAGTTCATCATGTTCCGACATTGTGTTGTTTCCAAATCAGTCGTCACGGATACCCGACGGTCCCAACTGGGCGTCAGACAGTCCGGTTGGCGCACCCACGCGTTCGGGTAACATGAAGCCACGGTCAGTTTGCGGCACATAGGGTCCCGGTGCGCCACGTTCGGGAACAAGAATTTCCCGTTTGTGGTCTGCAGGAATCTTCCCGTTCAACGCATCGAGGATCCAGTCGGCAAGAAAGCCGTAGAAGTCGATCCCCCCGAAGTTCGGACGGTTACGTGGATTGTGAAAGTCGTTCTCGACTACCCACAATTCCTTGGGAGCGGTGACCATCTCGTAGATGCGCAGTACATCTTCCAGTGGCGCCAGCGGATCATATTCACCGGTCACCTGCAGCACCGGACATTCTACATTTCCAGCCACATCGTCGAGCACCATTTGTGAGGCAAACTCGTCAAATGCGTCCTCATCATGGATACCGGCCATATACATGAAGACCTGCTTAAAGCGAGGCGATGCCTGCTCAAAGATCGCGGTCTTGGGTCCGTAACAGGCGGCTGCCGTGGCAACGGCCTTAACGCGCTTGTCGAGGGCAGCAAGGCGCATGCCCCAGTAAGACCCCATGGAGAAGCCTGAAACTGCGATCTGATCCGCATCGACTTCAGGCCGAGTGCACAGATAATCTATAGCAGCCGATCCCGCGCGCTCGTAGTTATCGAGGGTAACTCGAATCTTACGAATGTTGCTCGTGCCCTGTCCCGGACCATCGAGATGAAGGCAGTTCAGGCCACGATTGACGAAAGGGTGGTTTAGCGCATCAATGAACGCTTCCTTGGTCATGTCCATACCCGGGCAGAAAACCACGGTCGGGCGCTTTTCACCTCCCGGCACCATATGCAACACGCCCTGAATGTAATTTCCTTCGAACGGAATTTCGACCCGCTCGATGGGATGAGAGGCATGTTCCATGACCTTGTCGAAGCATTTGAGCAACATGTCGTGGAGGTAGATTTTCTCGGGATTGTCATCTTCGAAGATCGTGTGCTGAGCTTCTCGATAATGCTCGCTCGCCACCCAGTAGAGTTCCGCGGCTGTTTGGGTATGACCGGCCTTCTCAGCTGCTTCGGCAATGGAGACAACATGGCGGGCGTGCTTGTCCACCACGCGGTGAATCTGGGCGTAGGATTTGACCTCCGGCGGTATAACGCGGTTGTCATAGGCAAAGTTCTGTACCCGACCGGTAGTCTTGATAACCCAGTCGAGCATCCATTGCTGATTGTCGCGGCGGCGTTCGGTTTTTTTAGACATGTTTACCCCTCCTCATCTTGGCTAAAAAATTTTGAATTTGGTATTGGCCTTCTAGCCTCTATACAGAGACAGTGACCGGCTGAAAAGCAGTCCGTCACAATCCAGTCTGGGCTTCCTCTCCAGGTAACGTCGGCAAACTCGATGGCCTCCTCACGTAATCTTAAGCTCATTATTGTTCTATCCCTGATTGCCGGTCTGGGACCGATCTCTATCCACGTGATCCTGCCGGTGCTGCCGTCTATCAAATCTGCCTTTCAGGCTTCTAACGCCGTCACCCAGTTGACATTGACCTTGGGCGTTGTCGCGATGGCATTCGCCACAATTACATTCGGCCCGGCCGCGGATCGCTATGGCCGCAGACCGATTGTTGTCTTCGGCCTGATCCTGTTCATCGGCGGCAGCGGACTTTGCGTCTGGTCCCCCAATATCGAGACACTCATCCTCGGGCGCCTGGTCCAAGCGTTTGGCGGAGCTGCCGGGATTGTCGTTAGTCGAGCCATCATTCGCGACATGTTCAACCGGGAGGAAACCGCGCGCGTCCTCGGACAGGTCATGTCCGTCGTAGTTCTGGCACCGGTTCTCGCACCCGGCATTGGTGGCTTTATCGTCGCATATGCCGGTTGGCGCTATGTGTTCATTCTCGCCGGTGCCATGGGAGTGCTGGCCCTTGTGGTGTCCCTGCCCGCCTTGCGAGAAACCCACAGACCAACCGGAGAGACAGGCTCCTTTGGTCAAATGTTTCGAGCCTTCCCCGGCCTGCTGCGCACGCCTTCGTTTGTAGGATATGCGGGCTATGCGGGCTGCGGCATGGGCATGTTCATGGTGGTCGCTGGCGGCGTGCCATTCCTGATGATCGAGGTCTTCGATCGGGGGCCGGCGGCCTTTGGCCTGTTCTTTATGTTTCTCTCCGCTAGTTTCCTGGCAGGGACAGTTTTTAGCTCGCGACTGACGGTGCGGATCGGGCTCGACCGGATGATTCGATGGGGTAGTTCCGGCGGTGCTTTTTTTGCCCTTATGGTCGCAGGTTTATTTCTGGCCGGTGTCTCTTCTCCTTGGGCTATATTCATTCCTGGTGTGTTCATGGGCTTTTCCCATGGAATGGCTATGCCTAATGCCCAGGCCGGCGCTGTGAGCGTCAATCCACAGATCGCCGGCTCTGCTTCAGGCCTAATGACATTTCTGCAGATGACTATCGGCGCTGGATTCGGACAGATTGCCGGAATGTTGCCTCACGAGACGGCTCTACCGGTCGCGCTCCTGATTGGATTCGCAGGCCTCAGCGGATTTCTTATATATAATATCTCGATGTTCCTACAACGAGAGACCTCCGCACGACCCGTCTGACACGTGCTGCAGCAATGCTCGCATTGCTTCTGGCCTCTTCGTTTTCTGCACCAACGTCAACAGAAGCCTAGGTGTCATCAAGCCAGATCATGACCGAGACCTATAAAAGCTCAATTATTACAATGGTTAATAACGTCCCGCCCTTTAAGAAAACGTCTAGAAGTGCTAACCTCAACATGTGTGGATCCACACGGGCTCACCCCGTTAATAGTGGCCGGGCTCCTTCAATATTACGATGCCGTACTCACATTGATGGCTGCCAGCGCTGATCTTAACATCCCGGACGCAACGGCATTCTTCCTCCGACGCCAACACAGTAACGCGGCTATTGGGAAATTCTTTAAATCCTCAAAACCAATGGCGCAAAGTCCTAGCGACAAATGTATTTGGAGAACCGGACATGACCAACGAACGCGAAGATCGCCTCACAATCCGGGACCTAGTGGAAAACTGGGTCGTCTGGCGCGATGCCGGAATGTGGGACCGCTTCCGCACCGTCTGGCATGACGACGGCGTGATGCAGGCCACATGGACGCAGGGAACCGCCGACGAGTTCATCGCGATGAGCAAAAAAGGCTGGGAAAACGGCCTCAAGGTTGTGCACTTCCTTGGCGCCAATTCAATCGACATCGAAGGTGATCGGGCGGTCTCACAGACAAAGATGCAGATCGCACAGCGTGCGAAATGTCACGATGTTGAAGTCGACGTTGTTTGCACAGGGCGTTTCTATGACTTTTTCGAACGCCGAAAGGGACGCTGGGGCCTTGTCTTGCGCCAGCCTATTTATGAGAAAGACCGGATGGATCCGGTCGACCCTGCGGCCAAACTGGAACTGGATGCCAGCTTGCTTGAGCAGTTCCCGGAAGGCTATCGCCATCTGGCCTATCTGCAGACCTCGGTGGGGTATGAAGTAAAGCGGGATATGCCCGGCGTGAAAGGCCTCGAGGTGGAGGCGCTCTATGCCCGTGGCCAGGCATGGCTCGAAGGTGCGGACTCGCCCTTCTGATCCACGCGCGATAGTCTGGCGAAGCTATTTTTTTTGAGAGGCAGCATCATGCAGTTCGGCATTGGACAATCAGTAAAACGAAAAGAGGACCCCAAGTTTCTGACCGGGCGGGGCCGATATGTCTCGGACCTAATATTGCCACGTCAGACCTATGCGGTATTTGTCTACTCAACCCACGCACATGCTGATATTAAATCCATCAACACTTCCGAAGCGGAAGCTGCGGCTGGTGTCGTCGCTGTCCTAACCGGTACCGACTATGTCGGAGACGGCATGGGCCCGACCGGCGGCGTCATGCCCGAAGACATGGGTGGTCCTCCCGGATACCGGACCATGCACATGCCTCTCGCCATCGACCGCGTGCGCTTCGTCGGCGAACGCGTCGCGGCTGTAATTGCCGAAAGCGAAGCACAGGCACGTGATGCAGCCGATTTGATTGCCATCGACTATGACGTGCTGCCGGCCGTGGTCATGGCAGAGGATGCCGTGAAAGACGACGCGCCGCTGGTGTATGAGGAAGCGACCAACAACACTAGTTTCACCCTCCGCCTTGGCAACGTCGATGAGACCGAAGCCGCTATCATTCGTGCCCATCACGTCACAAAGCTACACCTTCACAACAACCGCCTCGACGCGGTCACCATGGAGCCTCGGGGTTGTCTGGGAGAGTTTGACACCAGCAATGGTCGCCTCACCTTCTACACAAGCACCCAGAACGTTCATGGCATTCGCCAAGGACTAGCAGCCCAGAACCTAAAGGTTCCCGAGAGTATGATCCGCGTGATTGCCAAGGATGTTGGCGGTGGTTTCGGCATGAAGGGTCATGTCTATCCCGAAGAAGCCATTGTCGCTTGGGCCTGCAAGCGCGTCGGACGTCCGGTCAAGTGGATTGCCACGCGCAGTGAATCCATGATGGGGGATGATCATGGTCGTGATCAGACCGTTGATGCCGAACTCGCGCTCGACGAGAACGGCAAGTTTCTCGCACTTCGCTGGCACGGCCTGCACAATGTGGGAGCCTATATCGAGGGAGCGGGTGCAATCCCCGTCCTGTTCGCTGTCAAGCTGGGAACGACCGTTTACAACATCCCCAATGTAGACGTTATCAACAAGGCCGTCTTCACTAATACATCGCCCACCGTCCCCTACCGGGGCGCCGGGCGCCCCGAAGCCGTCTACATCATGGAGCGCCTAGTAGATCTGGCCGCGGAAGAAACAGGCATCGACAAGGCCGAGCTGCGCCGGATGAATTTTATTCAGCCCGAGCAGATGCCCTACGAAAACCACACCGGTTGGACCTACGACACCGGCGAATATGCCAACGCATTAGACAAATGTCAGGCGATGTCAGACTGGGAAGGGTATGACGCCCGCCGAATCGAAACGGAATCCAGGGGCCTCGTGCGCGGACGCGGCATTGTCTACTACGTGGACAACACCGGCATCTTTAACGAGCGGATGGAAATTCGCTTCGATCCCAGTGGCACTATCACCGTGATTTCCGGTGTGCTGTCACATGGACAAGGCCATGA
The DNA here is from genome assembly GCA_028822385.1 of Alphaproteobacteria bacterium. Lineage (GTDB taxonomy): Bacteria > Pseudomonadota > Alphaproteobacteria > UBA6615 > UBA6615 > JABJAG01. The sequence continues at coordinate 17,128 of JAPKDV010000024.1, forward strand.
GACCAGTTTCTCACAAATGGTATCCGAATGGCTTGGCGTTCCCTTCGAAAGTATTCGGCTATCACAGGCTGATACAGATGAAGTGGCTATCGGCCGAGGCACTTACGCCTCCCGGTCTATGATGGTTGGCGGTAGTGCACTTTTGGCTGCCGCCAATGACGTAATCGAAAAGGGCAAAAAGTTTGCTGCCCATTTTATGGAAGCCGATGTGGCTGACATCGAATTTTCTGAAGGTAAGTTCGTTGTGGCGGGTACCGACAAGGAAATGTCCTTAACCAAAGTCGCGCAGATGTCATTTATGCCTGTTCACCTGCCCAGCGAGGAACTTGGCGTGGGTCTACAGGGCGTTGGTGCTTTTGCTGCCGAAGTCCCCAGTTTTCCAAATGGTTGCCACATAGCGGAAGTCGAAATTGATACCGAGACCGGCGAGACACGAATCGACAGCTACAATGTGGTCGATGATATAGGCACAGTAATCAATCCACTGCTGGCGCAAGCGCAAGTTCATGGCGGCGTTGTTCAGGGTGTTGGCCAAGCTCTACTGGAGGATGTAGCCTATGATCGCGATAACGGTCAGTTGCTTGCAGGTTCCTTCATGGATTACGGCATGCCACGTGCGGATATTATGCCGGAGATCAAGGTGGACTTTAGCCCGGTGCGCAGTAAGTCAAATCCCCTCGGCGCCAAGGGTGTAGGCGAAGGCGGCACCGTTGCCGGAACTCCTGCTATTGTAAACGCGATACTCGACGCGCTCTCTCCTCTCGGTGTCCGACAAATTGATACGCCCGTGACCCCACTTCGGATATGGAACGCGATTAACGGCCCTACCTAACGGATTCATACATCTCATATTTTGCGAGTTGGACAGCTAACTAGCTTGCTATCTCAATAAAACAACTCAATAATTATGTTATAAAAATAAGCCTTATTCTAATAAAAACTTCGTCCAACAGGGAGGACATCAACGTGAAAACATTCAAATACCTCGCAATAGCTGCCGTAGCTCTGCCGTTCATCTCACTCAGCAATACTGCCGGTGCAGGAGATCTCGTCGTCGCAGCCGCCGGCAACCCCGGTGGCCTTGCTGTTTTCGTGGCTCAGGAAAAGGGCTTCTTCGCCAAGAACGGTGTCGACGTAAAAGTCGAAATTCGTAATACCGGTAAGGAGCTGTCTGGTGGGCTACGTGCTGGCGACTTCGACTTCGCGCCGGCTGCTTTCACAAACCTACCGGCTGCTCTTGAGCGCGGCCTCAAAGTGCGCGGTATTGTCGGCTATGTAGGCGCAGCCTTTGAAAAAGATAGCTCTGATGCTGTTGTAGCTTTAGTGGCATCTAAAGATTCCGGCATCAACTCCGTCAAAGACCTAAAGGGTAAGAAGGTAGGAGTTACATTTGGATCAACCGGTGACGTATGGCTTCGCCAGGCTCTGAAAGAGGCGGGCCTTACGACAAACGACATCCAGCGAGTAAACACCCGCCCACCAGGACTAGTCTCCGTTCTCGATACAGGTGGCGTTGACGCAATCGCAGCGTGGGAACCCTTTGTTTACCGTGCAGTAAAGAAGGTTGCGGGTTCCAAAATCGTAAAACGCGGTGGAGATCTCGTATGCTTCTGTGCCTACCTTCATGGTAACCCAGATCGGGTTTACAAAGACGAAGCGGCAACTCAGAAGTTCGTAGATGCTATATCCGAAGCGGCGGCCTACGTGCGTAACCCTGCCAACAAGCAGGAAGTAGCTGAAATCGGAACACGCTTCGTCAACATGACCAAGGAAGAGGTCCTCGCGGGTCTCGACTACTGGGTTTACGATCCGCGGATCGGGACTAATACCGCCAAGGCGTTTAGCAAGGCAGTCGACCTTCTTATCGAACAAAAGAAGATGAAGAAGACGTTCGACCCGGCTGATTATCTAGATTCCAAATTCATTAACTCGACGATGAAACGGCACCCGGAATGGTTTGCTGATCTGGGCGGAGCGAGCTAGTCGCGTCGACTTAGTTTGGACTCAAAATAGACAATGTAGTGGGCGCGGAACTAGGTTCCGCGCCCAACCTACAACACAACCACAACAAACAGACCGGAAACGCTATGACGGGCGAAGCAAAACTTATCGTTCAGGGGCTATCCCACCATTATCCTGACGAATACACAGGCGAGTCTGTGCACGCGCTCGATAATATCGACCTTCAAATTCACGAGAATGAATTCGTGGCGATCGTCGGACCCAGCGGTTGCGGCAAGACCACATTCCTTAACATTATCGCCGGTCTTTTGCCCTATCGCGAAGGTCGTGCACTAGTCGACGGCACCGAAATTCGTGGCCCCGGACCTGATCGAGGGGTTGTCTTCCAGGAACATGCTATTCTTCCCTGGCGCACCGTGAAGCGGAATATTGGACATGGTCTAGAAATTCGTCGCGTTCCGAAAGCCGAGCGCGAGAAGACAGTTCAAGAATATATTGATCTAGTAGGCCTCAGCGGGTTTGAGGACCGCTATCCGCATGAACTGTCCGGCGGCATGAAACAAAGGGTAGCTGTCGCGCGTACGCTCTGTGCAGACCCAGTAATTATGCTAATGGACGAACCCTTCGCGGCGGTCGATGCTCAAACCCGAATCACGCTGCAGGACGAGTTGAACCGAGTTGTCATGGCCACGCGCAAGACGATCCTTTTTATCACTCATTCGGTTGAAGAAGCCGCTTTCCTTGGCGACCGTTGCATCGTTTTCTCTCGCCGTCCTGGGCACATCAAGACCGAGGTCAAAATCGATATTCCGCGCGAAGACCGCGTGTGGAAAGACATGGTCGATAATCCGAAATTCACAGAGGCTCGTGATAACATCCTACGTCTCGTCCGCTCTGAGGTGACCAACGATGTCGACAGCTGATAGTGCGACGATCCGGCGCAAATCTCTTAAAAAGACGATCACAGACAGCCGAGCGATCCAACTTATAATTCTATTGATCGGAGTGGTTATCCTTTGGTCGCTTATATCCGCCATCATTGAACGGCCAGACCGCTACCTCCCATCACCAATGACCACACTCTTTTCTTCGGTCGATCTTCTTAAGAAAGGGGTTTTACTAAGTTTTTACGCCGACACACTAAACCGTCTGGTAATAGGCAGCGTTATAGGTATTGCACTTGGAATTCCGTTTGGTCTGCTACTCGGGCTTAACCGAAATATCGCTGACATGTTCTATCCATTGATGAACTTCTTTCAATCGGTTTCAGGCATTGCGATTTTCCCGATAATTGTGATCTGGTTTGGCAACAGCAACACGACCGTGATGATCGTGATCCTTTATACGAGCTTCTTCCCAATTGCTTTCAACGTACTCTCCGGGGTGCGGTCAGTGCCGATGCGATACATCAGCGCAGCACGGACACTTGGGGCATCTCGTTTCCAGATCATCAAGGACGTGCTCTTGCCCGGCGCGATGCCATCAGTAGCCATTGGCTCGCGTCTTTCCATCGGATTTGCTTGGCGTGCGGTTATCGCCGGTGAAATGCTAGCCGGACAGGCCGGGCTCGGCAACATGATCTTCGCCGGACAGGAATTGGACAACACCGCACAGATCTTATTGGGAATGATGCTGATCGGATTGACTTGGATCATGCTCGATCATTTCTTACTTCGCCCACTTGAATCAGACACGATCGAACGCTGGGGGCTCGTACAAAGATGACTACTATCACCGAGTTCTCTGTTGCCATTCAACGCCGCTTTGGGCGCCAACGGCTGCGCAAGTTCATCCTAGGAATGATCCCCTTCATCGTCCTAATCTTCGTATGGCACCTGAACTCCATATTCGTATGGCTTGACCCAGTAGAGATTCCACCTATTGCGGATGTGTGGGGTGCTATTTTCTGGCTCCAAAGTGATTGTCCGGGCGTAATCGCAGCGATCGAGGGTCACGGTGACTGCATACTTACAAACCACGTCTCCTCGTCAATTTTACGCGTCATTCTTGCCATGGTCGTCGGCGTACCTTTGGGTATCGGGTTTGGCATCCTCGCGGGTATGAACCGTGTGGTTTCAGCTTATCTGGAGCCGATCGGCGTGTTCATGAATTCGGTGTCGGGTATTGCTTGGATCCCGCTAGCTGTCGTGTGGTTTGGTGTGGGCTGGGAAACCACTCTCTTCATCATGCTGAATACTATATTTTGGTTGTTGTTTTTCAACACTATGATGGGTGTGCGGGCCGTACCTAAAGTCCTGATCCAAGGTGTTCAAACTCTTGGCGGGACTCGTTTAGACGCTATTCTGCAAGTCTACCTACCCGGTGCCATGACCTCTATTATCACAGGGCTACGGATGTCTATGGCCTTTGGCTGGCGTGCGCTTATCGCGGCAGAAATGATCGGCGGCGATAGCGGGCTTGGATTTATGATCTTCGTGTCGTCATCTGAGTTTAAAACCGAAGAAGTATTCCTCGGGATAATCCTAATTTCAATTATATTTCTTGCCACCGACCGCTGGCTGCTTGTTCCGCTCGAAAAGTGGACTATCGAGCGTTGGGGCTTAGTATGGAAGCCCACTTGATATGAGCTCACAAGAACTTGACGAAGTCCACTCAGTACGTCGCCGGCGAGCCTGGTACAAACGTCGCGATATCCTTTTCATCATTATATTTGCCGCCGTCTGGGCGGGTTGGGACGGCTATGGACGTTTATCCGGACCAGGACGAATGACTGATACGCTAACAGAGGCACTCGATAAAAAACCCAAGAACCTGATACTTCTCGTACAGGCCAATTTTCCGCCTGAGCGTTTTCACTCAAACGTCTACAATGAGCTAGGAATTCAGCGCGGAACCAAAAACGATACGACGCTGCTGGCTCGGGTTCGGCCGGAAGATGTCCGCTGGCTTTCCCGACAGTTGTGGATCACAAATATTGATCTGGCACCCGATGGTGGTCGCTCATTCCTAGACTAGTATGTTGACCTTGCATTTTAGCTGCTACCAGTCATAAAACGCATAATTATTATATTCCACAAGAACCCTGGAACAACAATGGTTGATCCCAACTCTGATGCTTCACAGCATTTCGATCATCGCTATATCCTAAAATTTTCTTGCCCAGACAAAATGGGAATCGTGGCCGCTGTTGCGAATTTCTTTGCACAGCAAGATTGCAATATTCTGGAATCAGCACAGTTTTACGATGAGTCCACCAACCACTTTTTCATGCGCACTGTCTATGGATCCGGGCCAAACACGCCGGACCTAGAAAGTCTGTCGGCGTCATTCACCCATATTTCTAAGCAATTTTCTATGGCCTGCTCAATTCATGATCAGGCTACCAAACCAAAAGTACTTATCTTGGTTTCAAAACCCGGGCACTGCCTCAACGACTTGCTCTACCGAGTCACAACAGGGGCCCTCAACATTGATGTCGTGGGGATTGTCTCTAATCATCTAGACCAACGGTCTCTGGCCGAGTTTCATAATCTCGACTACCACTATCTCCCCATCACACCAGAGACAAAACGTGATCAGGAAGTCGAAATCCTGGATATCATCAAGAGGTCGGGTGCCGAGCTGATTGTGCTCGCACGGTATATGCAAATTCTTACACCCGAAATGTGCGAAGCACTTTCGGGGCGCTGCATCAACATCCATCATTCTTTTCTGCCCGGCTTTAAAGGTGCAAAGCCCTATCATCAGGCTTACACACGCGGGGTCAAACTGATCGGCGCGACAGCCCATTATGTAACTCCAAATCTCGACGAGGGGCCCATAATCGAACAAGAAACCGACCGTGTGAGCCACGCTAACGCACCGAGTGATCTAGAACGGATTGGTAGTGATCTAGAGAATGTCGTTCTGGCGCGGGCCGTTCGATCTCATATAGAACAGCGCGTTCTGATCCATGGTGACCG
>JAPKDV010000138.1 GCA_028822385.1 Alphaproteobacteria bacterium
ACTGACCATCGAGTACGCCCTTATAGACTTGGCGTGAGCGACAGCCCGGCGCGGCGTGCTCCACAAAGGTCGTGTTGTCGACCACCTGTTTTCCCGAAGCGAGATAGACGCCATCGAGGCGGCAATCACCGCCTGTACCATTCAAATAGGCATGAATTTCGCTGCGTCCAATGGCACCACCGCACTGCAAAACAAAACTGTCATAGGTTGTGTTTGCACCCATAGCGACCGCAGTTCCGGACAAATGAACGCTAGTCTCAGATTCCTCCTGGAATACGAAATGATTCAAGCTGGCACCGTCATCAAGATGCAGTTCGGTAACAATATTGTTGAAGCTCGAACCACCCTCAGCGGTAATATGTGTTTCGATCAGTGTTGCACTGGCTCCCCTCCCCACCGCCACCAGATGACGTGGCTGTACCATGAGCGAATTGTCGCCGGGCGCGGTGATCGAGATCAGATGCACTGGCTTGTCGAGGACAATGCCGTCACCGACAAACATCGCCATGCCGTCACGCAAAAATGCTGTGTTTAGAGCTGCCATCGGCATCTCATCGAGCCGAATAATCTTACCCAGATAGGGCTCAAGTCGTGCCGGCGCTGCGGCCATAAGATCTTCAAGGCCAGACACGAGAACGTCGTCCGGCAAACTATCCAGCGCGCAAAGATCAGGACGCAGGCGTCCATTCACCACAACCACACGATAAGTCGCCAACTCCGCCACCAGCTTGTGGGGCAACGAGGGCAAGCCTATGGCAGGCGCACCATTAGCCAGACGAAACTCCTCGTCAGCCAGCGCGTTCAGGTTGGTGTAGCGCCAATATTCGTCACGCCGTTTTGGCAGGCCATGGGCGCCATAGGCATCCGCACCCGCACGCCGAAGCTTATCGATCCAGTCGACCCCAGCCCCGACCAGACCTAAAGCGCCTTCGAGCGCCTGATCGAGATAAGGCTGCATATGTCCGCTTCCGTCAGGCATCAGGCTGCGTCCTCAAGAAATTCCGCATAGCCGGTCTTTTCAAGCTCCACCGCCAGATCCTTACCGCCCGATTTCACAATTCGACCCTTGGCCAACACGTGCACATGGTCGGGCACAATGTAATCCAGCAGGCGCTGGTAATGGGTGATCACCAGCAGTCCTCGTTCGTCCGAGCGCATAGCGTTCACGCCATCGGCGACAATCTTGAGAGCATCAATATCCAGGCCTGAATCAGTCTCGTCGAGAATCGCCAGTTTCGGGTCCAGCGCGGACATTTGCAGAATTTCCATCCGCTTCTTCTCACCACCTGAGAAGCCGGTATTAACGGCGCGCTTGAGCATGTCGTCCGACACGTTGAGCCCAGACGCCTTCTCGCGGATATATTTGACGAAATCCATCGCATCAAACGGACTTTCACCATGGTGCTTGCGCACCGCATTCACTGCGGTGCGTAGAAACGTGATGCTGGTGACACCCGGAATTTCGACGGGATACTGAAAGGCAAGAAACACGCCCTCCCGCGCGCGTTCATCGGCTTCCATCTCAAGCAAATTCTTGCCGTCAAACAGCACTTCACCTTCAGTCACCACATAGCCTTCACGGCCGGAGAGAACGTAGGACAACGTGCTCTTACCAGAGCCGTTCGGACCCATGATCGCATGCACCTCACCGCCACCAATCGTCAGATCAAGGCCGTTAAGGATCGGCTTGTCGTCGACCGTTGCGTGCAGGTTTTTGATTTCTAGCAATGCCATCTCAAATACTCTCCGTTAACCGACGCTACCTTCGAGGCTGATGCCGACCAATTTTTGTGCTTCGACTGCAAACTCCATCGGGAGTGTTTGCATAACTTCCTTACAGAACCCATTCACGATCAGCGCCACGGCCTCTTCTTCGTCCATTCCGCGCTGACGACAATAGAAGAGCTGGTCGTCACCAATACGACTGGTGGTGGCTTCGTGCTCGACCTGCGCCGAGGGATTTTGACTTTCGATATAGGGCACCGTGTGGGCCCCGCATTTGTCACCAATCAGCAAGCTGTCACACTGGGTGTAGTTGCGCGCTCCATTCGCGCCGCGCTGCACACGCACAAGACCGCGATAGGTCTGATCCGCGTTCCCGGCTGAAATACCCTTCGAGATGATGCGCGAACGGGTGTTTTTGCCGATGTGAATCATCTTGGTGCCGGTATCTGCCAGCTGGGCGTTGTTGGTGATCGCCACCGAGTAAAACTCGCCGACCGAATTGTCGCCCTGCAGAATGCAGCTCGGATATTTCCAAGTGATCGCTGATCCTGTCTCGACCTGAGTCCAGGACACTTTGGAATTTTTACCACGGCATGCCGCACGCTTCGTCACGAAGTTATAGATGCCACCCTTACCGGTTTCATCACCTGGATACCAGTTCTGAACGGTCGAATATTTGATCTCCGCGTCATCGAGCGTGACCAGTTCAACAACCGCCGCGTGCAGTTGGTTTTCATCCCGCTGGGGGGCTGTGCAACCTTCCAGGTAGCTCACATAGGAACCTTCATCCGCGATGATCAGCGTACGCTCAAACTGGCCAGTGTTTTCAGCATTGATCCGGAAATAGGTCGACAACTCCATCGGACATCGTTTGCCCTTGGGAATGTAGACGAAAGAACCATCTGTGAAGACGGCCGAATTCAATGTCGCAAAGTAATTATCGGAATACGGCACCACCGATCCGAGATATTGCTTCACCAATTCAGGGTGTTCGCGCACAGCTTCAGAGATCGAACAGAATATGATTCCCTGCTCTTCCAGCTTTGCCTTATAGGTTGTGGCCACCGAGACGCTGTCAAAGACGGCATCTACAGCAATGGCTGGCGCGCCTTCCACACCGGCCAGAACTTCCTGCTCTCGCAACGGAATGCCAAGCTTCTCGTAGACTTCCAGCAATTGTGGATCGACCTCATCCAGGGATTTCGGTTTATCCCCCGATTTCGGTGCCGCGTAATAGTATGAATCCTGATAGTCGATCGCCGGATATTGTGGCTTCTGCCACTTCGGCTCTTCCATGGTAAGCCAGTGGCGATAAGCCTTTAGCCGCCATTCCAGCATCCATTCCGGCTCCTCTTTTTTCTTTGAAATGAACCGAACGATATCTTCATTTAGTCCCTTAGGGGCAAACTCAGATTCAATGTCGGTGACGAAGCCGTACTTGTACTGCTCGCCAATAGTGCGCACCTGTTCGAGGGCTTCTGCGTCCGCTGCCATAACGTCCTTCCAGATTCGCTTATTCCGCGGCGCGGGCAGAATTGCCCGACCGCTGGTTTTCAACTGCTTTAATTATCATATCTGCTGCGGTGTTTACTTCACCCAGCGTCGTGAAACGTCCGAACCCGATCCGCACAGAGCCACGTGCCGCCGCAACGTCTAGGCCAAGCGCCTTTAACACATAAGATGGTTCGACGGAGGCCGAGGTACAGGCCGATCCAGTCGAAATCGCAAGTTCCGGCAATTCCGCCATTAGCGCTTCTGCATCTATCCCGGCAAAACCGACATTAAGGTTTCCCGGTACACGGTGATCCATACTACCGTTCACGGCAATTTCACCGAGACGATCACGCAGGCGGCTGACCATTGTTTCGCGCAAGGACACCAGTCGTTCGCCTTCGCGTGACAGATCAGCTTGTGCGATCTCTGCCGCAGCTCCCAGTGCTACAGTGAACGGCACCGGCAAGGTTCCCGAGCGGATTCCGCGTTCCTGACCACCACCACTTATTTCAGCCAGCAGTCGCGCCCGCGGACGTCGTCGTACATAGAGCGCGCCGATCCCCTTCGGGGCATACATTTTGTGACCTGAAATACTCAACAGATCGATCGACATGGCATTGACGTCGAGATCAATTTTTCCAACTGCCTGCGCGGCATCCGTGTGGAACAAAACACCGTTTGCCCGACAGATCTTACCAATCTTGGCCAGCGGCTGAATAACACCAATTTCATTGTTCACTGCCATGACGGAAACCAGAACAGTGTCGTCCCTGATGGCTTCCGCCAGCGCAGTGCAATCGACGAAGCCATTTTCGTCCACGCCCAGAACGGTCACTTCCGCCCCTTCCGCGGCCATCGCCTCACAAGATTCAAGAACACATTTATGTTCGGTCGAAACCGAAATGACGTGCTTGCCGTGTCCGTGGCGTAGCGCAAAACGTACCGCGCCCTTGATCGCCAGATTGTTTGATTCCGTCGCACCCGAAGTGAACACAACTTCACGCGCCTCCGCACCAATCAGCGCTGCGACCTTTTCACGCGCCAACTCAGCAGCCTCGGCGGCCTGTCGACCCCAAGCATGCTGCTCAGAATGAGCATTACCAAAGCTTTCACTGAACCAGGGCATCATCACATCGAGCACCCGTGGGTCGACAGGAGTTGTCGCCTGATAATCCAGATAGACCGCCGTTGGAGCCCCATTCATGCCACTGACCTACACGCTTCGGCTTTGACATACCGTCGGTCAGCCATCTCTGTCCACACTTCGACAAACCGATCGATTTCCGAGGTCTTCGTATCTGCTCCAAGCGAAACGCGAATAGCGCTTTTGGCGCTGTCCACATCCTGTCCCATAGCTTGCAAGACATGGCTTGGTGTAACCTTGCCGCTGGAGCAAGCCGATCCGGCGCTGACGGCAATGCCAGCCAGATCGAGGGTCATGACCTGCATTTCACCGGTCACCCCGGGCAGACCGATACAACTCGTATTCGCCAAACGGTCAGCAGTGTCGCTGTGGACCACTGCATCTGGCACATTAGCCAAAACCCGCCGCTCCAATTCATCGCGCAAGTTTCCAATGTCTGCATAGTCTAAGAGTGTCGTCACAGCGGCGTTAGCAGCTGCACCAAACCCGGCGATGCCAGGTGCGTTCTCGGTTCCTGCACGCCGACGACGCTCCTGACCACCACCACGCAACAATGGCTCAGGGTCAAGACCATCGCGCATAATCAACGCACCAATCCCCTGCGGGCCGCCTATCTTGTGAGCAGACAGTGTCAACAAATCCACGCCTAATTCATCCAGATCGAGGGGTAATTTTCCTGCGGCCTGAATAGCGTCGCTGTGCACCAGCGCGCCATGCTCATGCGCCAGCGCCACAACCTGCGCGACGGGCTGGATGACGCCCGTTTCATTGTTGGCGAACATGACTGAAACGATCGCAGGCAATTCACAATTCAACAACAGGGTCTGGAGATGATCGAGATCAACAACCCCATTGTGATCCACCAAAATCAGATCAGCAGCGTCACGCGCGGCCAACACAGAATCATGCTCAACAGATGACACCAGCGCATGGGCACGAAAACC
>JAPKDV010000139.1 GCA_028822385.1 Alphaproteobacteria bacterium
ATTAAACAAACCACCAAACCGACGAAGATGTTAATGTGCTTTTTCATAATAAGTTATTTACTTAAATTGGCACAACATTTACGCATTCCAATACCTTTTGCGAGATTTTTACCAGTTTTATCATACGCAATAACTGTGATTTCATATCTATGCTCGCCGTCAGGTGGGCACGGACCCTTGAAATTAACTAATGCGCCTTTGGGCACAGTTCCTTTGCCTCCATAATCTACACTTCCACCACCGTGATAATTTCCTCTTCTCTCTAGATCTTCCATAGAGATGGATAGTTTCGTAGTTTCAACAGGGACATTCTTTAAGTTTATTTGCGGACTTTTATAATAGCATACGTTCTCTTTTTTCCATTCCCATTCCACTTTAAATTCGCTTGCTATTGCAGATGAACTAAAAACAGCAAGAATTCCAATTCCAAAAAATACCGGTATCCAACATTTTTCATAGATTAATGTCTTAGTTTTGTTTTCAGTCAAACCATTTCTCCTTATCTCTTTTCATGCGATCAATTTATATTGAGTAAGTCTTAGTTCTCACTCATCCCCACACTTCCGAGAAACACGGCAATCATCAGGCAGACGGTGGCGGTCAGGTTTCTCATACGGATAGTCTGACAGAGGATATTTGGAATGGGTAGATGGAATCGGTGTCCCCGTAGGAAACAGCGATGGGTCAGGTGGGTGACCCCGTTAGATGAATTTCAAGAGATATCCTAAAGGGAAATTCTAGACTGAAATCCTGATGTGAATGTCTTGAGATAGTGATTTCGGGACGAGAAATCACTTATTGCTGGGTCATATCGCGTATTCAGTCGCACATCCCTACTCTTCTTCTTTTTGACGATGGAACGCGCGTGTGCGTTACGAAAACTTTTACCCCGCGCGGTGGTGTAATCGTTCTCATTCAACCAATCAGCAATCTGTTGAAAGTTCCAACCCTTTTCACGGAAGTCGGTAATCGTCTCAAATAGGAAGTGTTGATACTCGTTGTATAGTGCGACTTGTATGGTGCGACCCACAGATGAGACGCACGAACTTTGAGATGGAATGTTAGGTAAATTTCTGTGTGTGATTTGGTTGATGACTTACCACCGAACCCCACTATTCCACGGTCACACTTTTAGCGAGATTTCGTGGCTGGTCCACATCCGTCCCTTTAAACACCGCTGTATGATAGGCTAGCAACTGGATCGGAATCGAATAGAGCAATGGCGCAACGAAGGGGTCGACGTCTGGCATTCCGACAAGCGCAAAGGCCTTGTCGGCGAGCTTCGCAACTCCTGCCTTATTCGACATAAATATCACCTTGCCGCCGCGCGCTATGACCTCTTCTACATTGGACAAGGTCTTGTCGAAGAGCGCGTCGTTCGGCGCGAGCACAATCACCGGAACATCCTCATCAATCAGCGCAATGGGGCCGTGCTTCATCTCGCCGGCGGCGTAGCCTTCAGCGTGGATGTAAGAAATTTCCTTGAGCTTGAGCGCGCCCTCCATTGCCAGCGGAAACGCCGTGCCACGCCCGAGATAAAGTACGTCGCGAGACCTCACCAAGTCATGTGCGATCTCACGCAATGCCTCGTCATGGTTAAGCACTTCGGACATGCGCGAGGGCACTTCGGTCAGGGCACCAGCCAATTCGAAAGCGCGCTTCTCATCAATCGCGCCGCGTGACTTTGCAGCAGCAATCGTCAGACAGGCCAGCACAGCGAGCTGGGTGGTGAAGGCCTTAGTCGAGGCAACCCCGATCTCCGGCCCCGCAAGGGTCGGCAACACCACATCGGATTCTCGAGCAATGGAGCTTTCACTCACATTCACCACGGAGACGATGTGCTGGTTTTCAGCCCGGCAATACCGGAGTGCGGCAAGGGTATCTGCGGTTTCCCCCGACTGGCTTACAAACAGTGCTACGCCACCCTCGGGCAGCGGGGCCTCGCGATAGCGAAACTCAGAGGCCACATCGATTTCGACCGGCATTCGTGCCACTGTTTCCAGCCAGTATTTGGCAATCCAACCGGCGTAACAGGCCGTGCCGCAGGCAATCACGGTAACCCGGGGCACGTCTGCAAAATCGAACGGCAATTCCGGCAGGCTGATCTCACGGGTGGTAGCGTTGATGAAAGATTGTAGCGTGTCGCCAACCACAGCAGGCTGCTCGAAGATTTCCTTCTGCATAAAATGGTCGTAATTACCCTTACCAATCAGCGCGCCGGACATCTCGGTTTCGCGGATAGCACGAGATACCGCGTTGTTGTCCTCGTCAAAAATTTTGGCACCTTCGCGGGTAATTACCGCCCAGTCGCCTTCATCCAAATAACAGATACGCTTAGTCAACGGCGCCAGCGCCAACGCATCGGAACCGACAAACATCTCCCCCTCGCCATACCCAATAGCCAGCGGACTGCCGCGCCGCGCACCAACCATCAAGTCAAGTTCACCGGTAAAAACAATCGCTAGTGCAAACGCACCCTGCAGACGCGGCAAAGAGCGCGCAACGGCCTCACATGGACTCGCACCCTGATCTATTTCATGGGTCAGCAGGATGGCAATCGCCTCGGAGTCGGTATCGCTCTCAAAGACATGGCCGACCGCCACTAGTTCAGCGCGCAGTTCCTGAAAGTTCTCGATGATGCCGTTATGCACTACGGCCACGCGCGGAGTGACATGGGGGTGGGCATTGCTCTCGTTCGGCACACCATGGGTGGCCCATCGCGTGTGTCCAATTCCAACGTCTCCGGTCAGCGGACTTTTTTCAAGAACGGCGGCCAGATTGAACAACTTTCCCTCAGCCCGGCGGCGATCAATCGAACCATTGACCAGGGTTGCGATACCCGCCGAATCATAACCGCGATATTCCAGTCTCTTGAGGCCTTCAAGGAGACGTGGTGCCGCATCATCCGACCCAATAATCCCTATTATTCCGCACACAGGGCCTAATCCTTCTTCTTCAACGCGCGGAAGTTTCCGGCCCAGCCGGGTTTGTCCACTTGCGGTGCACGTTCAATGGAGAGCGCATCCTTTTCCACGTCACGGCCAATCGTGCTGCCCGCTGCGACAATCGCGCCATCCCCAATGGTCAAAGGGGCGACCAGCGCCGAGTTAGAGCCGATGAACGCACCTTCTCCGATTATTGTGCGGTATTTACCAAAGCCGTCATAATTACAGGTGATTGTGCCCGCGCCAATATTCGAGCGGTCACCGATGGTCGCATCCCCAATATAGGTCAGATGATTAACCTTCGCGCCTTCGCCAAGTTCAGCGTTTTTGATTTCAACGAAATTGCCAACTTGGGCGTTCGCCCCGATCTGCGTGCCGGGGCGCAATCGCGCATAAGGTCCGATGACCGCAAATGCTGCAACCGTTGCACCTTCGAGATGACTGAAGGAATTGATTTGCACGTTATCAGACACCGTTACACCCGGGCCAAACACGACATTGGGCTGCACAACTACATCCCGGCCCAGTCGCGTGTCGTGGTGAAACCAGACCGTGGCCGGCTCGACCAGGGTCGCGCCGTCTTCCATGGCCTTGGCACGCAGCTCGTCCTGTACGACGGCCTCGGCGACGGCCAGATCCTCGCGTGAGTTCACGCCCAGCAGCTCGTCTTCCTCGCCCTCAACAACAACAGTTGAATGCCCCGCCGCGCGGGCCAGGCGAACCGTGTCAGTCAGGTAGTACTCGCCCTTAGAATTGTTGGTATCAAGCTGATCGAGCAGCCCCAAAAGATGCCGCCCATCAAAGGCCATCACGCCGGAATTACAGAGATTAACCTCAAGCTCTTCCGGGCTAGCATCGCGAGCTTCGACGATTGCCGTGAGTGCACCACTGTCATCGGTGATCAACCTGCCGTATTGGTGAAAATTCGAAGGCCGAAACCCGAGGACGGACACCGCAGCACCTTCGGCACATGCCGCAGCTGCATTGCGCAGGGTCTCTGCACGTACCAGTGGCGTATCGCCATAGAGCACCAGCACGGTGCCCTCGAATCCTTCAAGTTCCGACGCGGCCGCTTTGACCGCTCCGCCTGTCCCGTTACGGTCCGCCTGCACACAAGTGGGGTACGGCGCCACGGCTTCGGCGACCTGGTCCATGTCCGGGCCCACGACAACCACAACCTTTGCGGGAGTTAGATTCGAAACCGTAGCTAGCAGATGAAAAATCATCGGCCGCCCGGCAACAGCGTGCATCACCTTGGGAAGGTTGGATTTCATCCGGGTGCCCTTACCTGCGGCAAGGATGACAACGGCAATCGAGGGGTCGGTCATGAGCGGAGTTTGGTTGTGAGCATTCATGCAGATAATCCGCATGTTCAAGACGGAGGTTGCCACACCGGGCTGAATCGCACCAAATCACGAATTGTTCCCGTTTGTTACGAGGTCAATCTATAGCGGGCTCTCCAAACACCAGCGCTCCCTCAGCATTTTGGGCGCGCACCAGATGGGCAAACCCCTTACCCCAGGGTGTAACCAGTTCGAGCCTCACCGGGACACGTCCGGGCGCCAGCCCAACCTCGGCCGACCATACATCCACTTCAAGGTTTTGTAGCCGTTTCTTGTCAGGCTTGAACCCCGCAATACGCTTGAAGGTCATCCTGCAACCCTCAGCCAGACCGGCAAAGGGGGCAAAGTTGCTCGGCTTCAGCTTACGCGGCTCGAGCACACTCATATTAGCGTCATAGCGACGCCGCCCATCATAGATAGGTGTCTCCGGCTTACACCTACCGTGCAAGGCGCTGTTCAGCACCAGCGCTGTCACCGCGCTGGTCGGATCGACCGCGCCCGGGATCATGGAAGGCGAGACTTTCTTCATATCCTCCTCGCTATAGGGTGGCTCCGCACTCACCTTGCTAGCAACGCCATCCTTATAGTTGATAGTGACTTCGCGTTCATTGCCGCGCCAAACATTGGCTGTGTGATAGCGCTCGGGCACAATCTCGCCTTTACGCCAGGTCCCTTTGCTAATCGCGTCGAACCGCCAGTTAAATAATGCGCCAACAAGCCCAGCGGTTTCCATTTTAACCTTAGTATCGTAGCGCGTGTGCGTTTCATCCCCCGTTATTCCGACAAAAAAATCGAGCTGCAGAGCTCGAAACCCGCCTTTATAGACATCATAGGTCAGAGAAAATCCACCCAGACCACCGGACGATACCGTCATCGCCTGTTTGTCGGGTTCCGACTGCGCGGCAGTAACACCAGCGAGTAAGATATTGGCCACAACCGCAGCAGAAACTCTAACCAAAAAACTGCGCTTCATTGGACACCCCCGTGATCACAAAAACTCGCATCACCTTCC
>JAPKDV010000140.1 GCA_028822385.1 Alphaproteobacteria bacterium
AGAAAGCCAACACCGAAGAAGCTGGCGAGCGCCGAGCAGGCGAGCATCAGTGACATGGTCTCAGCACCGCGTGCTGGGTCGTAGCCGAGATCGCTCACATGGCTGACGATGTGAGCTAATGGCAATGACATGGCGACGCAGCAGCCGATCGCCGCCGTCGACAGTGTCGCCTGCAGCGCGCGTGGAGACATCGGCGGGCGCTTGGGCGCTGGCGATTCCGGCTCTTTGAGCACGGCCGTTCGGCGCGGCGCGGGTTTGGGTGGTTTCTGACGCAGGATCATTGCCAGCGGGAGCATCGTGGCCAGCGCAAATAAGCCATAAAACAGCGCGGTCTGGCGCCAGCCGACAGCGGCGATGAGGTGTTGGAATGCCTGCGGCCAGATCATTCCGGCGAGACCTTGACCGGAACCGACGACACCGACGGCGAAGCTTCTGTTGTGCTCAAACCAGCGGCCAATGTTGGCGGTTAGCGGTGCGAACAAGGTCGAGCGGCCGAAGAAGCCGAGCATCACGCCGTAGATGATGTAGAGCTCGAGCGGGTTTGTGACAAAGCTGGTGAGGATGCCGCCGATGCCGATCATGCTGGCGCCTATTGTCGCCGGAATTCCCATGCCGCGCCGGTCTAGGCACCAGCCCATGAAGATGCCGCCAATGCCGGCGCCAGCATATTGCAGCGCATAGGCAATCGAGGGCACGGCGCGCGGCCAGCCGAATTCGGCGGAGATCAGTTTCAATGCGACGACAATGAAATAGATGCTGCCCGTACCGATTAGTATGAACAGTAGCGAGGCGACGAGCACCACGGTCCGTTGGCGTACGGTGGTATCGGAGAGAGAGCGCAGCATTTTCTTTTCGATTGCGGGCTAGATTCAATAACGGGCGATCAGCACCCTTGCTGCGCAGCCTGCCACATGACGCCAGTTCCGGACAAATGTGCGGAGGGACAGGCTGGGTTGCGGCGGCTTACAGTCGTTTATGACGTGTAATTGGCTATCCCCCGTCGAGGTTTCAGATCTTCGCCAAAAATCAGGGAACGCGACTTGGGACAATCATTCGTGTTTAATAGAAGTGTTGTATAAATGAAAATCTCAGAAAAATCGCGGAAGTGGCAATCACGTTGCTTTCAGGTGAGTCTGTCCGACAAAAAAGAGATAAGCAGGAGTATTCATGCCATGAATGGAGTTTTCCCCAATTCACTGAAACTGGCGGCTGTCGCAGTCGCGATGAGCACGGCCATTGTCGCCGGTATATCGGATGCCCACGCAGATTGTGGCGAGGTATCAATCACCGAGATGAACTGGGCGTCCGCGTCGGTCGTCACCAATGTTGCGAAATTCATTATGGAGCAGGGTTACGGCTGCAAGGTGGCTGCTATCCCGTCCGATACCGTGCCGGCGGCGACTTCGCTCGCCGAGAACGGCAAGCCCGACATCGCGACTGAGATGTGGATCAACTCCGCGCCGGTCTACCAGAAGCTCGAAAAAGAAGGTAAAGTGCAAACTATAGCCAACGTCCTTTCAGATGGCGGCTCGGAACACTGGTGGATTCCGAAATACCTCGCCGACAAGCACCCTGAACTGAAGACTATCGAGGGTGTGCTGGCTAACCCCGAACTAGTTGGTGCTCGCTTCCACAATTGCCCGGAAGGCTGGGGTTGCCGGATTGTTAATGACAGCCTCAAGGTGGCCTTCGATCTCGAGGGGCGTGGCATTAAAGTGTTCAATCATGGCTCAGGTGAGACGTTGGCTGGCTCCGTCGCGTCCGCCTATGCAGACGAGAAACCATGGTTTGGCTACTACTGGGCACCGACCGCCCTTCTCGGAAAATTCGAGATGGTTCCCGTCGATCTCGGCCCCTACAAGGCTGACGTGCATAAGTGCAATAGAGATACGGAATGCACGACCCCTGGCAAGTCGGCTTACCCCTCTGCGCGGGTAGTAACGGGCGTAACCACTGACTTCGCCAAGAGCGAGCCTGAGGTGGTCGCCATGCTATCGAAGTTGAGTTTTACCAACCAACAGATGGGTTCGGTTCTTGCCTGGAAGGAGGACAACAATGCCTCCGCTGAGGAAGCCGCCGTGTACTTCCTGACGACCTACAACGACGTCTGGGGTGACTGGCTGAATGATGAGGCTAAGTCCAAATTGGCTAGATTGCTCAAGTAGAACGGACACAGAAGATCACCTTGAGCGGGGTCGGGAATTGCAAGGTTTCGACCCCGCTTCCCCTCGGCCCGAACAATTTGATGGAAGTGCGCCATGGCGACCTATGATCAGGTTTTCTCGACCCTTGGGTTAGAATCATGGTGTAAAAGCGCCGCCGAGGCATCGAGCGGCCCTGTCTCCATGGCCGACTTGCTGGCACAGAACGCCGGTACGGATATGCCGCTGCCGTCGATCTGGGAGCTGCCGTTTCCGTCGATGGATGCACTCCATGAATCCTGTGAGGCGTTCCCGCAGTCGCGTGTGCTGACCAAGAGTATCGAAAATGGGTTTCTGGGTATCAAAGATGAATTGAGTTTTTTTCTGGACCCGCTGACCCAACCTCTCAGTTGGTTTCTCGAAGGCGCCCTGTGGCTGTTCGAAACGACCCCCTGGTGGCTTATGATCCCGGTTCTTCTGGGGCTTGTGTTGTTAGTCAGCCAGTCCGGGAAACTAGTCGTGTTCGTCGCAGCCTGCCTGCTCGGGTTAGCTTTTATCGACTACTACAGCTTTGCCGTGCAGACCCTCGCGGTCATTTTCGTCTGTGCATCATTATGCGTGGTCATTGGAGTCCCAATCGGGATTGCCATGTCACGCAGCGATCGGCTGCAGAGAGCTGTCATCCCGATTCTCGACATGCTGCAGACCCTGCCGCCATTCGTCTATCTGATCCCGCTTATTTTTCTGTTCTCTGTTACCGAACCCAAGCTCTACGGTATCGCAATCATTCTCTATGCGATTGTACCGGTCGTGCGCCTTACTGATCTTGGCATCAGGCTCGTTGATAAGGATGTTATCGAGGCGGCTAACGCGTTCGGCATGACCGAGCGCCAAAAACTCATCAAGGTACAGATTCCGCTTGCCCTGCCCAACATCATGGCTGGCGTGAACCAGACCATCATGATGAGCCTGTCTATGGTGGTGATCGCCTCGCTCGTCTCCGCACCGGGACTGGGTGTTCTCGTCCTGCGAGGTATCCGTAACCTCGAACTGGGTGTCGGACTGGTTGCCGGGTTAGGTATCGTAATACTCGCTGTGATCCTCGATCGTACGACAAAACTCGCGCTTGCGCGGATCAACACGTCACAGGATTGAGGATGTTGTCTGGCATGGATTCTGGAGCGAAAATAGCTATCCGCAACCTTTACAAGGTGTTTGGGGTGGACCCGCAGCGCGCGCTAAAGGCTTTAAAGGAAGAGGGTCTTGGAAAGCCGGAACTGCTTGAGCGTTACAACCACGTTCTTGGGCTTCAAGATATCAATGTTGACGTGAAATACGGTGAGATCACTGTGATCATGGGATTATCCGGGTCGGGAAAATCCACGCTGATTCGCCATGTTAACCGGCTGATTGACCCCACCGCTGGAGAGATCATCTTTGAAGGTCGTGACATCCTTGGATGCTCGAACGAAGAACTTCGTAAAATACGTCGCGAGCAGATGTCGATGGTGTTCCAGAACTTCGCACTTCTGCCCCACAAGACTGTCGCCGAGAACGCGGCGCTCGCTCTCGAGGTGCGCGGATTTTCACGCGATGAATATATCCCCGAGGCTGAGAAGTGGTTGGACCGTGTGGGGCTCCAGGGCTATGCCGCCAGTCATCCCCACCAACTATCTGGGGGTATGCAGCAGCGCGTCGGTATCGCCCGGGCACTCACCTCGAATGCCGACATCATGCTCATGGACGAGGCCTTTTCGGCACTCGATCCCTTGATACGCACAGACATGCAGGACCTGCTTCTCGAACTTCAGCAGGAACTCCAGAAGACCATCTTATTTATCACCCATGATCTGGACGAAGCGCTGAAACTCGCCGACCACCTGGTCATCCTCAAGGATGGACGTATTATCCAGCAGGACGAACCGCAGACTATCCTGTTGGAGCCGAGCGATCCCTACATCGTCGATTTTGTCAGCGACATCAACCGTGCACGGGTGTTGCGTGTCCGCAGTGTCATGGACGAAATCAAGCCGACCGGAGACATCAATATTGCCGGTGAGATTGACCAAGAGGAAAATCTGGAATCCATCATCACCCTGGCACAGGGCGATACCCGGAAGACCTATCTGGTGATGGATGGAACCCGGAAAGTTGGCATCCTACGGATGGAAACCCTGATCAAGTCACTCATACCGACCGAAGCATCCGACGACGGCATGCGGTCCCACTAGGCTACTTTTAAATACTTCTACGGGAGTGGCGGACCTACTCGGCAGCGGCCTTCTCCTGATTTGCTGCTTCCTGCATGCGTTGCAGCTGCTCCCAGCCGAGATATCCGGTGAACCCGTCGTCTTCGAAGTAGAGAATCGGCCCGTCGCAGATGAACAGATACTCGGTATCCTCGAGCGCCGTGGTCTCACCGTGGATCATGCCATTGGCCTCATGGAGGAAGTCGCCGGCTTCGTAGATACCGTCGCGCACCTGCAGCTTGCCCGAGAGAATAAAGGCTTGCGCCGCTGAGAGATGTTTATGTGGCCGGGCAACATGGCCCTTCTTCCAGCGAAACAGCACAGCCCAACGACCGGTTTCTCCGCTGAACCACAAAATCTTCATGAAACCCGTGTCTGGGGTGATCTCGATCCAATCCATTTGCGTTGATCGTACCAATGCATCGGTGAGCTCAGAATTCACAGGACTAATGTCTTGAGGCAATGCCATGGTTTTTGTCTTTCTATTTAGGTCCGGGCCGATATTCCCAGGGCGCTGTTGGAATTGTATAATGATCATACTAGATATGAATATGCTCTTGCTCGCTTTCAGGGCTCTCATCATTGATGGAACATGTAGGTTGATATGACGAAGACACCACATCACGATCATGCTCACGCATTATTGCCGTCGGATCCGGTGTTACGCGCTAAAGCAATCGAGTCACTTCTGGTGGAGAAAGGACTTGTCGATCCGGCCGCAGTGGACGCCCTTGTTGAGACCTTCTCAAATAATATAGGGCCGCAGAATGGCGCTCAGGTTGTGGCCCGTGCATGGAGCGATCCGGCCTACCGCGAGCGGCTCATTGCTGACGCCACCTCGGCCATTGCTGAGCTTGGTTTTACAGGTATGCAGGGCGAGCACATGGTTGCTGTTGAGAA
>JAPKDV010000141.1 GCA_028822385.1 Alphaproteobacteria bacterium
ATATCACGCGCCCCATGCAAACCTCATGGCCGCCATGAATAATGCGGGCTAGGTAGAGAAACGCTATAAAAGTCAAAGCTTTGCACTGTTAACGGCATACGGTGTTAGCTGCAGCGATGATCCAAGCCATAGAAGCGCTCACGATACCCGGCAGCACCATCTAGCGCAGTTGGGGCCGTTGATCAGCCTTTTAAAGTTTCTGTTGCAGACAAAGAGTGATGCCCACGGTGTAGCGCAAAAGCTGGTCGCCACGGTGGCGGACCTTAAACGCATTGCCGCTGATGATCATGCGAATGTGGTCGCCCTACGGAGCTGTTGTCACGATATTTTTGGTACCGATACCCTGGATCAGAAACACAGCCGCCTGTCCATGACCGCAAAAGGCACAGGCACATCAGGGTCAGGTTTCTTTGTTTCCAAACTCGGTCACATCATCACCTACGAACACGTAGTGAGAGAGTGCTCCAACATCACAGTGGGTGATAATGCCAACAAGCAGGTGCCAGTGGAGATAATTGAAACTGACAGACGGAATGACTTGGCACTCCTGAAACTGTCTTCCACCAGTATGGCATCAGCAGAAATCAAACCCTTCATCAGAAAACTGGACATTAGGATTGCCGCCAAATCAGGGGACAGTTCCATTCCTCTATCCTCCAACGGTCTGCTGCGTTCCGATGATGCGGAACTGGGTGAGAATGTGATGGTTGGGGGTTATCCCTATGGAGACCTCTTCAGAAACACCATCAAAGTCACCAAAGGCATCGTCAATGCCATCAAGGGTATGGGTGACGACAGTAGTCAGTTCCAGATGGATGCGGCAGTCCAGGCAGGTAATAGTGGTGGACCTAATCTATGATGAAAATGGCAATATCGTCGGGGTGATGGATGCTCAGTTGAATAAACTGAAGGTAGCAAAGGCACTTGGGTCACTTCCAGAGAACGTGAACTTTGGTATCAAGGCATCCACCGTGAGACAGTTTATGACTTCTGCTGGGTTGCCCACCAAGTGGTCTAATTGGTCAGAGAGACGGTCCACCAAGGAACTGGCACAGATTGCGAAGAATCAGATTGTGATGGTGGTCTGTAACCCCTGAACGTGTTCGTAAGAACTACAAAGGGTGTTGAGTAGAACTCCACCCACGCCCCTCACCCCTCTAAAGCATGTCCCAGAACCTGCTCGATCACTCTGCTCCTTTGGATATCAATCTAACGATATCAGATGAACCCGTAGATCAGGTATACGAAGCCACAGCTATTAGCGGTAACAGGAAGAGTAGATTAACGTTAGCGACCTATATGGCCATCTGGGACCGCTGCAAGCTGGAAGGGCGCGGGGTACTCAATGCCACCTTCGCCCACTTCGACAGGCGCAACCATGGCAATGCCCCTGGAGCGGCGCTCCCGGAGGCGTCTTGCGCGGACGGTGGATGTGGGTTCATGGACCATGTAACTCTTTGTTATTATGTCATAAATTGAGGGAATAGTCCAACATTTCGGTTAAGAATTTAGTCTGCGACGGCGCGTTGGCGCATTCAGTATAAAGGGTTCTGCAGCTCGAAAATATGGGCTGTGAAATCTCGCGGTGGAGTACTTAGGCTTTTGAGGCGGTGATTTTAGCTCGGCGCCCGGCCCTGTCGGACCAACTCAGCATTGAGGTTAGTGCTGCCACTGTTGCAGATAGCGATCAACCGTTTGAATCTATCATAAGTATAGCCCTCGCAACGCACGGTCTCAGAGCTTGTAAATCTAAGTGAAGCGCTTCTTATCCTCACTTGCGTAAGCCGCTACTTTCAGATCGGCGTTGTTTGAAGTCTCAAGCCGATCAAGAAGCTCGGTGAGTTTGCCTGCGGGGATTGCACAGGTGACGTCGTTGTTGCTCATGCCGGTACGCACCCTGCTCAGCATGCACCCGACACTTAGCGCGATCTCGCCGCTTTCCTTGGCGATGGCGATAATATGGCACTGGGGTTTGCCTTCTACACGAAGTGAGGGCCAGGCGCTATGCAGCAGCATCGCTTGCTTTCCGTTCAGTCGTAGGAAAATGACATCCGGGTCCGATGTTGCCTCGGCAAGCGGCCCATACGTCACAAAGTTTGGGTTTCCCTTCACGGTAGCGATCTGCGGGAAGACTTCGGGCGTTACCCATTCCGATTCTACCAGCGCTGCCACGTCAGCGCCGCTCGCCGCCTCTTCCAGTGTCTTGAGGCCATGGGTGAGAGAGCCGACGCTGCAATTGCCGTGATCTTCGGCAACAGTCGTGAACGATTTATTGCTAGCCTCTACCCAGAACACGCACCCCGCTGCGACTCGACCCGTACGACCATCGGACGTCGCCGTCGGCATCGGTGTATCGAAGCGCGGCACACCGGCAGGTGCTTCGGAAGAAAATAAAATCGCCAGCGGCGGCTGCGAAAGGCCGAGTAACGATTTCAGAGATGCGGCCTGAGCCGTACGTGCCATCAGGTCCGTCATATGCCAATATTCCCCTTCGTAAAAAACTGAAATTCTCTAAGTAGACTGGTATTTCCCAGATAGCATTCGTATCGGAGCCAATCTTAGACGACCCCCACCACCGACGGAAGAAATTCCTCTCTGCTTCCCTCCGACAGCCCCGATTTGATGATCTGGCCGTTGTGGGAAGCCCATTTGACCAATTTTGTCGTCATCCAGACACATCTCTCCTGTCTTTTCCACCTTGCCGTCAATTTCCCCGGCCTACGCCGGGACGGGGCTTCGGCGTAGATCATCAATCAAGGCCGATATTTTCTGGAACAAGCTTTTCGACACGGCGACCTCGGCCAGTTGGAACGTGACACAACGGCCATGACGGACAACTTTGGCCCCGACCTTAACTAGCTTCTCCCGTAGTGTGGTCAGCGACCAATGCGCAACCTCTTCGGGCAAGGCTAATATTCGCATGAAGGTTACCGCCCGGCGATCCCGCCCTATCACGCAACCAAATCGGCTGTTACGCTGAATCTTCAGCGTAATGCCATGGCATGAGTTCGTCGAGCTTGGTGATCTTGTGCTCTGAGATACGGCCAAGTACATCGGTCAGCCAGGCTTGCGGATTAACACCGTTGAGTTTCGCCGTTTCGATCAGCGTGTAGGCGATGGCGGCTGATTTGCCGCCGCCCTCGGATCCCATGAACAGATAATTCTTACGACCCAGGGCGATAGGCCGCATGGAACGTTCAGCTGTGTTGTTGTCCAATTCCAGAAAGCCGTGTTCGAGCCAAGGCCGCAGCTTCTTCATGCGTGTCAGGGCATAGCGGATAGCTCCGGCCAAGGGTGATTTGCCTGATATCCGGGTCAGTTGGGTGTGCAACCACGTTTCCAGGTCGTCGAAGATGGCTTTGGACCTGGACTGCCTGGCATTTATTCGTTGGTCGGGCGGTTGGCCCCGGACGTCCTTTTCCACGCCATAGAGTTTGGCGATACGTTTTATGGCCTCCTCGGCAATGGCCGATCCCTGGGCTTTGTGAATATCGACAAACTTACGCCGGATATGGGCCATGCAGGCGACTTCGGTCACTTTGCCCGTGCGGTAGAGCTCATTGAACCCGGCATAGCCATCGGCATGCATGAAGCCTTCGTAGGCGGCCAGATGTTCCAGTGGTCGAACCCCCTTCCTGTCGGGCGAGAACCGATACCATGCGGCGGGATGCCCGGCACCGGCCCAGGGCCGTTCATCGCGGACATAGGCCCAAAGCCGTGCGGTTCTAGTTTTACCGGAGCCTGGGGCCAGCAACTTTACCGGCGTGTCATCTGCGAAGAGGGCCTGTCCCTTCTGAACATGATCGCCAATGGCCACCGCCAAACGCTCAAGCAGCGCGGTGGATTAGGGACCATATGTGCCAACAACAGACTGTTAGGAATAACTATTGAATAAGGCTGGATGCTGGCGGGTGAGAGCCATCCAAGGCAACATGATGGGAAGTGAGAGCCGTTGTGGTGTTGGTGAAACTGACGTACCCTTTCCGCGCGTGATTGGGAGGATTACATGCCAGAAGGGCAGCGTCGGCTAACGACGATCGTCGCCGCAGACATCGCTGGCTTTTCTCGCTTGGTCGGGATTGACGAAGAGGGCATCCGTTCCGAAATAGGGCGGGGTCGCCGGACGGTTACGTTCAGGGCATAGCCAGAGGAGATGATTTTCGCTGGCGAGCTTCACCAAATTCGAACATGAAAATGTCGCGAAATAGTAGACCAAAACCAGGAGAACACCCACTATGTCCGCGTTTGAAAACCGAGTCTCCTTTGTAACCGGCGCTGGCTCCGGCATCGGTGAAGCCATGGCGCTGAAGCTCGCTGCGGAAGGCTCCACCGTTGTCTGCTCCGACATTAACGAGCAGGGCGCGCAGGCCACCGCCGCGCGGGTCGAGGAATTGGGTGCAAAGGCTGTGGTTAGCGCGCTTGATACCGCCAACGAGGAGGCGGTGAAGGAAGCGCTCACCAAGACCACCCGCGATCTGGGCCGGTTGGACGTGCTAATGAACAAT
The DNA here is from genome assembly GCA_028822385.1 of Alphaproteobacteria bacterium. Taxonomy (GTDB): domain Bacteria; phylum Pseudomonadota; class Alphaproteobacteria; order UBA6615; family UBA6615; genus JABJAG01. Next base: position 4,506 of record JAPKDV010000141.1, read on the forward strand.
GCAGGCGTTGGCGGCAAGAATTGGGAGACGACCACCGCCATCAACCTGGATGGCGTCTATTACGGCCTGATCCACGCCTGCCCGATCATGGCGGGCCAGGGCGGCGGCGCGATCGTCAACACAGCCTCTGTCGCGGGTCTCGGCGCGCTGATGCGGCCCGTCGAATATCACGACGACTCCGCCGCGATCGAAGCCGCTAGCGCCTATGTGGCCAGCAAGCATGGTGTTGTCGGGCTGACCAAGCAATTCGCCGTCGCCTTCGGCAAGGTCGGCGTGCGCGTCAATGCGATCTGCCCCGGCTATATCAAGACGCCCATTCTTGCCCATGTGCTCGAGCGTGAAGGCCATGAGGATTTCCTTAAGGAACTGCATCCGATGGGGCGGCTCGGCCAGCCGGAGGAAATAGCGGAAGTAGCTGCGTTCCTCGCTAGTGATGCCGCCAGCTTTGTCACCGGCGTCGCCATGCCGGTGGATGGCGGCTACTCCGCTCGCTGAGCCAGCTCTGCCGCCGTCGGCATATCCGCGCTTCCGGGAGGCTGTTTGCGCCTGCTGACGCGATACTTGATGTCGGGGCCATAGCGGGCATTGGCCTGACGCCGCCTGATCCTTGATAAGTGCCACAAACGGAAATCGCGCAAAGAACGACCGCGACTTCACGACGTGCTAACGCTTTTCGAACAGATCCAATTATGATTTCGAACCCAGCTTGAGCGAAATCACACCAGTTGTCCATGTATGCGAAGTGATGTCTGA
>JAPKDV010000142.1 GCA_028822385.1 Alphaproteobacteria bacterium
TCCCACGGCTTTAATGCTGCAGCACTGCATGGCGACATGCACCAGTCTGCTCGCATGGAGACCCTCGAAAAATTCCGAAACGGTGAAATAATGTTGCTGATTGCCAGTGACGTCGCCGCACGTGGTCTCGATGTTCCTAATATGAGCCACGTATTCAATTTCGATGTGCCGATGCATGCCGATGATTACATCCATCGGATCGGCCGTACCGGCCGCGCAGGCAAAGAAGGGCACGCCTTTACGCTCGCAACCCGCACCGATGAGAAGTTCCTGGATGGCGTCGAGCGACTTCTGGGACGTCCTATCCCTCCGATCAGTAAAGATGGCAATCCCATAGGGAAAGAAACATCCGACGCAAAATCGTCAGAAACCTCCGAGACCGAAAAAGACGAGAAGGCGGAAAAGGCGCCACGCCGCCGTCGCCGAAGCTCGCGAAGCAAAGATGCACCATCTTTAGAAGACACGACGGAAGTATCTGTAAAAGACACGACAGAAGTCGTTTCTAGGGAAGTAGTATCCAAAAAAGCTGTTGAGACTGTCGAAGCCTCAACTGATGTGTCAGAGACGGAGCCGCGCGAACGGCCACGACGTTCCCGGGGTGGCCGAAAATCCAATAATGATAAGCAGCATTCGCAGTCGCGCCAGCGAAACAATGATCAGCCAGGAATAATGGAAGACGGTGACGGTTCAGCATTCGGTAAAGAAGAATACACGCCGGCCTTCCTCCGACGCTAAAATATTCGAAGTCGACAAAACGATACGAGTGCAAGATGCAGACGATCTTTGTTCAGATAAAATGCGAATTGGGTAGGTCCTACGACGTTGCCGATAAAGCGGCCTTGAACATTGATGGGGTTTCAGAAGTGTATTCGACCTCAGGACAGTTTGACCTTCTGATGAAGTGTTACCTGACTGACGAAACAGATGTCGGACATTTCGTGACCAGCAATATTCAAACCCTGCCAGGCGTTGCGGACACCTTCACGACGATCACATTCAAAGCTTTCACCTAACGCTATTCAGCGGACTTCTCTTCATGACAGACATCAAACTTCCCGACCTACGCGGCGAGCACCTTTTTACGGCGCAATTTAGCGTCGCAACGCCGACCGTTCTTAAAAACACACCTTTCGGGACCCGGATCATCGCCGGGATCGATGGCGGTTCTTTCGAGGGTCCAAAGATGAAGGGTACTGTTGCGTCAAGCCCTGGAGGCGACTGGATTTTGGTCCGCAATGACGGCGCCTGGCAGATGGATGTACGTCTGACGCTGATCACTGACGATGATCAACATATCTTCATGACTTATCGGGGTATCCGGCATGGAGATCCAGAAGTTCTCGATCGTCTGTCAAAAGGTGAGCCTGTCGACCCGTCGGAGTACTATTTCCGAAACACACCGGCGTTTGAGACCGGATCGGAAAAATATGGCTGGCTGAACAGGATTGTCGCCGTAAGTACCGGGCATCGCTTCCCGGAAGGTCCGGTCTACAAAGTCTACGAAATTCTATGATACCAGATGCTCAGACCACACAGTGTGTTTTAGATAGCCACGTCCAGTAGTTTATCCTCTTTAGCTAAGGCTTCACGGGTGACGTTATACAGATTCGCACCCGACATATCCGAATCAGCGATAAACGTATTTTTTAGAATACCTTGTCCATATTGGCACCGGATAGGTTTGCGGCCCACAAATCTAAATTGGTCAGCCGGCTGGCCTCCATTCACACCCCTGATCCAGAAAAGATGTGTCGCTTGATGATTTCTAGAACTTCCAGCTCGCGTATTTCTTCGACCGAGACAGAGCTTAGGAAGACTGCCGGCAGTCTATCCATTAAACGTTTAACAGACGGTGCACAAAGAAACAGATATGTAATGATGTACTAGATTATAAATCTATTACAACTCATTGTTATTAAGATAACTAGTGATTCAAAAATTTCGCTATTATGTTTCTTTCGAATTCTCTGCTTCTTCCGCGAGCACTTTTTTAGCGGTCCGAAATGCTTCCATTCCCGCCGGGGCACCACAATACAGCGTGATCTGCAGCAAGGCTTCGCGCAGTTCTTCCTGAGAGAGACCGTTGGTGAGCGCGCCCCGGAAATGCCCTTCAAATTCGGACATCCGTCCAAGCGCGGCAAGCATGCCGAGATTGAGCAAGCTGCGTTGCTTGCGTGTTAGGCCCTCGCGACCCCACACAGCGCCCCACCCAAATTCGGTGATAAACTGCTCCATGAAGTCTCGATTGAAGTCATCGAGATCAGACATCGAGGCATCAACTCGTGCATCTCCCATGACTTCTCGGCGAATTTTCATACCCTTTTCGAACAGACCCTGGTCAATCATGGGACTTACTCCTTAGCAGATGTAACTAGAAACGATCACGGTCATGGCGCGCACTGTACGTGCCTTCAGGGTCCTCCGGACCCACCGGAATTACCCCGTTCGGGTTCACACGTTCGATGCCGTAATAGTTCTGTTTGGCGTAGTCAAAGCAGAATGTCTGAGCAATACTTGGGATCTGGTAGAGTTCACGGGTGTAATTGAATAGGCTCGGATAGTCCTGAATCCGTCGAATATTGCACTTGAAAGCCCCTACATAGCAGGCATCGAAGCGGATCAGCGTGACCCATAGCCGCCAATCGGCCTCCGTCAGACGGTCTCCCAGCAGATAGCGCTGTTTGCTCAAGCGCGCCTCTAGGTCATCGAGGGTCGCAAACAGTGCTGTCACCGCCTCGTTGTAGGCCTCCTGAGAGGCCGCAAAGCCAGTGCGATACACACCATTGTTGACGGTGTGATAGACAACCTCGTTTATTTCATCGATTTCTGCCCGCAGACCGGCCGGGTAGTAATCCTCGGTGACGTTTGTAAATGCCTCAAACCCAGTGTTGAACATCCGGATGATCTCGGAGGATTCATTGTTGACCACGCAGTTCGTCTTCTTGTCCCAAAGAGTAGGCACGGTGACCTTGCCCGTGTAATCGAGGACCGACGACGTGTAGGCCTCATGCAGATGGGAAAACCCGTTCACATTATCGGGGACGCAATCGGGGTACGCGGGATCATTCCCATAGGTCCAGCCCTGGGGGTGACGACCCGGTTGAGCCAGTGACACGGTGATTGCACTATCCAACCCCTTGATTGCCCGGAAGATCAGCGTTCGATGCGCCCAGGGACAGGTATGCGCGAGATAGAGGTGATAACGACCCGGTTCTGCCTTGAACCCACCCTTACCTGTCGGGCCAGCGCTGCCATCTGCAGTCACCCAGTTTCGAAACTGGCTCTCCGAGCGCTGGAACTTACCATCATTGGCCACTTCCCGCGCTGTGGCATCGTTGTCGTGCCAGGTGCCGTCAATGAGCATGCCCATGGTTTGTATCTCCTGTGACGTAGCCAGATGGCCGCAAAAATTATAACTGCAGAGGTTTTTTGAGTTTAGATTCCGGCTCACCGGCTTCTAGGCGCGCTGTCAGGTCATCCATGCTGATTTCGACACCGATAGGCTCCCGATCAAATGCGCCGCTAGCGAACCACTCGTTCAACGCTTCATTGGTATCAAAATTGTTGGTCTGAAGCTCGACCGCATTACCGTCGGGGTCGTTGTAGTAGAGCGAGGTCGTCGGACCATGATTGATCTCGCGCACCGGCAAGATGTCCTTATCCTTCAGGTGGCCGTGAATCTGGATCAGATCAGCAAGCGAGCTGTAGGAATAAGCGAAATGGGCTACACCAACCGAGTTTGGTAACTTGTCATCCATCCCATCACGCTGAATAATCGCCACTCGATGGTGCTCGTCATCATAGGTCAGGAGCGAAATACCTTTGGTATTCCCCACCACCTGCGCGCCAAGCACGTTGCAGTACCAGTCGGTCATCTCGGACAGATTTTTTGAATAAAGTACAATATGAGCAAAATACGCCGGTTTCGGGGTATTATTGGGCTTGGGGACGTGAGCATAGGCCTGTGACATCAGAGTTCCTTTCTAGCGAACATAATATTAGATCTAGCGAACCTAATATTAGAATAGTTTAACAGAACTGCGTTGCAGCTGCAGCACCTTGAACGCAAGGTGCGTCGCGCCGCTATCGTATGGAATCTCCCGCGCAAAACCGATATAGTCAAAGTGTCACCAATAGCAGTCCATCCCATGGCTCTTGATCCCGATACCCTTCTACAACTCCTCAACACGATCCAGCGCTTCGTCCGCGAACGTCTTGTGCCGCTGGAAGCACAGGTTTCCGAAGAGGATGCGGTCCCTGAAGAGATCATCGACGAGATGCGGGAACTCGGCCTGTTCGGGCTGTCTATTCCCGAAGAATATGGCGGCCTCGGACTGACCATGTCCGAAGAAATTCTGGCCGTGCAGGAACTAGGCTGGACCTCACCTGCATTCCGGTCGGTGTTTGGTACCAATGTGGGCATCGGGTCCCAGGGCATCATCATCGATGGCACAGAAAAGCAGAAGACCCATTGGCTCCCGCGGCTAGCAAGCGGTGAGACCATCGCATCCTTTGCCCTTACCGAGCCTGAATCCGGGTCCGATGCCGGATCCTTGCGCACATCAGCGCGCCTTGACGGCGATAACTATATCCTGAACGGCACCAAACGCTTCATCACAAATGCGCCCCATGCGGGCATCTTCACGCTGATGGCACGAACAAATCCTGACGAGCCCGGCGCACGCGGAGTTTCAGCCTTCATTATCGAGCGAGATTCGCCAGGCTTGAGTGTCGGCAAGCACGACCGCAAGATGGGGCAGCAAGGTGCGCATACGGCGGATGTTCTGCTTGAGGACTGCGTTGTCCCTGCCAGCAATATTATCGGCGGCGTCGCAGGTCAGGGCTTTAAGACCGCGATGAAGGTGCTCGACCGCGGGCGCTTGCATATGGGAGCGATCTCGGTCGGGATTGCCGAACGACTGATCGATGAATGCGTGCGATACGCGCGCGAGCGGGTGCAGTTTGGTAAGCCAATCGGTGAGTTTCAGTTAGTCCAGGCGATGCTCGCCGACTGCCGCACTGAAGCCTATGCGGGACGCACCATGGTCGCCGACGCCGGACGCCGCTTTGATGCCGGTGAAAATATCGCCACCGAAGCCGCCTGCTGCAAATATTACTGCACCGAAATGGTGGGTCGGGTCGCCGACCGTGCGGTACAAATCTTCGGCGGGGCCGGATATATGGCCGAATATCCTATCGAACGCTTCTACCG
>JAPKDV010000025.1 GCA_028822385.1 Alphaproteobacteria bacterium
GAGCATCCCCCAAGGGAATCATCGCGCCGAGAAGAACGATCACCGGCCATTCGATAGTCTTATAGGCTTCGTTCGGAGATATGCGTTCTAGCAGGATCAACGCCACGACAGCGCCCGCAAATGACACATGCACCGGAGCCAGACCAAGTACCGTAGCGAAAACGGACACCGCAAAGATCAGCGCTGGAATCAATACCTTGCCGCCCCGACCAATGTTAAGATTGCGGGTAGCCAGTGGCAGGCAACCCATCTCTGCCACGGCATCGGGAAGTTCAGTCTCATCACCTTGCAGCAGCAGAACATCACCGGCTCGAAACCGTACACGCGCGATCCGTTCCTGAATGGGCGTCCCCTCGCGCGCTACTGCCAGGAGGGCAACCCCGAAGTGACGCCGCAAGCGGAGGTTCATTGCGGTACGACCCTCAATACGCGCACCAGGCTGTACGACCGCCTCGACAATCCCGACCTGATCCGATCGGATTTTATCCGTATCAGGATGGTCGCTGCCGGTCAGGGTCAGTCCGCCTTTCTTGAGAAGCTCGTCAATCGTAGCCGGATCAACACGCAGCAGAAGAATGTCTCCGGCACGCAGATATTCACTGGTGATCCGCATCAGGCGGCGCGTCTCCTCACGCACCAAACCAACAACAATACTTTGTTCCTCGTCGAGCTCCTCGAGCTCATGGACCTTGCGTCCGACATATTCGGAATCATCATTCAACCGGGCTTCAACGATGTAGCTATCGAGGTCAAACATCTCTTCGGCCGAGCGCCGGCCCGCGCGTTCCTGCGGTATCAGGCGCCAACCAATCAACAGCACGAAAAGCATTCCAACGACCGCGATCGGAAGTCCGACAAAGGCAAAGTCGAACATGCCGAAGGACTCACCGCTTACATCGGCGCGATAGGTGGCGATAATGATGTTCGGCGGCGTACCGATTAGCGTGACCAGCCCACCAAGAATTGTGGCAAAGGAAAGCGGCATCAGCACTGCCGACGGACGCTCGGACAGGCGCAGGGCCAGCGGCATCAACAGTGCGAGCGCGCCGACGTTGTTCATAAACGCCGAAAGTAACGCGCCGAGCCCGGACAGGGCTGTCATCTGGGCACCCTGCCCCTTGGCGAACCGAATCACAGCATCGGCAAAGATCGAAATCACACCAGAAACCTGCAAGGTCCGGCTGATCACCAGCACAGCTGCCACAGTGATCACGGCCGGATGACCAAAGCCCGCAAAGGCGGCATCAGTCGGCACCACGCCGCCGATCACGGCAATAATCAACGCGGTGAACGCCACCACGTCATAGCGCCAGCGCCCCCACATGAAAAAGACGAGCGAGAGACCCAGAATGGCGAAGATGATAATCTGTTCAGTGGTCATGGCCACCAATCATACAGGGTGCAAAAGAAAACGCGGCAAGAGAGAAACTCCATTGCCGCGCCTGTTTGTGGAATATCCGAGCCCCTACTCGAAGGCCTCTTCCCAGTTGCCCTGGGTCGCAGCCTTGGAATACTCGGTTGAGCGGTTTTCAAAGAAGTTGGCATGCTCGACGCCGTTGAGCATCTCTTCCATCCATGGCAGCGGGTTCTGTTCGACCCGGTAGACTGGCTGCAGGCCAAGCTGCACGAGCCGGCGATCAGCGATATAACGGATGTACTGCTTCACTTCCTTGCCCTCGAGGCCTTCAAGGCTACCCATTTCAAACGCCAGATCAATGAAGGCATCCTCGTGGTTAAGCACGGTCTCACAGGCGACATAAAGCTCACGCTGGAACTCCTCGTCCCAGATTTCCGGATTCTCGTTGATAAAAGTGCGGAACAGCTTGATGATCGAGGCTGTGTGCAGGCTTTCATCGCGCACTGACCAGGTCACGATCTGGCCCATACCCTTCATCTTGTTGTGGCGTGGGAAGTTCATCAGGATCGCGAAGGACGCAAAGAGCTGCAGCCCCTCGGTAAACGCGCCAAACATCGCAAGCGTCATGGCGATGTCTCGGTTCGTCTCAACCCCGAACTCCTGCATATAGTCGTACTTATCCTTCATTTGCTGGTATTTCAGAAAGGCTGAATACTCTGTCTCAGGCATCCCGATCGTGTCGAGCAGATGGGAATAAGCCGATATGTGCACCGTCTCGATATTCGAGAAGGCAGCGAGCATCATCTGCACCTCGGTGGGTTTAAAAACTTGAGTGTAATGCTTCATGTAGCAGTTGTTCACTTCAACATCGGCTTGCGTGAAGAAGCGGAAAATATGGGTCAGGAGGTTGCGCTCGGAATTGTCGAGCGTGCCATGCCAATCCTTCACATCATCGGCCAGCGGCACTTCTTCGGGCAACCAGTGAACACGCTGCTGCATCAGCCAGGCGTCATAGGCCCATGGGTAGCTGAAAGGTTTGTACTGGACGCGCTCTTCAAGCAAAGACATTGATATTTCCCTCTTCCTCTGACGAGTCGCCCCGGTACCGATAGGTCCGGGGCGTTTCATGTCGCTCTGTTACCGTCAGCCTACTGACAGGCGAGACATTCTTCGTAATCATTGCGGCTTGCCGCGGCCCGATCAGCCTCTTCGTCGCCCGTCACCGGCACCAGCGCGCTGACATTCTCGGAACGCTGCAGTGATTTTGAGCGGCAGTAGTAGAGGCTCTTCACGCCCTTTTTCCAGGCCTGGAAATGAATCTGGTGCAGGTCGCGCTTGTGCACGTCGGCGGCCAGGAACAAGTTCAGAGACTGGGACTGACAGATATATTCCGACCGGTCGGCAGCCAAGTCGATGACCCAGCGTTGGTCGATCTCGAAAGCGGTCTTGAAGACATCCTTCTCGTCATCTGTCAGAAAATCGAGATGCTGGACAGAACCCTCACCGGTCGTGATTGACGACCAGACTTTGTCAGTGTCCTTCCCCTTCTCGGCGAGCAGAATTTTGAGCGCCTTGGACCGCACATTGAAGGAGCCCGACAAGGTCTTGTGAGTGAAGCTATTGGCCGCAATCGGCTCAATCCCGGGTGATGCGCCACCGCAGATGATCGAGATCGACGCCGTTGGCGCGACCGCCATCTTGTTAGAGAAGCGCTCATTGATCCCGTAATCCTTAGCGTCAGGGCAAGCGCCACGCTCTTCGGCGAGCAACACAGACGCTGCATCGGCCTGCTCGCGGATATGCTTAAACATCTTCTTGTTCCAAGCCTTCGCAACGGCAGATTCGAACGGCACCATCTGCTCCTGCAGGAAGGAATGCAGCCCCATGATCCCTAGGCCAACCGAACGCTCGCGTTCGGCCGCATATTTGGCTTTGGCGAAATTCTCAGGGGCGTTGTCGATAAAGTCCTGCAACACATTGTCGAGAAAACGCATCACGTCCTCGATGAAGGTCGGATGATTCTTCCACTCTAGGAAGTTTTCGACATTCAAAGACGACAGGCAGCACACCGCGGTGCGGTCTTTGCCAAGATGATCCAGGCCAGTCGGCAGGGTGATTTCCGAACACAGGTTCGAAGTCTTGACCGTCAGGCCTGCCAGTTTTTGATGCTCGGGGATCTTCCTATTCACCGTATCCGAATACACAATATATGGCTCGCCGGTCTCGATCCGAGCCGTCAGCAGACGAATCCAGAGCGCACGTGCCTTGACCGTGGCAATCGGTGCGCGATCCTTTGGACTGACTAGCGCCCAGTCTTCATCGGCTTCAACGGAGCGCATGAAGGCATCGGTCACCAGTACGCCATGATGCAAATTCTGCGCCTTGCGGTTCGGGTCACCACCGGTAGGACGACGAATTTCGATGAATTCTTCAATTTCGGGATGATCAATCGGCAGATAGACCGCGGCTGAGCCACGCCGGAGCGAGCCCTGACTAATCGCCAATGTCAGTGAATCCATCACCCGTATGAACGGCACAACACCCGAGGTCTTGCCATTGTGGCCGACCTGCTCACCGATCGAGCGAAGATTGCCCCAGTAACTGCCGATGCCGCCGCCGCGTGCGGCGAGCCAGACATTCTCGTTCCAGAGATCAACGATGCCCTCAAGGGAGTCCGAAGCCTCATTCAGGAAGCAGGAGATCGGCAGGCCGCGCTCGGTGCCACCATTAGAGAGAACCGGGGTTGCGGGCATAAACCAGAGCTTTGAAATATAGTCGTAGATCCGCTGGGCATGCTCTGAATCATCAGCATAATGACAGGCCACGCGAGCAAACAGCTTCTGCGGTTCGCCCTTCTCGTGATTGAGCAGATAACGGTCTTCGAGGGTTTCCTTGCCGAACGCGGTCAGCAACGCGTCGCGGGACGGGTCGATCTGAATACGCACGCGGTCGGTCTGGTAGATATTTCCGGTCTCGGCATCCTTGCCAACCAGATCGTTATCCACATCCCGAGCCGCTTGAGTTTCAGCAGAATCGGTCGATTCAGGTTCCATATCGACTATTTCAAACACTTCCAAATCTTCCGTTTCGATGACTTTGGATAAATTATCCACAGCGCCATTCATACCTGAAACCCCAGCAAAACCATCCATTCCAAAGCCTCTCCTAACCGTATGCCCAAGTACTCCACACCCTGTGAGCAGTTTTCGAGGGAAAAGCGCGCTAAATCCACAACATCTGGAGACACAATAATTAATAGACACTAAATGTTGGAGGCCTGTCACCGTGAACAATAAGAGAACATTGTAAGCTTTGACGATTTGGAGTCAACTTGCTTGAGGCCGAATCGAGGATATCCGCCAGATTGTTACGAGTTGGAGACAATCACTGCTTTTATATTTGTACCCCTTATGTACCACAAACCCCTAAATTTAGTGGTCGGGCCAAAAGCGACTCGGCTGTTTTGTGGTGAAAAAAACAGAAAAGTTTTCGCAGGGAACCCACAAAAATCACGTTCGAAAACTCTATTTCACCTCATCCCGTGGGCAGCGATCTAAGGCATTACCGAGCAAGCGACGTGGTTATTAGTAGAAGACCAAAGCGCGCATCTCAATACTCTCGCGGATTGCCGCGTCGAGCGGAGTATTCGGACTATCAAACGCTGTATGTGCGGTAAAGCGCACGCCTTCCGAGGCGTCAGTGTCAAAGACCTTGAACACCAGCGCCTCGTTGCGCGTCATGCGGGGGAACCAAAACCAGCGATGCGCTGGATTGTACGAAATGTGATAGGTCTCGCCGGTGCGGGAGCGATAGCGCCGCTCGTAGCGGATGAAACCCTCTTCGGGGATCGTTCGACCGTCACACAGCGCCAGTGGGTCTCGTTCAACGCTCGGCGCAATCGAACGCCAAGTCTGGATAATAGCGAAGCGTCGATTGAGCGCTACCTCTGCCTCTTCTTCTGGCAAGAAGTCACGCACGCGCTGCGGTGCCGAGCGCTCAGTGTAATCGTTGTGCACCGAATAGACTGCTTTGCGTACCCGAGAATCCTGCTGGCGCGCTTGCTGAGCACTACGAAGCGTGTGGTCGAAAACCAGCACACGTTTTGCACTACCGCCATGCGCCTCGATCAGCGCCTTAGTCTCCGGATAATAGACGGAACGCACCTCGTCCTCATCGTAGAAATCCCTTACCTTCGTATGCTGATCGACGAAGGCGAAGCCGTGCGAGGGCAGTGTGAATTGTGCTGGGTCGGCGCGGCCGTTGTGGATGCGTACGCGGTGTTTCGCGTAAGCTGGCTTGTGGGCTAGATGTTCCATCTCGGGCCAGTCGAGGTAACGAACCGCCGGGATTCCGTCATCAACGATGTAGTCGAGTTCGGCTTCGACATAGTCAAGATCGGTGGCCAGTGCTGATCGTAAGACGCCTTCGGTGTTCAAAATCTGCCCCTAAACTTGTATATAAGATTTTAATCTGGAAGACTGGGAGCAGGTGTGGCTAGAGAAGTTCTTCAAGCGTGCGCTGTTGTTCGGGCTTGAATCCAACCAGCACACCAGCACCAGTTTCAATCACTGGACGCTTGATCAGCGTCGGATTATCAACCATCAGCTGCAGGGCGGTATCCTCGGTAACGTTCTCGCGAATCACCTCATCAAGCCCTCGCCAAGTGGTGCTGCCACGATTCAGCAACGTTTCCCAGCCCACTTCCATCGCCCACTCAGTCAGCTTGTCATGGTCGACGCCATCGGCGCGGACATCCAGAAAACGGTGCGCCGCCTCACGCCGCTCCAGCCACTTCAGGGATTTGCGGGTCGTATCGCAACTCTTCAGGCCATAGACGGTCAACATGAGGTCACCCTTTCCTTAAGGCTTTGGCGCGACGGTTCGCCAAGCGTTAGTCTTGTGTTTCATTCTTATGCGCGTCGTTGGCGATATACGCAATTCGGAGTTCTGGACGAGTAAACGCGCCGGGCTCTGGCCATAGGTTGTCAGCACAATCTAATCATCGGTGCGGGCGCGCACAAAACACAACCCGCGTCGGCCTTCATTGAGCGGACACAGATCGCACTGGATGCGTCCGTCCTCGAGCGCATGCTAGTAACGCCCGGGCACACGCGTGAATTCTTCTTAAATTTGAACGGTCTCACTCATATCTGGGAAAATCTTATCAGATGAATCCTCCCCGGGGGGCTTGGTTTGCACCCATTCGGTCGCATATCATCAGGGAACAAAAATTTCACGTCATTCCAGTCTCAAAGAGGGTATCCCATGGGCCAGTTCGGCATCGGTCAATCCGTCACGCGTATCGAAGATCTTCGCCTGCTCACTGGCAGCGGCACATATACCGATGATGTTCAGCTTGAGAACGAGAGCGACGCATTTGTACTGCGCTCGCCCCACGCCCATGCCGAGATCAAATCCATCGACCTAAGCGCAGCGAACGCTGCGTCCGGCGTGTTGCTGATCCTGACCGGAGATGACGTGGCCGCCGAAGACCTCGGTGCCATGCCCTGCATGTTCCCGGTAACAAACCTCGACGGCTCAGACCGCGGAGAGACCTATCGTCCGATTTTGGCACAGAGAAAAGTGCGCCATGTCGGGCAGCCCGTGGCCTTTATCGTAGCCGAAACCCTGGATCAGGCGCGCGACGCTGCCGAACTGATCGAAGTCGACTACAACGTGCTGCCTTCAACCACGGACACCTATCGTTCCGCACTCGATGGTGCAGCACAGATCTATGACGATGTGGCCAATAATGTTTGCTTCGACTGGGGCAAGGGCCAACAGGCAGAGACCGAGGCAGCTTTTGCCGAAGCAAGCCACGTCACCACACTGGAGCTCATCAACAACCGGATCGTTGTGAACGCGATGGAGCCGCGTGCGGCCATCGCCGACTATGACGCTGCGAGCGACAAGTCAATTCTCTACACCTCTTCCCAAGGCACTCACGGCATTCGCAATACGATTGCCGACAACATCTTGAAGATGGACAAGGAGAAGCTACGCGTTGTCACCGGCGATGTTGGCGGCGGCTTCGGCATGAAAATTTTCACCCATCCCGAACAACCGCTGGCAGTCTGGGCAGCAAAAAAGGTCAATCGCCCGGTGCGCTGGACCTCCGACCGCAGTGAGGGCTTCCTGTCCGACATTCAGGGCCGCGATCACGTGACCAAAGCCGAAGTGGCGTGCGATGCCGACGGCAAATTCCTAGGACTACGGGTCACAACCTACGCCAATCTAGGCGCTTATCTGTCCCATTTTGGCACCTTCATCCCAACCGAGGCCGGCACGGCGATGCTGAACGGCCTCTACGCCTTCCCGGCCGTCTGGGCCAATGTGAAGGGCGTCCTGACCAACACTGTCCCCACGGACGCCTATCGCGGTGCGGGCCGGCCCGAGGCGATCTACTGCATTGAGCGGCTGGTCGACAAATGTGCCCGCGAACTTGGCCTGTCCCCCGATGAATTGCGACGCCGAAACTTCATTCAGCCGGACCAGCTTCCCTATAAAACCGCCTTTGGCGAGATCTATGACAGCGGCAACTTCACCGCGATCATGGAAGAAGGCATGAAGAAAGCCGACTGGGCTGGCTTTGCCGCCCGCAAGGCCGAGAGCGCCAAGCGCGGCATGCTGCGCGGCATCGGCATGGCGACTTATGTTGAGAAATGCGGCGGCGGCAATGCCGAAGTCGCCGATGTACGCATCGATCCCGACAACGAGATGATCACCTTCTATATCGGCACCATGTCCAACGGGCAGGGCCACGATACCTCCTACAAGCAGATCATGTCTGACCGGCTGGGCATCGACACCGATCAGATGGTGATGGTTCAGGGCGATAGCGATGTCGTGCCACCGGGATTAACTGGCGGATCGCGCTCGGTCACTGTGGGCGGTGTTGCCGTATCCAAGGCCTCAGAAGCGATCAAGGAAAAGGGGAAGGCAATTGCGGCGCAAATGATGGAAACCGCTGAAGCCGATATTGAGTATGCCGGCGGCACCTTTCGCGTGGCCGGAACGGACCGGTCCATGTCCCTGTTCGAAATCGCCAAGGCCGCACTGGACCCGGCCAACCTGCCCGATGGTATGGAGCCGGGCCTCGATTCCAAGGAATCCCATCAGCCCGACGCGCCAACCTTTCCGAACGGGTGTCATATCTGCGAGATGGAAATTGACCCGCAGACCGGAATCCCCGAGATCACGCGTTACACCGTGGTTGATGATTTCGGCGACACGATCAACCCGATGTTGATCGCCGGTCAGGTTCATGGCGGTATCGTGCAGGGCGTGGGTCAGGCACTGCACGAGCACACAGTCTATGATGATGAGTCTGGTCAGCTAGTCTCGGGTTCGTTCATCGATTACCGTATGCCCCGCGCAGACGACGTGCCCAACTTCGACTTCTCCATGCGCAACGAACGGTGCACGACAAATCCTCTGGGCATCAAGGGAACCGGCGAAGCTGGCGCCATCGGTGCACCTGCAGCCACGATCAGTGCGATTGTCGATGCACTTTCGGATGGCGGTGCCATCCACGACATCGACATGCCAGCCACCCCGGATGTGATCTGGACCTTCGCCAACCAGCCCATGGCTGCCTAATAGGCACCGACGGCCAGACACAGGGAGAATTCCAATCAACACGGCGGATTTGATACCGGCGGTACGTGCCCTCGCTTACGCGGCGGGCACGGCCATCATGGAAGTCTATCGCACGGACTTTGACAGTAAACGCAAAGATGACGGATCCCCCGTCACCCTGGCGGATACTGCTGCCGAAGCTATGATCCTGCCTGGTTTACGCGCGCTGACCCCGGACATCCCGGTGGTCTCCGAGGAAGAGCATTCCGCAGGCAACAGCCCGGAAGCCGTTGCCAATCGCTTCTGGCTGGTAGATCCTCTCGACGGCACCCGCGAATTTCTCAAGCGCAATGACGAGTTCACCGTGAATATAGGACTGGTCGAAGACAACATTCCGATCTTTGGCGTGCTTTATGCGCCCGCGCTCAACCTGATGTATGCAGGAACCCTGCATGGCGGCGCGACCCTAATCGAAGGCGATAAGGCCGAACGTGCCATCTCATGCCGGATGCCGCCAGAAGACGGCCTCGACGTGCTGGTCAGCCGGTCTCATTCGATCAATGAGCGACTGGAGAAATATCTAGGCCATGAAACGGTGCGCAATCGTATGCCTCAGGGTAGCGCTCTGAAATTCGGACGCCTCGCCGAAGGTGTCGCCGATATCTATCCGCGCTTCGGCCCGACCTGCGAATGGGATACAGGCGCTGGCCACGCCATTGTACTGGCGGCAGGCGGCTCCCTGACCCAGATGGACGGTAGCACTTTCAACTACGGCAAGAAGCCGAAGTTTCTCAATCCGGGCTTCGTCGCATTCGGACGTCGGTAGAAGTGCCAAAAACCATGGGCGACCCGGCCAACATCATCCCAGGAAACGACGGCGGCGTGACGGCCGCATGCGCACATCTGCAAGTCGGCGGGCTGGTCGCATTCCCGACCGAGACCGTCTATGGCCTTGGCGCTGATGCCCGTGACGATCAAGCCGTCGCACGCATCTTTGAAGCCAAGAACCGACCAAGCTTCAATCCGCTGATTGTGCATGTCCTCGATTTTGACGCCGCCAGCGCATTCGGCGTACTCGACACGCGAGCGCGTTTACTTGCCGACACCTTCTGGCCCGGCCCCCTGAGCTTGGTGGTGCCCCGACGCCCGGATTGCGAATTGTCCCTGCTCGTGAGCGCGGGTCTCGATACGATCGCCTTGCGCGCACCTGCACACCCACTAGCCCATGATCTGCTGGCAAGATTTGGCGGCCCGATAGCCGCCCCCAGCGCTAACACCGCCGGTGAGGTCTCTCCGACACAGGCCTCCCATGTGGAGCAATCGCTCGGCACCAAAGCCGACATGATCCTAGATGGCGGCGCCTGCGAAGTTGGTCTCGAATCAACGGTGATCGATCTGTGTGGTTACCGCCCAGCCCTACTGCGTCACGGTGCGATTACCCACGAACAACTTGAAGAGGTTCTCGGCCCCGTGGATGACGCTACCCGCCCAACTAACGGCGAAGCACCGCGTTCACCCGGGCAGCTCGCGCGCCATTACGCGCCGGCAATTCCTGTGAGGCTAGATGCACAAAACGTTGCAAGCGATGAAGGCCTGCTCTCCTTCGGCAACATCAGTTTTGAAGGTGCCGGCACAGCCCTCAACCTCAGCCCGACCGGTGATCTGACCGAGGCAGCGGCCAACTTGTTCGCCTATATGCGCCAGCTCGACACGTTAGCGCATCGCGCCATTGCCGTCGTTCCAATTCCCGATACCGGACTAGGACGCGCAATCAACGACCGCTTGCGCAGGGCCGCCGAAGCGCACAATGGGTGACACAATGCCTACCCACCCGGTTGCCGCATGCCTGATCACGGGCTAAATCAATGACCATGAGACAAACAAGCCACACCCTGCCTAGCGGTTTCCTGAACCAGCTGGAAACAATTGTCGGACTGACTGGACTGGTCACCGATCTCGCCGACATGGAACCTTATCTGAACGAACAGCGTGGCCTGTTTCGCGGCGAGACGCCCTGCGTGGTCCGACCGGGCAACACCGAAGAAGTCTCTCGGGTGCTTGCAGCTTGTTATGACGCCGGCGTTGCAATCGTCCCCCAGGGCGGTAACACCGGATTGTGCGGTGGTGCGGTAGCCAGCGGAGAGCTAATCGTCAGCCTGTCACGTATGAACAATGTGCGCGCGGTCGACCCAGCAAACTTCACCATGACCGTAGATGCGGGCTGCGTGCTGGCTGATCTGCAAAATGTAGCCGACGCACACGACCGGCTATTTCCGCTTAGTCTCGGCGCAGAAGGCTCCTGTCAGATCGGTGGTAATCTCTCAACCAATGCCGGCGGCACGGCAGTACTGCGCTACGGCAATACAAGAGAGCTGACGCTGGGTCTGGAAGTGGTGCTACCCGATGGCCGTATCTGGGACGGACTGACCGGTCTGCGTAAGAACAACACGGGCTACGACCTCAAACACCTGTTTATCGGAGCCGAAGGTTCACTGGGCATCATCACAGGCGCCGTAGTGAAAATGTTCCCCAAACCGCGTTCTCGCCACACGGCTTTCATCGCATTGAAGGATCTCGACAGTGTACTCGAGGTACTCGGTCGCGCCCGCGCTGCCAGCGCCGATACAATGTCAGGTTTCGAACTGGTCCCGCGTATCGCCATCGAGATTTCCGTGCGCCATATCGACGGCGCGATCGATTTTCTCGATGAGCCCCATGACTGGTGCGCACTCATTGAATTCGAGAGCAGCGACGAGAACTCCAATCTCGGCGAGGTTATGGAAGCCTTTCTGGCCACGGCTTTCGACGACGGATTAATCGTAGATGCTGTCATCGCCCAGTCGGAAGCCCAGCGCGAACAGATGTGGTTCCTGCGCGAAGCCATGGTGCTGGCCCAGAAACCCGAAGGCGCGAGCATCAAGAACGATGTCTCCGTGCCCATTTCGTCAGTCCCCGAATTTATTCGTCAAGCCAATGCAGCTGTCAAAAAAGCCTGTCCGGGCATTCGACCTGTGGCATTCGGCCATGTCGGTGACGGTAATGTGCATTACAATCTGACCCAGCCCGATGGCGCCGATGGCGCTGTATTCCTCGACCGTTGGGACGAGATATGTCATCTGGTCCACGACGTAGTGGGCACCATGCGTGGCAGCTTCTCGGCTGAACACGGGATTGGTAAAATCAAAGTCGCCGAACTCGCCACACACAAGGCTGGTGTTGAAATCGACATGATGCGATCAATCAAGCAGATGCTCGATCCCAAGGGATTGATGAATCCGGGCAAGGTTCTCTAGGAACCCATTTTCCGGAACAGGAGAAGAGAAATGTCGGACTACAACGCGCCCGTGCAAGATATGCAGTTCATCTTGAAAAATCTTTGTGACATGGACGGTATCCGCAAATTCCCCGCCTTCACCGAAACGACCGAAGATCTAATCGAGGCAATTTTGACCGAATCAGCCCGGTTTACCCGTGAGGTGGTCGCGCCCCTCAATCAGATTGGCGATCAACAAGGATCCACACTGTCTGACGGCGCAGTTACGACCCCCGACGGTTTCAAGGAAGCCTACAAGGCATTTGTCGAGGGTGGATGGAATGGCACGCCGTTTGAGCCTGAACATGGCGGCATGGGGCTACCCTGGACGGTCACCACCGCCCTGCAGGAAATGTGGCAGTCGTCCAACCTTTCCTGGTCGTTGTGTCCGTTGCTAACCATTGGCGCGATCGAATCACTAATTGCGCATGGCAATGATGGTCTGAAGGAAACTTTCCTGGCGAAGCTGGTATCCGGCGAATGGGCGGGGACGATGAACCTGACCGAACCTCAGGCCGGGACCGATCTGGGGCTGTTGAAGTCCCGGGCCGAACGCGAAGACGATCACTATCGGATCAAAGGTACGAAGATTTACATCTCTTATGGAGAACAGGATTTCACCGACAACATCATTCATCTGGTGCTCGCCCGCCTGCCTGACGCACCCCCGGGTGTGAAGGGGATCAGCCTGTTTCTAGTACCCAAATTCTTGGTCAAGGATGACGGTTCCATCGGTGAACGCAATGATGCCTATGCCATCGGCCTTGAGCATAAGCTAGGCATCCATGCCAGTCCGACCTGCGTGATGTCCTATGGCGAAAATAGTAAGGGGGCGCTCGGCTATCTGATCGGTGAAGAACATGACGGCCTGCGCTGCATGTTTACGATGATGAACAACGCCCGCCTCAATGTCGGCCTACAGGGTGTTGCGGTCGCGGAGCGTGCCTATCAGCACGCCGTCGATTATGCGCGCGAGCGGGTGCAGTCAGCGCCGCTCGATGGCGGCGACGAATCCGTGGCGATCATCAGCCATCCCGACGTGCGGCGCATGCTGATGTCAATGCGGTCCCAGACCGAAGCCATGCGGGCACTGGCCTATTACACGAACTCGGCGCTCGATCGTTCCCGTCATCACGCTAATCTTGAAACTCGCGCCTACAACTCGCGCCGTACGGATTTACTCACCCCCGTCGTCAAAGCCTGGTGCACTGATCTGGGTGTCGATATCGCCTCGACCGGTGTGCAATTGCACGGTGGCATGGGCTTCGTCGAGGAAACCGGTGCCGCGCAGTATTACCGGGATGCGCGAATTGCTCCGATCTACGAAGGAACCAACGGCATTCAGGCAATTGACCTGCTCGGCCGCAAGCTGCTGCGCGACGGCGGTGCAGCTATGGAAGAACTCCTCGAAGAGATTGATGCGCTGCCCGAATCGGACGATCCGGAGCTCGCAACCATAGTGAAAGTCCAGAAAGATGCTAATCGAGTGCTCCGACAGGCAACCAAATGGATGCTCGACCCCATAAATAACGATGTGAATCGGAAATTTGCTGGCGCTCACGCCTTCCTGCATCTGGTGGGTACGGTTGTCGGAGGCTGGTTAATGACACGGTCCGCACTGGCAACTACCAACGGCACCATCACCGGAACAAGCTCGGAATTCCTTAATTCCAAGCGGATTACGGCATGTTTCTATGCCAATCATATCCTGCCCCGCGCGAACATGCATCTCGAGACAATCACCCGGGGAGGGGATTCCGTGATGGCGCTGGCGGAGGATCATTTCTAAAAAGACTTCACACCTTTGACACACGTCACATCTGCGCAGCCTATTCCCGCGACACCATCAACGCGCACTATTCGGGTACGAAGCTAAACACCAGGTACTACAATCCAGACCTTCATTGTCGCGCGTTTGCGCTACGAACATATGTTTCCGAACGCGTTGAGGCAGGAAAATGTCTAATCCGATCAAATATTACTTCGCCTGTACCTCTCCCTGGTCCTATCTGGGCCTCGATGGCCTGGTTAAAATCGGCAGCAAGTACGGGCGGGATATCGCCCTCATACCGACCGATGTCGGCCGCACATGGGCTGAGACAGGAGCCGGTCGATCACTGGCGCAACGCCCTGAAGTGCTGCAGTCCTATCGACTGATCGAACTTCCCCGGTGGGGCGAATGGCGCGGTGTGCCGATCAATGCCGAACCAAAACATTTTCCAGCACCCTTTTTGCTATCCTCAAACGTCATCATCGCCGCCGGTCAGACCGGAGCCGACATCCTTGGCGTAACGCGCGCACTCATGCGCGGGTGCTGGGTGGACGAACTTAATATAGGTGATCCAGACGAAGTTGCTGCGATCCTTGATAGGCTGGGCCTCGACGGTGCCGCATTGGTCACAGCTGCAGATTCCGAGGCGGTGACAATGGAACTTCAATTCAACACGGATGAGGCGCTCGCTGATAAGGCCTGGAGCGTGCCGTGTATTGTTGTCGATGATGAGTTATTTTTTGGTCAGGACCGTCTGGAAATGATCGACTGGCGCCTGTCAGGCGGGAACAGCTAAGACGCGTCGCGCACAGCCAACCAAGCGACGGCGTCTGAGAGTGAGGTTACCACCGCATCGGCACGGCTCGACCCCGGGTCTTCCTCCGCACCTTCGATCAGAATTTTATAGCCGACGCCGCCGTTAATGCCGGCCTCAATGTCTGTTTCCCGGTCGCCGATGATAGCCGAGCGGCTCATATCAATGCCGAAAGCATCGCGCGCCCTGAACAGCATTCCTGGACCCGGTTTCCGGTCCGGAGATTCGCGACGATAGACGCCAATCCCTTCATCGGGATGGGTGGGCGCGTAGTACACCCGCGCAATCACGATGTCGTTTTCGACAAACTGCGCCAGCATCCAGTCTGTCAGCGTATGGAAGTCTTTCTCGGCATAAAGCCCACGTCCGATACCAGCCTGATTGGTTACAATGACCAAGACATAGTCCATGGCTTGCGCTGCCCGGCAGGCTTCGAACACACCATCATTGAAGATGAAATCTTCGGGTCGCCAGATGTAACCGCTGTCAATGTTGATCACACCGTCGCGGTCGAGAAATAGTGCGCGTTTTCCCAGCTCTGCCATTTAAAAAGCCACTCAGCCGCCGCGAGCACGTTTCTGGAGCTCACTCAGCGTGATGTTGCTGGAGATAAGTTCCTGATCGACCATGATCTCAATCACCGCGGGACGTCCCGCGGCCAGAGCACGTTCGACGGCCGGACCAAATTCCTCGGTCGTTGTCACCCGCTCACCCTGTGCCCCGAAGGCCTCGGCCCAGGCGACAAAGTCAGGATTACGCAGCTCGGTCGCAATTTCACGCCCTGGATATTCACGTTCTTCGTGCATCCGGATTGTGCCGAACATGCCATTATTCGCGATCATCAACACGATCGGCAGATCGTGCTGCACAGCAGTGGCAAGTTCATTGCCGGTCATCATAATGCCACCATCGCCCGCATAACAGACGACTGGCAGGTCCGGACGTGCGGCCTTGGCCGCTAACGCGGCGGGCATCCCGTAGCCCATAGAGCCATTCGCAGGCCCCAGAAGCGTGCGAAATTTCCGGAACCTGAAAAACCGGCTGGTCCAGCCCGCGAAATTCCCCGCATCGGTCGTTATGATTGCGTCATCCGGCAGGATATCGCGCAGCTGAACAAAAGCCTCGGCCAGATTGAGTAGCCCGGGATACTCGCCCGGAACAGTCCAGACATCGAAGTCTGACCGGCCATCTTCGAGCCATGACATCCAGGCACTGGAATCCACCTGCACATGCCGTCGGGCCTGAGACAGAAACGACCCGAGATTCGAAGCAATCGGCAGATCTGCCTGAAAGACGCGGCCCAGTTCCGAATGATCGGGATAGACATGAATCAGCGTCTGGTCGGGCTTGGGAGCCTTCACCAACGTGTAGCCCATGGTGGCTGTTTCACCCAGCCGCGCGCCTATCGCGAGGATCAGATCGGCATCCTTCACACGCTGGGCCAGCTTCGGATTGGTGTTGTAGCCAAGCTCGCCAATGAAATTCGGATGGTCGTTGTTGAAAATGTCCTGAGTTCGGAAGGACGCCACGGCGGGCAGACTATTTGCTTCGCAGAACGCCTCCAGATCGGAAACCGCCTCTGCGTTCCAGCTACCACCGCCGAAAATCACCAGCGGCTTCGTTGCGCCTGACAGCAAATCGCGCAAACGCGCAAGATCGTCCTCACGGGGTTCGGAGGCCGCATATTCGGACACCGACACATCAGCCACCTCAACCTCTTCAACCAGCATGTCCTCAGGCAGGGAAATCACCACGGGTCCCGGGCGTCCGCCGGCAGCGGTCGCAAAGGCACGGGCTGTGAATTCGGGCAACCGCGCGGGGTCATCAACCTCGGTCGCCCATTTGGCGAGTGGGCCGAACATGGCGGGGAAATCAACTTCCTGAAATGCTTCACGTCCCTTGAATTCGCGCGGCACCTGACCGACGAACAGAATCATCGGGGATGAGTCTTGTAGAGCCGTATGCACGCCAATACAGGCGTTACAGGCGCCGGGGCCGCGCGTCACAAAGGCGATACCGGGCTTGCCGGTCAGCTTGCCATAAGCTTCAGCTGCATAAGTGGCACCGCTTTCATGGCGGCAGGTGATGACCCGGATCGAATCGCGGGCATCATAGAGCGCATCGAGCGCGCCCAGATAGCTCTCACCGGGAACACAAAACACCGTATCAACCCCGTGCAAACGCAAGGCATCGACCAAAATTTGACCACCGGTTCGCAAAGCTATTCCCCTTCCCCGTATACTTCCGCCGAGCCTTCGCCCGCTGTCCTACACACAACTCAAACTAGCACCGCAAAGGCTGCGCTCAAAGCAGGGTTACGGCACAAGTACGATCTTCCCTGTGACTTCTCCGCTCTCCAGAAGTCGGTGAGCGTCCGCAGCAGATTCGAGCGGCATTTGGGTGTGAATGCGCGGCAGGGCAGCGCCTGAAGCCATGACCTTGATGGCCTCCTCCATCGCCCGACGGCGCAATTCTGGCATGTCGTCGAGGACATGAATCGAGAAAAGCCGAAAGCCGAGCGAAGCACCAAATCGTTCGCGCATCGAGTCCAGAATCGCTGGGTCCGGCCATCCAGCGATGTAACCAAACATCACCAGAATTCCCAGCGGCGTAAGCCGGTCAAAATTGAGCACAAAATCCTTCCCGCCTACAGCATCGTAGATGAACTTCACACCAGCGCCGTCCGTGTGCTGCTTAACACGTTCGGAAATCGATTCCTGACTTCGGTCGATGACGGCGTCGGCTCCCAGGGTCGCCACGTAGCGCGCTTTCCCCTCTGATCCGGCGACACCACAAACATTCATCCCCTGCGCGCACGCCATCTGAACCAGCACGCTTCCCACGCCCCCGGCGGCGGCATGCACGAGTACATTGTCGCCCGTTTTGGGCGTCGCTGCGATATTCAACAGCAACCAGGCAAGCTGGTAATTGCCCAGCGCAACGGCATGTTCAGCCTTTAGCGTATCTGGCAGCCTAAACACCGACGCAGCAGGCACGACCATGTATTCGGCATAACAACCGCCCCGTTGCGAGAGCTCTCGTGCATTCACATAAACCCGCTGTCCCACGGACGGCATCTCGACGCCCGGACCCACCGCTGAAACGATGCCGGCGAGCTCGTTGCCGGGAACAACGGGCAACGGCGGTATCCAGGCATAGTTGCCGGATCGCATGAGCATATCGGGCACGCCAACGCCGATGGCTTCCGCGCGGACACAAACTTCACCGGGTCCTGGCACGGGCACGCCCGCCTCGACGACCTCCAAAACTTCCGGTCCACCATAGCTGCGAAACAACACGCTCTTCATCAACAACTCCCACGTTTGAACTCTCTGCCTCACATCATAGAAGCATCTGTAGGGCACCCAACACGTAACATCATCAAATAGGGTGAAATCGCACTCGAATTTCCCAAATGTGGAAAGGATTCTAAGAATGATATCATTCCCTACGTCACGCGAAGAGCGGACGGTTTACCTGATTACGAAAACCTGACGGATACCGGCACCCAAGCACTCGCAAAACGCGGCATTGATATACTTGGCATCGACCCCTGCGCAATCGAGAACCTGCGGGCTGAATGTCGGCGCGAGTGTCTGGGTCAGGATTTTCCACAACACCATCGCGAGTTCCGCCACGTGGAGAGCAGTTCCGAACACAATCTGTAACTCGCGCTTTTTCCTATGGGAGCGATGATCTGGAACATAATGGCCCGGCAAACAGATTGCCTTTCCTCGCGGGAACGGCACGCCAACACAAGGCCTCCCAACTAACGTTGTTGGATCAAACTACTTATGCCCCGAACGTGGGGTAACTTTACTTGAAGCGACGTTCGGCGACGGCGCCAGAGCAAGTGTATTGACTAAACTGTGAAAAGCAGCCGAGAGCCACAGGGTATAATTTCAGCGCAGGGCAGCTTCAATATTACCGCCATCGACAGTTAGCACCGCTGCTGTCGTCTTTTCAGACTTCGCTAGATCCACAAACGCCTGCGCCACATCAGAAGCGAGCACTTCACGACCGAGCAAATTACCCGACATGTAGTCCTGCTCGCTCAACCCGCGCGCCTTAGACCTTAGCTTGACCATGTCATCAGTGAGCAACCCGCTGCGGATACGGTCCGCATTAACCGCGTTGGAACGAATACCGTCCGCGCCATAGTCCAGCGCGTATTGACGCGACAGAAACAGCGTCGCTGCTTTCGGCAAACCATAAGGGCCAAAGTTTTTGCCTGGGTTCACCGCCTGTTTTGACGTGTTAAACAACAGAACTCCGCCCGTCCCCTGCGCCCGCATGATTTCGACAGCGGCCTTAGCGACACGCTGGTGGGCAAAGAAGTTGAGCTCGAAGCTGTCACGCAAGGTCTTGTCATCAACCTCACCAATCTTTCCCTGCCAAGCGGCGCCCGCGTTGGAAACCAGAATATCTATGCCGCCAAACCTGTCCGCGATCGCCGCAAAGGCACGCGAGACTGACTTGTCGTCTGTCACGTCGCAGGCAATCGCTAAACCGCCAAGCTCCGCAGCCAGGCCAGAAACCTGCCCTTCATCCAGATCCAGCAACGCCACATCTGCGCCCGCAGTGCGAAATGCCCTTGCCGTCGCCTGACCAATGGCACCGCCAGCGCCGGTGATGGCCACAACCTGCCGGGCAAGCGCCGCTTCCTTGGCGTTGCCCAGCTTTGCCTGCTCCAACGACCAGTATTCAATCTCGAACATGTCGTGATCCGTGATGGATCGAAACCGTCCGATGCCTTCGGCAGCCGTAATCACCGCAACATTGTTTTCATAGAGGTCGGCTGCCTGATCAGCTGCCTTTGCGGAACTTCCGACCGCAAAGAAGCCGAACCCCGGGACCAGTAATATCCGTGGTACAGGATCCAGCTGCGTTTTCGGATCATTCGCGTCGGTGTTATTCCGCTCGAAATAGGCTGCGTAATCGGTTTTGTACTTGTCGATGGCGCGTGTTGCCGACTTGAAAAACCCCTCCAGATCAAACTTTCCGGGCCGCGACAGCACCACTGGTTTGGGCTTGATGCGAATGGCGTGATCCGGTGTAACCGGGCCCTGCCGCGCGTAACGGGAGAGTTCGCCACCATCGACAAAATTTCGGATCGCCGCGCTGGTGCGGAAGGTCATCACAAACCGGGTGGGTTCATCCTGCCCGCCCATTGCAAGCATGCCCCGCAGGCGAGGCGCAATCTCAGAAACACGCGGCGCCCGTGTAACTTTGGTCTTTGCCGGCACAAACACTTGCTCTTTGCGTCCTTCACGAAGCCGCCATTCTGCCAGACTGACCAGATCAATCATCCGGCCATAGGCTTCTTCAGCCGTGTCACCAAAGGTGAATATCCCGTGTTTGAGCAGGATCAGACCTTCGACATCCGGATTCTCGCGTTGATAGGACGCGCAGGATTTCGCCAGTGCAAAGCCCGGCATGATGTAGGGCACCATGGCTACTCGATCGCCATAGACATCCCGGCAGATTGCCGCCCCATCGGACTGATCGGTTAGTGCGAGAACTGCCGTTGAGTGGGTGTGATCGACGAACTTATGCGGCATGAACGCGTGAAGAAGCGTTTCCACGGAGGGGTTCGGTGCCTTTGAATCCAATAGATTGCGCCGCTGGGCATTGACCATGTCCTCATCGCTTAAGGCCTCGAGCGCCTCGAGTTCACGGAGCGCATCGAGGCGAACGGCAGGCAATCCCGCAGGCTCGATATCTCCCATGTCCCAGCCGCTCCCTTTGACACAAAGTACATCAACAGGGTCACTGTTCAGGTCCGTGGCTGTCGTCTTGACCGACGTGTTCCCACCACCGTGCAGAACCAGGCGCGGATCTACGCCCAGTAGCCGCGTGGTGTAGACCCGCAGCGCGAGGTCGCGGTTGATACCGTCGCGGGCATAGCGACGAACAAAAGCGCGTGCGTCACGGTCAGACCAAAGGTTTTTCATTTTTTATTACGTCCCAGCTGATACCCAGCAAATTAGAGATATTTAGCGTACCACTCCAGCGCCTCCACTTTCTGGATGCCGTGCGCTTCGTCGTTGCAAAACTGGTAGGATTCATAGTGCTGGATTCCCGGCAACTTCACCAGTTTCTTGGGTTCACCCAAAGCCTCGTAGCACAACAGTTGCTCTGCAGGCGGCACCAGATTGTCGTTCTCCGCATAGACCATCAGCACAGGCCGCGGCGAAATCTTGTGGGCCACCCATTCCGGGCGATAACGCATATTCGCCATCGCACTCTCGAGATCATATTCAGGGTTGTAGCGACCGCTCTTCGAATGGAACTGGTCGATCACCATCTGGGTATGGGGGTCGGTCAGCATGATCTCAGGCAGGGGAATATATGTCTTCTCACCAGTCAAAACACGCTTGCGCTCGGCTTCTTCGACCTTTGCTTTGAACTCTTCCCATTCGTGAGGCCGACGGACTGATTCCATCCAACGCTCACCGTCGGCGACCATGACAGCGGAAACGACAACCTTTACGCGCTCATCGAACGCCGCGCACCAGATTGCATGCGCCCCGCCATAACTGGAGCCGTAATAGCCGATCCGCTCGGGATCGACACCGTCGACGGTCTGCAGATAGGTCACCGCGTCATAGACGCTTTGGGCCTGCTCAAGTGGGCGATGCCGGCCACGCTCACCTTCGCTGACACCAAATCCCGGATAGTCATGGGACAGCACGAAATAGCCGTTCTCCCAGAGCCACTGAGGGACGTCCATGCCATAGACATCCTTCATGCCGGTATAACCGTGGAGCACCGAGATTGCTGGGCGCGGCGGGTCTCCGGGCTTCCAGTCTTTAGGGCGATACAGATAGGCCGCCGTCTTGTTGTCGTTCGAGTAGAACTCGACTTCATCCCAGACTTTTTCGTAATCCATAATCTCTCACTCCCCGGCATTGACGTTCTTCGTTTCGTTTATAATCCAGCATACCAATCGGCAAGCGCCTTGCCGATCTCATGCGGTGAATCTTCCTGCGGATGATGAAGACCTGTAACCTTGATCCGGCCCTGGTTGGGCCAGCTTTCGATGATCGTGAGGTCTCGATCAACGATGATCTGGCCTGGGTCCCCCTCTATGAACAGTTTTGGCGTGTGGATTGTGGTCATCCAGGATGACAAGCGCTCGGAGAGTTCGGCTACAAATTCCGGCTTTCCGCCGATCGGGATCTGACGAACCCAGGAAAGCATGGGACGCCGTGCTTCACCGGGTGATTCATAGGGACGACGAATTTCCGCCATAGTCTCAGCATCAATTTTGCGCAGTACACCGCCCGTAAATATATTCTCAACGAAAAAATTGTCCTCAAGAACCAGCGCCTCACCTTCTGGACCTTGCGCGCGGCGCACTCGCTCGCCGTGTCCGTCTGAATAGGAGTCATAGCTTGCGTGATTGGCGACGACGATCTCGCAATGGGCCAACCCCTTCAAGCCATCGGCATGGCGCTCAGCCCAGGACAGGCCAAGCGTTCCGCCCCAGTCATGCATCACGAAAGTTACGCGATCCGACACGCCGAGTGTGTCGAGCGCGCTATCAAAATACAGCTGATGTTCAGGGATCATGTAGCTGTCCGGGCCACTGTCCGGTAGCTTATCGGAATCGCCCTGTCCAATATTGTCCAAGGCGATCAACCTGCCCATGCCTTCCAGATAAGGCATGATGTTACGCCACATAT
>JAPKDV010000143.1 GCA_028822385.1 Alphaproteobacteria bacterium
CCTTTGCGCAGATTGCCTGGTCAGTGGCGTTCCAGTGGATTGACTTCACCGGCGGAGACAACGGTATTCTCGGGGTGTGGCCAAGCGCTTGGGCCTCGGATCCAATGGTTTTCTATTACCTGTCCTTCGTTGTTTGTGCGGCAATGATCTGGGCCCTGCGTCACGTCATGTTCAGCCCGTTCGGATACACGCTTCGCGCGACCCGGGATTCTGCCCTGCGATCGGCAGCAATTGGCGTGGATGTCATACGCTATCGTTGGCTCGCCTTTACGCTTGCTGGCGCTGCTGCGGGTGTATCAGGCGGCTTCTTCGCCTTTGCCAAGGGCAGTGTGTTCCCTGAGGTGCTGTTCGTTTCCACGTCCGTAGACGGACTAGTAATGGTTTTACTAGGCGGATTGCAGTCCTTGGCGGGACCGATACTTGGGGCGATTGCCTATACTGAAATCCAAACAGAGCTGAACCGTCTTACCGACCTCTGGCAGCTGGTGTTGGGCCTCTTCATTGTGATGCTGGTGGTTGTGTTGCCGCGTGGCCTTGCCGGATTGTCTGCACTGCTCTTCCGGCGGGGGGCATCATGAGCGTTCTCACTGTGACGAATCTGGCTAAAGCTTTTGGCGGCGTGCGCGCGGTTGATGGCGTGTCCTTCTCTGTGGAGGCCGGCGAGCGGGTGGCGTTGATCGGACCCAACGGTGCCGGCAAGACCACACTCTTCAATTCTATCAATGGACAGATCAGACCTGATGCCGGTGTGGTAAAAATTCGAGGTGTTGAGACCACCGGCCTTGCCCCGAACCGGGTCTGGCGACATGGCGTTGGTCGTACCTTTCAGATTACGGCCACTTTTGTGAGTATGACCGTTCGCGAAAACGTTCAGGTGGCGCTCGCCAGTTATCATCGATCAGCAATAGGTGTTGGACGGGCCTTACGCCATCGGTTTCTAGAAGAAGCCCAGACGCTCATTCAACAGGTTGGTCTCGGAGACGCGGCCACGCGTCCCGTCTCCGAACTTGCCTACGGGGACCTCAAGCGACTGGAGCTGGCCGTCGCACTGACCAATGCACCGAAATTGCTGCTTATGGACGAGCCCACAGCAGGAATGGCAGGGGATGGTCGTAGCGACATGATGGATCTGGTAGACCGGCTCGTGATAGATGCCGGGATCTCGGTCCTTTTCACCGAGCACGATATGGATGTGGTTTTCGGATATGCGGATCGGGTGGTTGTTCTTGATCGCGGCCGGATTATAGCTTCAGGAGAGCCCGACGCCGTCCGTGCTGATGCGAATGTGCGCGCGGTCTATCTTGGGGCATATGATGACGACGACGGGGGGGCGACATGACCACACCTGCACTCCGTTTGGTTGGCCTTGACGCCTATTATGGCCTCGCACAGGCATTGTTTGGTCTCGATCTCGAGGTTCCGAAAGGCTCGGTCACGGTCCTGCTGGGACGGAACGGTGCGGGAAAGTCGACGACCATGAAGGCGATCATGGGCTTGGTGAAGCTGGGACGAGGCTCGATCGAGGTCGACGGCAGGGCCGTCAATGGCTGGCCCTCCTATCGTGTGAACCATGCAGGGGTAGGCTATGTGCCCGAAGAACGGCGCGTCTTTGCCGGATTGAGCGTTGAGGAGAACCTTATTGTCGGGACTCACTATCCTGTCGCGAGCGTTGCTCGCTGGACGCATGAGCGTGTGTTTGATCTGTTTCCGGCTCTCGCTGGTTTGCGGGAACGGCTTGCAGGGCAATTGTCAGGAGGCGAGCAGCAGATGCTCACCATCGCGCGTACTTTGATGGGTAACCCCGGAATTATTCTACTCGACGAACCGTCCGAGGGATTGGCTCCGGTAATCCTTCAGCAGATCGCGGCCACAGTGAAAACCTTGTCCGCGGAGGGGATGACCGTCCTGTTGTCGGAACAGAATGTCCGGTTTGCGACCTATGTGGCCGATCGTGCGGCAGTCATTGAACGTGGCAAGGTTCTGGCCGCGGGTCCAATGGACGAGATTGCGAGCAATGCACGGGTACGTGACGCTTATCTGACGCCCTAGTTCTCGGTTCTCAACTTTTCCGATCTCACAAAGTCTGAACACGGCCCTAATTCTTGACTAGCAAAGGAAAACAGAAACATCTTTGTTTGCAATCGGTTGGCCGCGGTCTGCTGAGATTGTTTTCAATCTAGCTACGAAGTTTCTAGAGATTCCGGCAGGGACCCCGGTTGACAGGGGAACTCTGGAGCACTACGTGTTTGGCACTCGCTCAGGGTGAGTGCTAGTAATTTGGCCTCTGAGCACGATTTGTTCTGATTTAACAGGAGGATATAGCGATGGGTTTTCGCCCTTTGCACGACCGAGTGGTAGTTCGCCGCGTCGGTTCTGAAGAAAAGACAGCCGGCGGAATTATCATTCCGGATACGGCTCAGGAAAAGCCGTCTGAAGGTAAAGTTATCTCTGTAGGCCCCGGTGGCCGCGGCGAAGACGGAAGCTTCATTGCGATGGATGTGAAAGCTGGAGATCGTGTTCTCTTCGGCAAATGGTCCGGCACCGAAGTGTCCATTGATAGCGAAGAGCTCCTCATTATGAAGGAGTCTGACATCATGGGCGTGATCGAAGCCAAAAAGAAGGCCAAGAAGGCCGCTTAGCTCGAAATTCGAGGAAGGATTACAGAAATGGCTGCTAAAGAAGTCAAATTTTCAACATCAGCGCGTGACAAGATGCTCAAGGGCGTCGACACGCTGGCTGATGCCGTCAAGGTGACCTTGGGTCCGAAGGGCCGTAATGTCATCATCGACAAGGCATTTGGTGCACCGCGTATCACCAAGGATGGTGTTACGGTTGCCAAGGAAATCGAGCTTGACGACAAGTTCGAGAACATGGGCGCACAGATGGTCAAGGAAGTTGCTTCCAAGACCAATGATATCGCCGGCGACGGTACGACCACGGCGACTGTTCTCGCTCAGGCTATCGTTCGCGAAGGTGTGAAGGCCGTTGCTGCTGGCATGAGTCCGATGGATCTGAAGCGTGGCATCGATATGGCCGTTGGAGCCGTCGTTGCTGACATTGTGAAGCGTTCCAAGAAGATCCGCAGTTCTGACGAGATTTCCCAAGTCGGGCGTATTTCGGCTAATGGCGACACCGAGGTTGGCGGTTACATTGCTGAAGCAATGCAGCGTGTCGGCAACGAAGGCGTCATAACGGTTGAAGAAGCCAAGAGCCTGACCACCGAGCTCGAAGTCGTCGAAGGTATGCAGTTCGACCGCGGTTACCTCTCACCGTACTTCATCACGAACGCAGAGAAGATGATCTGTGAGCTCGACAACCCTTACATCCTGCTGCATGA
This sequence comes from Alphaproteobacteria bacterium, assembly GCA_028822385.1. Taxonomy (GTDB): domain Bacteria; phylum Pseudomonadota; class Alphaproteobacteria; order UBA6615; family UBA6615; genus JABJAG01. Next base: position 3,338 of record JAPKDV010000143.1, read on the forward strand.
GAAAAAGCTCTCTAACCTGCAGACCATGCTCCCGGTTCTCGAAGCCGTGGTTCAGTCGGGTCGGCCGCTTCTGATTGTCGCCGAGGACATCGAAGGTGAAGCCCTGGCGACCCTCGTCGTCAACAAGCTGCGTGGTGGTCTGAAGATCGCTGCTGTGAAGGCACCGGGTTTCGGTGACCGTCGCAAGGCAATGCTTGAGGATCTCGCTATCCTGACCAAGGGTCAGGTTATTTCCGAGGATCTCGGTATCAAGCTCGAGAATGTCACGTTAGACATGCTCGGCACGTGCAAGCGCGTTTCGATCTCTAAAGAAGAGACCGTGCTCGTTGACGGTGCTGGCAAGAAGTCCGAGATCGAAGGTCGGGTCAATCAGATCCGCGCCCAGATCGATGAGACCTCTTCGGACTACGATCGTGAGAAGCTGCAGGAACGTCTGGCGAAGCTCGCCGGAGGTGTTGCTGTCATCAGCGTTGGTGGTGCAACCGAGATCGAAGTGAAAGAGAAGAAGGATCGCGTTGAAGACGCCATGCACGCAACCCGTGCAGCCGTTGAAGAGGGTGTTGTCGCCGGTGGCGGTACCGCACTTCTTTATGCGACCAAGGCTCTGGGTAAGCTCGAAGGTGAAAATGATGACCAGAATGTCGGCATCACTATCATCCGCAAAGCTTTGACTGCACCGGTTCGGCAGATCGCCGAGAATGCGGGCTTCGACGGTGCTGTTGTCTCCGGCAAGTTGCTTGAGCAGAAGGACAACGATTTCGGGTTCGACGCTCAGGCTGGTGAATACACCAACCTGGTGAAAGCCGGCATCATCGACCCGACGAAGGTCGTGCGCGCCGCGCTTCAGGACGCCGCATCGGTTGCTGGTCTGTTGATCACCACCGAGGCCATGATCGCCGACAAGCAGGAGCCGGCTGGTGCTGGTGGTGGTATGCCGGCCATGCCGGATATGGGCGGAATGGGTGGCATGGGCGGCATGATGTAGCCTGTCCCATCCGGACGAATAAAGAAGGGCCGCACCGGCAACGGTGTGGCCCTTTTTCTTTGGCTGCCGCCTTGTTTCGTGGGAACGGTGATCAGCTAAATGAAGCCCTCTCCTAATCTTCTTCAACGGCGCGAATGATTCCGGCCTGATCGAGGTCTTGCCAGCCACGGTCCATCATCTTCTGCCAAAGCTCGAGATTGGTTTTGAGAGAGGCAAGGTCGAGATCGACCTGATCGGCCAGCTCCAGCGCCTGCAGGATGTCCTTGTGGTGAACTGAGGCGCGGCCGTGGGGCTCGAAGGCCCGTTCGACCATGCGGCCGCCATGCAGGTCCAGCACACGGGATTCTGCGAAACCGCCGAGCAATGCAGTGCGCACTTGCGCCGGGTCGACCCCGGCACGGGTAGCGAGTGTCAGCCCTTCCGCAACGGCGGCCAGGGTCATTCCTACAATAGCCTGATTGGCGGTCTTGGTGACCTGTCCAGCGCCAACAGTACCAATATGGGTGATGTTCTGGCCTAGTACGTCCAGTACCGGCATGGCGAGGGGCAGGGAGGCTTCATTGGCGCCGATCATGATGGTCAGGTTGCCGGCTTCTGCACCAACGGTGCCACCGGAAACCGGTGCATCCACATAATGTGCGCCGAGCG
>JAPKDV010000144.1 GCA_028822385.1 Alphaproteobacteria bacterium
GATCATCCACTCAATTTCATGATGCCGCCCGCTGACCGTTTCGTGTATCTCGCATTGCAGTTCGGCATCAGCGACAGCGTTACAGTCGTGCGCTAAAACGCGGGGCCAACTTGGTGGGTCACCCGGATGTGGTGGAACCTGCGCGCCCACAGTTTCGACAACGCTAAGGTCTTGAACGGTGGGTATAAGAGGTGGTTGGCCGAAGGCCTGCCGACAAAATCAGGTGACGAGAGTTACCGCGCCGCATCATTCGAATCATATCCACGCGACGGCTTAATCGTTGGGAAGGGCGTCGTATTGGCGGGAATTGATGACCCCAACACAGCCTTGCTCAACGCCCTGTAGCCTGAATGTATCGCGGGGAGATCTTTCAGTATGGGCGGCCTGGGCATATTAAAAGTAGCGTAAACGTCCTGGCGTGAATGTTATTGGAAGATGAAAATTTTGCGTTCAAATCAGCAACTGATATTGCTGAGGCTTTTAGGCCCTCAAGAGCCATCGACGCGCCCGAGGTCGCCAACTATTGCGGTGGCTGGATATGGGCAACCACCGATCTGATCGCCTTGGCGCTACTCGGCCACGAGGGAGTGCAATTGTACGACGCGTCGATGACTGAGTGGGGAAGTGACCACAGTTTACCCATGGAAACGGCAGAATCTTAGGTCTTGCGCCGCTAATTATATCTGATCACCGTTCGGTCACAGAATCACGAGCGGCTCAAATTTAGCGAATTTCCTATACTATGGCTGTAACCTGTGTGGCGCTGGCCACCCAGCATGCCGTCGAAAAGGAGGATAGCTATGTCCAATATTCGCAACGTTGGCGAAATGGTCGAGCCCAATCACGACGAATACAATCGTCAACGGTTTGTCTCCATTCTTCGCAAAAAAGTCCTGATGGATTTCGCTGGCGACATGAAAACGATCTATCAGAAAAAGGTCGAGCCCAACTTTGAGAAAAAGCACGGGCGCAAGCCGAAAGATGGTCGGGAAGTACGTAAAGCGATGCTCCACGAGCCGGTCTTCGAAGGTTGGAGTTCATTACGTTACAACGCGCAACTCATGACTTGGTGGTCAGTCCAGCCCGCGATTGAACGTGACTTGAGTGATCTTATCCAAGCCGCGAAAGATGCTAGGGCTGCAAATCCGGCGGGAGGAAGTCTTGAACTTAATCCTGACGTCGATGTGCCGCGCGAAATTACCGAACTCGATGTTCATTTGATGCCGGGCTGCTTTCATACCGAGTACACCGACGATGATGTAGCGCAAGGTGCGGTCTATCACTACGGCACGACTGTGTTCTCAGGTGGTTTGCCCCATCGCCGCATCACGAAGGGCGGCGTTGCTAGTTCAATTGCGAATTACCTCAAGCTGGCTCACCCGGAATTTAAGCCCAAGCGGATTCTCGACATGGGCTGCACGGCCGGCGCCAACACGACGCCGTACAAAGAGGTCTATCCCGAGGCTGAAGTCCACGGCATCGATGTCGGCGCCCCATTGCTTCGCTTCGGCCATGCTCGCGCCGAAGCCGAGGGTGCGGCATTGCACTTTCGTCAGGCCAATGCGACGGACACCGGGTATCCAGACAATCACTTCGATTTCATCACGTCGAGTTTCTTCTTCCACGAGGTGTCAGTGCCCGACACCAAGAAGATCTTCAAGGAATGTCTTCGGATTCTAAAGCCTGGCGGGCTCATGCTGCATATGGAGCTGCCGCCGTCAGCGTTGACGGATCCATACTACAATTTCTACTTGGACTGGGATGCCTTCTATAACAACGAACCTCACTACGAGAAATTCCGCGGACTCGACTTTCCCGAGGCCCTAGCGGAATGTGGTTTCGAGAAGGACAAGCAACTGATGGTCCGCATTCCCAATTTTGCATCCACGCCACCTGACGAATTCAAGGCGGTGGCAACTGGCGGCGACACGATGCGACGTGACCATGGAAACGGTGCGGTCTGGTTTACGTTCGGTAGCTGGAAGTAACTAGCGCTGGCATAATTTAGATCAACGGGATGGCAACGAGGGCCGGGCATCATTGTTCGGCCCTTTGCATGAGCGATGGAGAAACCAATGTCCGATAAAACAGTCAATCTTCCGCTTAGAGCCAAGGGCAAGCGCGCAACATTCTACAAAGATCCTGCAGTCGACCAGTTGTTCGCGATTGTCACGATGCTGACTCAGGAGCTCTCGGTAGCGTTCGATCGGATCGAGACGGTTGAGAGGATGCTCGATAAGAGCGGGGTCATAAGCCGTGCGGATATTGAAGCCTACAAGCCCGGCGAGCAAGAAGAGGGCGAGCGCACCCAGCGCCGGGATGAATACATTGGGAGGGTCTTCAACATATTGCATCAGGAAGCTGCATCGCTGCGCGACAGCTAGCACGCGGAAACTTTAGAAACCTATGGCGAACATGAGGAATGTTGGCGATCTTCTGAACCATACCGCGAGCCGAGTTTGAATCGGTGGCAGGCGGTGACGCATTGCTAAAATGCGAACACGGACTGGGTAGGGTGTGCTTCACCTTGGGCGACTGGAAGTAACGCCGCCACGGTGGCGTTGTTAGATCTAAGCGGCCGTCTCGAACCGGATTGGTTGAGCACCGCCCCAAAGGACCTTCTCGCCTAGAGCGGCCAGCTGTTCGACGCCCTTGGTAATCGTCATAAAGTGGTTGCCGGCCAAAGGGCCCGCTGTACTAGCGAATGATGCATGGCCGTAGACGAACAGGATTTCAGTTTCGCTCACCCCCGAAGGGTAGAACAGGATCTCACCCACTGAAGGGTGGGCGGTGACGTTTTCTTGACCTACGCCAAGGTCATAGTCGCCCATTGGGATCCACGCGGCTTCGCCGCTCCAGCGCACTTGTATCAAATGATTTTCGAAGGGTAGGACCTTACGAAACGCCGCGCAGGTTGCGGGCGCTTTTTTTTCCTCCCAATCGGCCTGAAAGTGAAAGTCTGCCACGGTAATTTTGATCATGAACGAGTCCTCCTTAGTAAGTATCAAACATCCGTTGGATGTCTTCTACGTCGGTGGATTGGGTGAGGGCGAGTAGCGCTAAGACACGAGCCTTCTGCGGATTGAGATTGTCCGCTGCGATGATACCGCGTTTGCGCATCGACTCGCGGCGTTGGACTCGGCCGCTGCCAGCACGCGAACTAAAGACGATCACCACATCTTGGGCTAATGCGCGCTCCACTGCTTGGCGCTGCGACGGTGTAAGCAAACCAGGCGCAAAGGTGGCGATCACGACTGCCTTGGCCCCGGCGTTGACGGCTGCGTCGATCGCGACACCGTCGGCACCGGCATAGCTTGCCACGATGTCGACCCGAGAAAAGTCAGTGATCTTGCTGAGTTCAAATTCGGTAGCCGCGGTGTGGGGGCGGGCTGGTTTGCGGTAGATCGCAATAGTGCCGTCCGGGTCGGCGTAGCCCAACATACCGAGATCAGGCGTTCGGAAGGCTTCTAGGCGTAACGTCGAGCCCTTGGTCACGTCGCGCGCGCATTGAATTTCCTCGTTCAGGAGCGTTACCACGCCAAGTCCGCGCGCTTCGGACGAGGCGGCAGTGCGCACTGCGGCGAGGAGATTACTTCCGGCATCCGTACCAAAGCCTGAGGACGGGCGCTGTGAGCCGATCACCACAACCGGTAGGTCTGTCTTAACGGTTAGGTGGAGGAAATAGGCCGTCTCCTCGAGGGACGCGGTCCCGTGCGTGATAACGATGCCGTCGATGGCGTCGCTATTTTGGTCGACCTCGTGAATTTTTTCGGCGAGTTCGCGCCAGTCGTTGGGGCTGAGATCGGTACTCTCCACCACCTTAAAATCGAACGGCACCATATCGGCAGTTTGGCCAACCTCAGGAAAGTGGTCGAGGATCTCGGACACGGTAATCTGAGTGCCGAAATCCATGTATTCCGAGAGGTCGAGAGTGTTGCGGCCTTCGAAGGAAATAGTGCCTCCGGTGCCGATGAAGGCGATGCGTGGTTTTTGATCCGACATGTTCTATTCGATTCGTTTGTTTGGAACGGTGAATGGCGGATGGGGTGGGATTCGAACCCACGAGGAGCGTGAACCCCTGCCGGTTTTCAAGACCGGTGCCTTCAACCACTCGGCCACCCATCCGTATTTCTGAATCCATGACTTAGCAAATTCATCGCGGAGGTCAAACTGCTTGTTGGCAGCCAATTGGCACGCGAGCCTCATTTGGCCCCCTCGGGGGCGGGGGGACAAGGTAAGCAACTCTGGCAATCTCGGTTGGTGATGTGACCTGTCAAGCCTTCCTTCACCCTTGCAGCCAGCGTTCTCCCGGTTTTAGGTAGACCTCAAACTCAAGGAGATCTCCATGGAACCGAGCCGAAACGGCCCATTTCGATATCTTCCCGTAGTAAAGCGAGCCCCAATAAAGTGGCCGCATGGCGCGAGGGTTGCCTTTTGGGTCGCGCCGAACGTCGAGTTTTTTCCATTTAATCAGGCAGTACCCTTCGGCATCGGGATCAATCCGGACGTCCTTGCTTGGTCGCAGCGGGATTACGGCGGCCGGGTCGGCGTTTTTCGCCTGATGAAGGTTTTGGCAAAGCACGGTATTCGGGCAACGGTCGCACTGAATGCCGATGTTTGTGATGAATACCCCGAGGTGATCGAGGAGGCGCTCAAACTTGACTGGGAGTTCATGGGGCATGGCGAGTCTAACTCGAACATGGTCGACGGCATGGACCTGGCCGAGCAAAAGCGGTCGATCGCTGCAACGTTCGATCGCATCAAAAAGGCCACCGGTACGAGACCGCGTGGTTGGTTGAGTCCGGGAGTCCGGATGAACTGGGATACGCCGGATATCTTGATCGATGTTGGGTGTGAGTATTACTGCGATTTCGTGAATGACGATCAGCCGTACCTGATAAACATTGACGGGAGGCAATTGGTCAATGTGCCGTATTCATCGGAAATGAATGACT
>JAPKDV010000145.1 GCA_028822385.1 Alphaproteobacteria bacterium
AATGGCAGTTCCTCCCATGCATCCGCAGGGAAGCGGTTGTTGGCAACCAGAACTCCGCCCGGTCGCAGAAGCGTCACCAGCAAAGGTGCAATTGCCAGTGCAAGCGCCGCATCCGCACTGGTCCCCGTCCCAAGGTCCGAATGAACCAAGGCCACAGTCTGCCCGAAGCGTTCGGCCGCGAGAGCGAGTTGCGCGTCAGCCTCACCAAGAAAAATATGGTCTGCATCCGGTGTGCTTTTTGGATTAGAGGTCACCACCCGATCAAAGACGAAAACCTCACGGTCGGGCATGGTTTCACGCAGATGATCAAAGGTGCGCCCGTTGCCTAGGCCCAGATCTAGCGCTGGCCCCGGTATATCGACCAACATATGTGCGGCCATATTCAGGCAGTCGCGCTGTGCCTGCATTCGGCGGATAAAACTATCAAGACGGCTCATAACAAGGGTCGCAGGGGCAGATTATTTGTTCTGCGCCAGAGCCTCGCGCAGATCCTGGGTAGTGTTCTCAAGGCGCGATGCCAGTACACGCATTATCTCGACCGACATTTGCGGGAACTCGGCCACCAGCCGAAAAAACAGGTCCTTAGTGATCTGCAAGGTCACGGTTTGGCTCGCCGCTTTGACCGTGGCGGTGCGGGGTATATCGCAAAGGATAGCGATCTCGCCCACAAAATCGTTGCGCCCGAGCATGGCAACCTCAACCTCACCTTCGTCCGTCTCTATAAGAACCTTCGCCGACCCCTCGACGATGATGTAGGCCGCATCTCCTATGTCCCCCTGACGAAACAGTACCTGATCGGCTTCATAGGTGATCCGCTCAGAGGTAAATGCCAACAGCTTCAGCTTTGACGGTTCCAGCTTCGCGAAAAGTGGAATTTTTCGTAGCAGCTCAACTTCTTCGTTCAGGCTCACGTCTTATGTCTCCCCGTGACCACGTTGGGTCACGCATTCTTGCGTTACGCGGCTAGGCGGATTCCAGCAGCCCGCGAAGTGCGGTTCCATCTTTATCCAATTCCACATAGGTGCCGTCTTCGGCCACACGGCCATCATCGAGAACAATTACGCGATCAAATTTCGATGCCATGCTCACACGGTTCACAATCCAGACGACACCTTGGCCGTCACGGGCCTTGAGAATATTCGCCGCCAGGCGGTCCTGCGCAGAGGGATCAAGAGCCGAGGTAGATTCGCTCAATACTATCATATCCGACTGCTTGAGAAGCGCGCGAGCCAACCCTACCTTTTGGCGCTGACCACTGGAGAGCCGGGCCCCGCCGACACCAACCTGAAATTCCAGGCCAGCTTCAAGAACCGCCCCGCGCAGGCCAAGATTATCCAGTGTATCCGCGATCAAGGCGCCAATACGTTTTCCCGCCCCTGCCTGACCATAAACCAGCTTGCCAAGCAGAATATTGTCCTGCAGAGAGCCGGCCGCATTGTAGCCCTCGGGGTCAAAGAACTCGACAGCACCTTTGAGGTCCTCAGGTAATTTTTCAGCAAAGATTTCGCGAGCTTTTAAAATTTTCTGCTGTAACGCTTCATCGACAATTCCTAGACGATGCTGGGCCGTAACAAGCTTAAACGGTAACGACAACAACGCCGCACGGTCTTCCGGGCGCATGTCCTCGGATCCATACTTGTCAGTCCGCGAGAGCAGGGTTTTAAACTCGGGCAAATCCTCGGAGCTAATGAATGAATACTGCTCGAAAAATTCATGTCCCGGCGGCAGGTCCGCAAAGATCTCGATCATTGTCTCGGCAACCTCACGGCCCGCTTTGAGCATCTCATCTATCAGGTCTGCCTCGCGCAGAACTTCAAGAACATAGGCATTCTCGGCCATCAGGTTGTGATTGAAGGCGTCGCCCACCGTAGTGCCAAACAGCAGGTTCTCAGCAACGCTGGCATTTGTATTGTAGGTTGCGCGGTCAAATTTTTCGACCAAGCCGCGGTACTCTTCTTCTTCTAGCTTGTCCGCCAAGCCTCCACGAGCCTTGAGGACAGCAGTTGCGATATCCCCTCGTACATCTGGATCAATCGTGCCTCGTAGACCGAGACCATAGATGTCATCAGAGAGCTCAATAACATCAAGAATCTGAATGATACGGACAAACAATTCTGCTGGGTCACTAACGCCTGCCGCCTCGTAGTCGATCCAATCCGCGCGATAATCAAAGTCGATGTTACCCGCACCAGCAGCCTCCAATAAATCGCGCTGGCGCTTAGGGACCTCATCATCATCATAGGTGGCGGGTCGCAACGGCCGGTACTTCAAGCCATAGAGCAGGTTGTCGCGCACCGTGGCCGATTGTAGAAACGGGGAGGAGGATACATAGGTCATCTTGCGACCGGTGACGGATTGCGGCAGTTCTACAATGTTTCGGCCGGCGACCATAAGCTGCCCGGAGGACGGGGTCTCAAGGCGCGCCAACAACATGCCAAAATATTCTTTCCCACTGCTGCCGGCTCCAGCCACGGCCAGATTGCCGTCGATGGGGAGTTTGATGTTCAAATTGGCCAGTCGGCGAACCTCATCTTCATCTAAAAGGCTAACATTTGAGAGCTCAATGTCCCCCTCAAACTGGAAGCCCTCTTCCGGATTGGCGTGCTGCAACGTATCGTCCAGCATACCTGATACATCAAACTGACTGACAACCTGGTCGTACTTTACCCGAGCGTCCGCCTGCTGCTGGTACCAGTTCAGCATTGCCTTCCAAGGCGCGGACATTTCGCGATGGGCGCCGAGCACGGCAACGAGCTGACCAATGTCCAGCGACCCCTTGATGACGAGCAAGCCACCAAATAGGTAGAAGAGAAACGGTGCCAGCTTATCAAGGAAGTTGTTGATGAACTTGATCATGAACTTCCGCTGAAAAATCTCGAAGCGGATGTTGTAGATAGCGCCCAGACGATCAGCGAAGCGGGTCAGCTCAAGGTTAGAGGTATCATTCGCATGAATATCAACAATCCCCCCGACGGTCTCACCCACATGGTCGGAGAGATGGCGAATCTGCCGCAGCCGAGCCTTGCCGAGCACGCTGACCTTCTTTTGGAGGCGCGGCACCACATAGATTTGCAGGGGATAGAACGCGGCGGCCGCGGCGCCCAGCATCGGATCCTGAACAACGATGAACCCGAGCGCCACCAACAAAAGTCCACCCTGAAAGATCGGATCAACCACCGCGCCCACGAAGAAGGCACCAATCGGCTCAGATTCCGCCGTGATCATCGAGATTACTTCGCCCTGACTGGCGCGCTTGAAATGAGGAATCGGGAAACGCAGAACCCGCGAGAACAACGCATAGCGCAAACGGCGCAACAAGCGTTCAGCCGTGCGGCCCTTGGTCGTGTTGATATGAAACTTCAACCCATTGTTCAGAGCAACTAGGCTCAGGAACAGCAGGCATAATGCCAACAGAAAAGTTGGCTGAGAAACAGCTAAGGGTATTTCCACCGCGCCAAGCAGAGCCAGCGAATAGACATCCTGCGCCGCGCCCAACGCGCGGTTGATGATCTGCTTAGGCAGATCGAGAAGCATGAAGCCGATCGGCCACGACAGAACTACAAATATCAGGATATAGAGCTGCTGGCGACGGGAGTATCGCAACACGAAGCTATACATGCTCCGCTCAAGTCGTTCGCTCACGTACTTCTCCTCAACCAAACAATTATACCAATCAAATTACAATAGCCCATCAGCACAACCGGGGTAAATCCATTACGATGCACCCCATTATTGACCCGAATCAATGGCTTCCTGCCACGGGGCAGCTTGTGGCATAGTTGCTTCCGAAATGCGCCACGGCAAAGGAGCCACGCATGGCAACCCGCAACCGGCGCGTCCTGATATACAGCCACGATACCTTCGGCCTTGGCCATTTGCGCCGTTGCCGCGCGCTTGCCCATTCGCTTGTGGAACACGACCCCAGCGTCAGCGTCCTAATCCTCTCCGGCTCACCAATCATCGGAAACTTCGAGTTTCGTGAGCGGGTAGATTTTGTCCGAATCCCGGGCGTGATCAAGCTTCAAAATGGCGAGTACAAGCCCCTCAAGCTGCCAATGGACATCGAGGAAACAGTCGCTTTACGCGCTAATATCATCCGCCACACCGCACTGTCCTACGAGCCTGACGTGTTCATAGTCGACAAAGAGCCGCACGGCATGCGAGGCGAGGTGCTCGAAACTCTCGTGGCACTTAAAGAACGCGGCACCCAGCTTGTTCTGGGCTTACGCGACATTCTTGACGACCCGGTGTTGCTTGCCCCGGAATGGCAGAACAAGAACGTGCTGCCGACGCTAGAAAACCTCTACGACGAAATCTGGATTTATGGGCTGCCCCAGGTAAGCAATCCACTCGCCGGGCTAAACCTACCGGCAAAGGTTGCGCGCAAAACCGTCTATACAGGATATCTGCGTCGGAGGCTGCGCTCCAATTCTCTGCCGCTGGCCGAGCTACCATTCGGAAACAAACCCTATATTCTGGTTACCGCCGGCGGCGGCGGTGACGGGGAGCAGGTCTTTGACTGGGTGCTACGCGCCTACGAAAACGACCCAGCACAACCGGTTCCTGCGTTCTTTGTGTTCGGGCCCTTCCTCGACCCCGATTTGCAGTCGCAATTCAACGTCCGCATGGCCCGTCTAGACAATGTGGCTTCCATTACTTTCGATAATCACCCAGAGGCGTTCATTTCGAATGCCAGTGGAATCGTCGCGATGGGAGGCTACAACACGTTCTGCGAGATTCTATCCTTCGACAAACCGGCCTTGATAGTTCCGCGCACACGCCCCCGCCTCGAGCAGTATCTCCGCGCCTCGCGAATGCAGGAAATGGGGCTAGTCAAGATGCTGATGCCGGATTCCCCAGAGATCCTCGAAAACCCACAGGAAGACTGGAAGATCATGGCCACCGCCTTGCGACATCTGCCGCAGCAAAGCGTGCCGTCCGAAGTCGTGGTCCC
>JAPKDV010000146.1 GCA_028822385.1 Alphaproteobacteria bacterium
TCGATTGGATACTTTGCCTCCGACCCCGAATGGCCGTTTATAATTCCTATTCGCCCCAGACAGCTCCTGCCATCCGGACCGCACTGCTACGGCACACACACCCGTTCCAGCTTGGCCCGGTCATGCGCCTCACAGGCGACGGCGCAGTTGAGCGAAAACCCATCGCGCCCGGCGGTTAATGGCTTGGCTCTAGCGTCGGATTACGAACCCCGCACGACCTGCCCGGGTGTCGCGCTTGTGTGAACACCATCCTGCAGCACCCGTGTACCATTGATCCACACATCGCGGACCCCAACGGAAAGTTGATGGGAGTCGGCAAAGGTGGCCCGATCACCAATCGTCGCCGCGTCAAAGAGCACGACATCGGCAAAATAGCCTGCGCACAGCGTACCGCGGCCGCGCAGCCCGAGTCGCGCCGCGACTGAGGAGGTCATCTTGCGGATGGCATCTTCCAAAGGAATCAGCCGTTGCTCCCGCACATAGGTGCCCAAGACCCGTGGATAGGTACCATAGGAACGGGGGTGGACTGGCCCCAGTGGTTTGCCCCAAGCTGGATCATAGCCTCCGGCATCGGTCGATACTTTGATCCACGGCTGCTGCAATTGCAGTTGCAGATTCTCTTCACTCATTTTGAAATAGATCGTGCCAATGCGTTGTTGTTCGGCCAGCAACAGATCCATCGCCGCGTCGATCCAATGCTGGCTGCGCGCGTTGGCGATCTCCAACAGCCGTTTGCCCACATATTGTTGGTGCGCAGGTTGTTCAAAGCCAACCGGCATCACCGCTTCCGGTGGGCTAGCCATCAAGCCATGTGCCGGATTGATCATCTCCTCTCGAATACGGGTACGGGTGGCGGGATTGCGCAGATTCTCAAAAAAGGCGCCATCCGCGGAGACCCAGATTGGGAAGAGCGCCATCAGCCCCGTTCGAGAAGCCACGTAAGGATACATGTCCGCGGTCACATCGGTCCCATTGGCACGGGCCTTGTCGATCATGGCGATGATTTCCGGCATCTTGTGCCAATTCTCCTGACCGGAAGCCTTGAGATGATAGATCTCCGCCGGGCAGCCCGCTTGGCGACTGATTTCAATCGCTTCATTAATCCCCTCGTGCAACCGCGCCGCCTCGGAGCGCACGTGGCTGATATAGACGCCGTTGTATTGCGCCACCACCTTACACACTTCGACAATTTCCGCGGTTTCAGCATAGGCGTCAGGCGGATAGATGAGCGCGTAGGCCACGCCCAGCGCGCCATCTTCCATTGCCTCGGCCATCACCCGCTGCATGAGCGCCAATTCGTCAGATGTGGCCGCACCCATTGCCATTCCCTTCGCATAAGCACGCAAAGTGCCGCCGCCGAGGAAGGAGCCAATATTTGGTGACACGCCATGCGCTGCGGTTGCCTCAAGCCAATCGCCAAAGCGCCGCCAACCCTTCATCTGCTCACGCCATTCGCCCACATCTATAGGTGCACCCAGGCTCAATGCATAAGGGTCGGTGATCTGCCCACCACAGGGCGCGGGGGTCCACCCTTCGCCCATAATTTCAGTGGTGACGCCCTGCGTAATTTTGGAGAGGCAACGACCATCGCGCAGCAGGGGCAGGATCGAGTGGCTCTGAATATCAATAAACCCGGGGCAGACAACTAGACCGGTCGCGTCAACAACTACCGCGACATTCTCAATGGGAATCGTGCCGGGTGGTGTGATGGCCGTGATGCGATCTCCAGTCAGCGCCACATCGCCGTAGTACCAAGGGTTGCCTGTCCCGTCGACAACTTGGGCATTGGTGATCAAGGTATCGAAAGCTGGCACGGTATTGCTCCTTTGTGCTTGTGTGTGATGGGTTTTTTGCGGATCTCATGTGGTTGACAAGACCGCACGGCACCCAAAGGGTACCCGAAGCCGCGGTGGCAGCCTCGCCCCGAGGGTCGCGCTGCAACGGGTAGTTTGGCTCCATGGGCTGGGCGGGTGGCGCGGTAGGCCTACAACAGACGGGCGACACGCCTACAAGACTAGGACTGCAGGCCGAACGGCGCGATTGATGGGCTTAAGGTTCGTCAACCAGTTCTTCCCAGCGATGGCAGGCGACTTCGTGTTCACTTCCCGCATGAGATAGTTTCGGCTCGTCCCTGCGACAAATGTCGATGGCGAAGCGGCAGCGAGTTTGAAACTTACAGCCCGGCGGAGGATTGGTTGGCGAGGGTATCTCGCCTTCCAGTTTTTGCACGTTGCCGCGATCATCGGGGTCAAGTGACGGTATCGCTGACAATAACGCCTTGGTATAGGGGTGCTTCGGCGCCGCGAACAATTCACGCGTCGGAGCAGTTTCCACCAGGCGTCCGAGGTACATTACCGCAACATGATCGCAGGTGTGTGCGACAACACTTAGGTCAAGACTAATGAAGAGGAAAGATAGCCCCATCTCATGTAGAATAGACTTCAGCAAATTCAGTACATCTGCCTGGATCGATACATCAAGTGCCGCGACGCTTTCATCAGCGACGATGAATTGGGGATTGGAAACCAGCGCTCGTGCGATCGAAATACGCTGCCGTTGGCCGCCAGAAAAAGCATGTGGAAATCGACGCAGATGTTCGAGATTGATCCGGCATTGAGCAGCTATTTCTCGGACCTTCGCATCTGTCTCTTCACGTGAGCTAGTGAGGCCCATAACTTCGAGCGGTTCGGCGATGATGTCTCGCACGGTCATACGCGGACTTAGTGCAGCGTACGGATCCTGGAATATAAGCTGAGCGCGTTTTCGATATTCCTTTAGATCATGGCGACCGATGGATGCTAGGTCGTAGGTGACTTCGTCATCTGAATAAGTCGCCACGCCGCTGGTGATAGGTGCTGCTCTTAACAGCGCGCGTCCAAAGGTCGTTTTGCCGGACCCAGATTCGCCAACCAAGCCGAAGAAGCTACCCTTTTCGATTCGGATAGAAACATTCTCAACTGCGCGTACCACTAGGCGTGGCCCAAAAAGACCGCCGCGCAGTGGAAAGTGAACCGACAGGTCGGTGGTTGAAATGAGCACTTCGCTCATGCTGCTGACGCCGCCTTTTTCAGCAAGAAGCAGGCGGCCTGATGCCCCTCCTCGACAGCAGCGTATGCTGGCACGCGCGACTCGCATTCAGCCCCAAGGGAATCTGGGCAACGCGTATTAAAGACGCAACCGCTAGGTCTATCCAACGGCGACGGGATATCGCCTTTGACCGGGGTCAGTGGTGTATCCAGATCGTCAAGTCTGGGCAAGGCATGCAGTAACCCCTGTGTATAAGGGTGTTTGGGGTTTCTGAGTACCTGGCGCACTGAGCCATTTTCGACCAGCTTACCGAGATACATCACTGCGACCCTGTCGGCGGTTTGCGCGATAACGCCTAGGTCGTGCGTGATAAATAGAATTGCCATATGGAACTCAGCCACCAGATCTTTCATTAGGTCGATAACCTGCGCCTGGATGGTCACGTCCAGAGCGGTCGTCGGTTCATCGGCAATCAGCAACCGGGGTTTGGTGGACAGAGCCATTGCAATCATGGCTCGCTGTCGCATACCCCCAGAGAATTCGAATGCATATTGGTCAAAGCGTTGCACCGGGTCGGGTATGCCAACACGGGTTAACATCTCGATGGAAATTTCCTTGGCGCGTGCCGCTTTCATATCAGAATGTATTAACAACTGTTCGACCATCTGATCGCCAATTGAAATTGCAGGTGCAAAACTCGCCATGGGCTCCTGGAAGATCATCGAAATCGCACCACCGCGTACAACCTTCCGATCTTTCGCGCTGGCGAGAGAGAGCACGTCAATCGCCTCGCCATCAATGTTTAGGGTTATGTGGCCCTTAGGGTCATAGACTGCGTTATCCGGGTTCAATAGCATCAGCGATTTAGCAGTTACGGACTTGCCCGACCCGCTCTCGCCAACCAAGCCAAGAATTTCTCCGGGCGCGATATTGAAGGAGACATCATCGACGGCAGTGATCAGCCCTTCATCGGTTTTAAATTGAAGTGTTAAGTTTTGCACGGAAATTAAAGGGGTCGTCATGTTTTTGTATCCGCGTATGGATCTGCGGCATCACGCAATCCATCACCAACAAAAACGAATGCGAGCACCAGCGTAATGAAAAATATAACCGGAATGAAGTACCACTGGTAATTGAGTAGGACGTCCGCACTGGTAACGTTTTGCAACATAACGCCAAGCGAGTTAACAGGATCTTTCAAACCAAGCCCGATAAAGCTGAGCGCGGTTTCGGAAAGGACCATGTACGGAAACGAAATGATCAGATCGACAATGATGTAACTCGTAAAACTCGGTAACAGATGGCGCCGAATGACGTGGCCGGCAGACGCACCGCACAGCTGTGCCGCGAGCACATATTCCTGATTTCGCTCAGTTAACAAATGCGTGCGAACTCGCCTGGCCAGTGTTGGCCAGCCTACAAATCCAAGAATAATTGAGATGAATAAAAACCGAGTCTCCGAACTCCAGGTATCGGGGATAAACGCCGCGAGAGCCATGAACAGGGGAATGGTTGGGATGGTCCGCACTGCGTCAGTGATCATCTGCAGTACCGAATCGATCCAGCCACCGTAGTAGCCCGAAACGCCGCCAATCATCAGTGCTAGAACAAACGCAATTAACACCCCAATTGTGCCCACGGCGAGCGAGGTGTTGATTGCCTGGAGCGTTCGAGAATAAATGTCCTTGCCGGTTGAGTCCGTCCCGAATATATGAATCTTGCCCGAGTCAACGCCAAATAAATGGGTAGTGAATTTCATCCCGATGAACGTGTATGGGTCACCCTCCGGCAAAAGGACTACGTAGCGACGAGCTTCCGTGTCGAG
>JAPKDV010000147.1 GCA_028822385.1 Alphaproteobacteria bacterium
TACAACGTGCACCCCTAGTGTTTTCATCGCCGCATAGCGGCCGTGATTACCCGGTGGAATTTCTCGCGTCCTCACAGCTGGATGCGAAGGCCATTCGGCGTTCCGAAGACAGTTTCGTCGATGAGTTATTTGCCCAAGCCCCGAATCTCGGAGCCCCTTTGCTCAAAGCGCTCTTCCCGCGCGCCTTCGTTGATCCTAACCGCGAACCCTATGAACTAGACCCATCCATGTTCGCGGATCCCCTGCCAGAATTCGTAAACCGTCGCTCGTCGCGCGTCGCTGCCGGGCTGGGCACGATTGCCCGTGTAGTTGCGAACGGCGCCGAAATCTATTCCTGTAAGCTTGATTTCGATGAAGCCAATGCGCGCATCGAACGTTACTACCGGCCCTATCACGATGCACTGGAAGATCTGATTGCCCACACCCAATCAATGTTTGGAACATGCATCCTGATCGATTGCCATTCTATGCCATCGATCGGTGGACCAATGGAAAACGATGCTGGCCGTCGGCGTCAGGTGGATTTCATTCTGGGTGATGCCCATGGGCGGTCCTGCGCCCGCCCGCTGACCATGCTGGTCGAAGAAACCTTGCGCGGGATGGGTTATTCCGTTGTTCGCAACACACCCTATTCCGGCGGATTCATCACCCGGAACTACGGTCATCCAGAACGCGGAGTGCATGCCCTGCAGATAGAAATAAATCGTGCACTTTATATGAATGAGACCACATTCGAGCGGACCGAAGGCTTGGCCCAAGTCGCCCGCAACATGAGCGTGCTTACCGAACGGCTTGTCGAACTCGAGCCTGCGGCGCTGGCCGCCTGATACGCTGACCTTGTCAGAAACCACGACCCCCAAAAAGATGAACCTTATGAACGTACGCGATGCCCAGATCGACGACATAAAAACTGTGCAGCAGATCTATGCCGAGCATGTGCTGAACGGTCTTGCCTCCTTCGAGGAAGTGCCGCCAGATGCCGATGAAATGGCCCAACGGATGCGCGACACGCAGGCCCTAGGCCTGCCCTATCTGGTCTCCACAATCACAGATCACGATGGAAGGGAAACGGTGAGAGGCTTTGCCTATGCCAGCACGTTCCGGGCGCGATCGGCGTATCGCTACACAATCGAGGATTCGCTCTATGTCGCCAGCAACGCCATTCGCAGCGGGCACGGAAGTGCGCTTCTGGATAAACTAATCAACCGATGTACGGCGCTCGGATATCGTCAGATGATCGCGGTGATCGGCGACACGGCAAATACAGCCTCCACCAATCTTCACGCCCATCACGGTTTTATCGAAACCGGATCAATGCCTGCGGTCGGTTTCAAGTTCGGCCGCTGGGTCGATTCCGTGCGCATGCAACGTACTCTCGGGGCCGGGTCCAGCAAACCACCGGACGATAACTACGGTCTGAACTCAAGAAAAAAGGGCCATGGATAAACCATGGCCCGAAGTCTAGGGAGGAAACGCCTTAAATAAGCACCGCAGTGCGGTGCTGCAATGCAATATATATTTCGCATTTGCACAAACAACCCTACCATCAAGAAAACCCTTATTTTAAAATGAAAAATCAAAAAAATCCGCAGTACAGGTAATAATGTTTCACAAAATATAGTGCGGCGCACAATAATTTTTATGCAAACAGAGACTTCGTGTAATACACTCGTCATCCAAGCTGAACGGGATAGCGATCTACATTCCATAGTACCGAAGCCCCCGGGCCTAATTCGCATGAGCGCTCTGGCAGTCGACACCCTAGAAACTGCCCGATTCACGATTTTAATGGCATATGCTGTCTGGCAGCTGTCCTTTGCGGGTCGCTGGACAACGAGGCGAATTACAGCTGTTGATCCACTTCTTCGCACCCTCGAGTTGCTAAAGACTGGCCTCACCACCATCGTCTGCACAGATCTCGACGCTCCTGATACAGCGGGTGCCAGGTTGATGAACCGACGAGGATCAGAAGATCTAAATAATCAGCCTCTTGATTCTGCGCCGCTTCGATAACCCTAATCCCCAGCAGTCCGCATTTTCGCCTCTATTTTGGATGTATGCCTTCACGTATTGACCCATAGATACAAGATTATGTTAGCCCCACAACTCTGCGCGCGGAGGGAGCAATATACTGCCCTCGACCGGAATCGGCCAATCACGATCATCGGCAAGGAGAAGCGGTCCATCAAGATCAACAAACTCTGCACCCTGAGCCACCAGAAAGGCTGGTGCCATCGCCAAACTGGTGCCAACCATGCACCCGACCATGATTTCAAAACCAGCTTCGCGTGCCGTTGACACAGCCTGCAACGAGTTCGTCAATCCTCCGGTCTTATCGAGCTTGATGTTGACTACATCGTATCTGCCAACAAGACCGACAACACTCGATGCATCACGAAATGATTCATCCGCACAAACCGGAATTGGGCGATCGAGATTGACTAATTCCGCGTCTTGCCCCTCCGGGAAGGGTTGTTCGATCAGCGCTACACCCAGCTCAACAAAATGCGGAACCGTTTTGTTATAGGTTTCAGTGTCCCAGGCCTCATTGGCATCCACAATCAATCGCGCCTTCGGGGCGGCGGCATGCACCGCTCGAACCCGCGCAAGGTCATCATCACCCGTGAGTTTCAACTTCAGAACGGGCCGTTCTTTGTTAGTTGCCGCATCTCTGCCCATCGCGTCAGGTGAATCCGCACTCAGGGTAAAAGCCGTTTGTACGGCCTTCAGCCCGTCCAGACCGGCATGCGCCCATGCCGGCCGACCAGAGCGTTTCGCCTCAAAATCCCACATCGCACAATCGAGCGCATTGCGTGCGGCCCCTGGCGGCAACAACGCCTGAAGAGCTAATCGGTCCAGATTATTGGCTATTTCTGACGATAGCGCCTCGATTTGCTCGACGACTGATTCTGGGGTCTCTGCATAACGTAGATTCGGTCCACACTCGCCCCGCCCCGTGACGCCGTCAGCAGATATTTGCGCCGTAACAACAACTGTTTTGGTTTTGGTCCCGCGGGAAATTGTAAAGTGACGTCGGAGCGGAAACGTCTCAATGCAGGTCGAAAGAACGGCCATGGCTTCAAATCGCCTCAAGCCTGTCGACGATGGCGGCGACACCATCCCGAACGGGGTCGACTGCGGGCATATCGAAACCCGCAGATAAGTCCTGCAGCAACGCAGTGCGGGCCTCTTCTGTTTGCATGGCAGAAGTATTGACCGCGATACCGATGCATAGCGCCCTCGGATTAGTCAGGCGTGCTGCAGACAGATGGCCTTCGATACAATCTGCAATATAAGGCAGGGGCTGATGGGGGACTCCACGCATATGCGTGCGGGTTGGCTCATGACACAAGACGAGGGCATCGGATTGTGCCCCATGGACCAGCCCCATAGTAACGCCGGCATAGGATGGATGGAACAGCGACCCCTGCCCTTCCACGATATCCCAGTGATCAGGATCGTTCTCCGGGGTCAGCCATTCGGTCGCACCGGAAATAAAATCCGAAACTACGGCATCGACCGACACGCCGCTTCCGGCGATGAATATCCCAGTTTGCCCCGTGGCCCGAAAATCGCTCTTTGCCCCTCTCGTGGAAAGCTCCTCTTCAATTGCCAGCGCCGTGTACATCTTACCAACCGAACAATCCGTGCCGACGGTCAACAAGCGCTTTCCGGGCCGAGGGAAACCAGTTCCAATCTCGAAAGAACGGCCGGGGTGACGTACATCGAATATGCTGCAATCGTTTGCAGACGCCGCAGCGCTAACCTCCGACAAATCGGAAACACGCGCGTGCAGGCCCGATGCTACATCCATCCCCGCGTCGATCGCCGCGATCATCGTCGAAATCCAATTTTCTCCTACCACGCCACCGCGGTTGGCAACCCCAATCACGAGGGTGCGCACCCCGACCGCCACCGCCTCGGCAATGGACATATCTGGCAGACCAAGATCGGCATGACAATCGGGCAGCCGCAATTGACCGAGACACCAGTCACGGCGCCAATGGACAATTCCGTGGGCCGTCTTGGCAGCCAACTGATCAGCCGCGTCTCCCAAAAACATCAGATATGGATGTTCAATTTGGATAACCATGTTTCCTCACCCGTCCGGCTGTTGCTGCTTAGTGTGCGGGGCCGGTATTGTCCGCGCCACACAAGCACGGAGTTTCACAGATCATGTTTACCACACGCCCGGAGATACGCGGTACCCACGGCATGGTCGCTTCGACCCATTATCTGGCCACGATGGCCGGCTGGCGTATGCTCGAAATTGGCGGCAACGCCTTCGATGCAGCGGTGGCCACCGGTTTAGCCCTTCAAGTGGTGCACCCCTATCAGAATGGCCCGGGCGGTGACTTGCCCATCGTGCTGCACAATGCCGCCACCGGAAAGACCGAGGTAATCTGCGGTCAGGGCGTGGCGCCTCAAGCTGCAACTATCGAAGCTTACAACGCTCTAGGCCTTGACCTCGTGCCGGGCACTGGTCTGCTTTCACCCTGTGTCCCCGGTGCCTTTGATGCCTGGATGTTGCTACTCCGCGATTATGGACGCCTGTCACTGCGTGAGGTGATCGAACCCGCTATAGCCTACGCGCGGGATGGTTATGCTGTGGTCCCGATGATGCGTACCATCATTGAGGGCGTGGCAGACCTGTTTCGAACCGAATGGCCTACTTCTGCCGAACAATGGTTGCCGAACGGCAATGTTCCCAATGTGGGTGATATGCACCGCACACCTGTTCTGGCTAACACCTATCAGCGACTGCTGAACGAAGCTGAAGCTAGTGGCGCCAACCGCGAAGACACTATCGAAGCCGCACGGCGGGTCTTCTACGAAGG
>JAPKDV010000026.1 GCA_028822385.1 Alphaproteobacteria bacterium
ACTCCAATGTGCATACCGAATGCGTGACGCCTTCAATGGCATCTGACTGGCCATGGGCAAAATCGTAATTTGGATAGATACACCAGGCATCACTGGTTCGTGGATGCGGACTGCGCAGGATACGGTAGAGCACCGGGTCACGTAGGTTGATATTGCCAGAGGCCATGTTGATCTTGGCGCGAAGAACGTGCGTGCCTTCCTCGAACTCGCCGGCGCGCATGCGTGCAAATAGATCAAGATTTTCTTCGACAGAGCGATCGCGATAGGGGCTGGGCTTGCCGGGTTCGGTCAGCGTGCCGCGATACTCGCGCATTTCTTCGGCAGACAGATCATCCACATAGGCTTTGCTGTCACGGATCAGCTCGCAGGCCCAGTCATAGAGCTGCTCGAAATAGTCTGAGGTGTAGAACGGAGCATCACCCCAATCGAAGCCGAGCCAACTCACATCCTCTTGAATGGCCTTAATATAAGCATCGTCTTCCTTGGCTGGATTGGTATCATCAAAACGAAGGTTACAGGTGCCGCCTAACTCCGATGCGATACCGAAATTCAGACAGATCGATTTGGCGTGACCGATGTGAAGGAACCCGTTGGGCTCAGGTGGAAACCGGGTAACGATCTTTTCGTGAACCCCTGCATCGAGGTCGGCACGCACCTTGTCGCGGATGAAATCGTGCGAGGCTTCTTCGGTGGTGGTTTTGTTCGGGTCAGTCATGGTTTCTACTTCGGTCAGGGTTACTCCCTGTCTGCCAGAAATGTGGGTGTCCGCCAAGCGGCAGTATTACAAAAGAAAACGGCCCGGACAGATGGCCGAGCCGTTCGCTAATAATTGAAACGTTGCTTAGGGGCTGACGTGGTTGATGAACTCCATGGGTGCAGGCTCACCCCATTGGGATTTCAGACCCTCTTCGGCTGACACATAGCGCGTGCCATAGGAATCATTGAGTGTATCGGAATCTGCCCAATGCTCATGTACGCGACCCCAAGGATCTTTCCAGTAATCATAAATTTGGCTGCCAAGAACATGTCGGCCGATACCCCAAACATGATCGTAGTCGCCAGTGTCGCGAAGATGCTCGTGGCCCATCATTACATCGTCGAAGTCAGGAACTTCGAATGAGATGTGGTTCAGACCTGCTTGTTCGTTTCCGACATAAAGGAACACATGGTGATCGACGAATTCCTCTCCCGCATCAATGCGGTTGAAGCTGGCAATGACCTTGTCCTTGTCGCCCTCGACGAAAACTTCATCTGACGCGATCAAGCCGATGTTGTGGCGTACCCAAGCTGTGCTCTCTGCGAGTTTGGTCGTGCCAAGGACTCCGTGACCGATCCGCATTACGGTGGCTGGCCCACGTGGAGTACGCCAAAGCGTTCCTGCGCGTTTGTACTTGTCGATGTTGCCGAAGTTATAGGGTTGGCGTTCGACTGGAATTTCAGCCACTTCTTCAACACCGTGGACAACTTCGATGGTGTATCCGTTAGGTTCGGTCAGTCGGACGCGTTTGCCTCCGCCCGGTTCGTTAATGTTCTCAACATCGGACGCTCCGTCAGCTTCTTTTGCTAGTTTGTGAAGGTCGTCTTCACTGTGCGCGCGGAAGGCGAGGCTGATAAAACCCGGCTCACCCAGCTCGGTGACGTGGAGGTGGTGGCTGGAACCTGTGCCACGCATGAATAGTTTGTCTTCGGTGCGTTCGCTGCGAATCATACCAAAGCGGGTCAGGAACTCTTCCTGGACGTTGAGGTCAGGAGAGCGAATACGACCCCACGCGATATCGGCAACCCGTATAATAGGTTCTGTCATTGAATTGTTTCCTCCTTGGCGGCTCTTCATCTTATTCTAGTGGAAACTTCCATCACTCGGGAACCCTGTAGGGGGTTTCGTTTTGAATGGTAATTACTTTCCATACGCTAACGTATGGTATTGTGTGACGTGTAGAGCGTCAATAGGCTAGCTGGGCTAATTGGAGAGTGTGTTTTGAACAAAAAACGCGATCAATCGCAGGATCGGGACTCCTGGTTTGCTGAAGCTTTAGAACTATTGCGTGAGCGGGGGGTCTACCATGTGAAGGTGGAACCTTTGGCTCAGCGGCTTGGCGTGACCAAAGGTAGTTTCTACTGGCACTTCAAGAACCGTGGCGACCTGTTAGACTCGTTACCGGATTTCTGGGTTCGCCGTCAGACGGATCCTGTGCTTGCGATTGTCCAATCAACCGACGGTGGGCCCATCGAAAAAATGCGTGCACTTTTAACATTTCTCGCGCACGAAGATCCAGATCGCTACGATAATGCGATGCGTGCTTGGGCACAGTTCGATGCAAACGTTTCCCGGTCGGTCGCAGAGGTCGATGATCGTCGGATGGCGACGGCACGGGTACTGTTTGAGGAGGCTGGGCTCAGTCGTGAGGATGCGGCCTTCCGTGCACGGCTCTGGTACTTCTATGATGTAGGTGAACATGTCACCCACGACACGCCGCCGACGATTTCAGAACGTCTGGAACGTGCTAAGCTTCGATTAAAGCTCCTGACATCTGATCTGTAGAGTTCCTATTAATCGACGAGAATTATGTCGTTTCCCGGGTACATGATCTTAAAGACCCTGAGAAAACAGTCCAGAAATTGACGGTGCTGATCGCGTGGCCATTTGAATCTAGGTACGCTGCAATTTAGGAAATCTTTTTAGTGGTCTCCAAGGAATTCAACGTTGATGCTTGTTCCACATCTATCGCTTGTGCCAGTTGGTGGCGATCCATACCCATCAAACAAATCCTTTGCCCGTAATATTGCGCCTATTGAGCCGAGAAAATGTTGAGGAGTCCTGCAGGAAAAGCGTTCTTGAGGCAGGTTCGATAAAATTTCTGACGAACTCCTTGATATGCCAGCGAGATGCGCTAACAATTGATTGTTAAGAACTGAGGAATAGATATGCGCGGTCCACAAGACTACGGCGGGTTACCTGCCGGACCAATTAATCCGGTCAAACATGAGCACGTTCCAACCCATTGGGAAAAAACTGTCGATGCTTTGATGATGTTGATCTTCGATCAGCGTCGCCAGTTGGCACGTGTCGATGAGTCCCGACGGATGCAGGAAGCTTTCGGTGAGGACTATCACAAGTACCCTTACTATGAGCGCTGGCTGCAGGCTGTATCCTGGCTGATGCTCGAGAAAAGTGTGTTCACCCAGGAAGAGCTTGATGCCAAGCAGGTCGAGGTGCGGGCACGTTTGGAGGCCGAGCGTGATGAAAAATAAGTATAGCCCGGGCGACAAGGTTCAAATTATGCAGCGCAACCAGCCGGGTCATGTGCGAACACCGATCTATGTGCGCGGGAAAACAGGCGTGATCGAACGGATCGTCGGATCATTTCCCAACCCGGAATTGCTGGCTTACGGGAATTCGGGGCTGCCCTACAAAATGCTGTATCGAGTGAACTTTAAGCAGTCTGAACTCTGGCCTGACTATGATGGTCAGGCCGATGACACTCTTGAAATCGAAATCTACGAACATTGGATGGCACCGGCCTAAACGGCGCAGAAAGTGACGAGATAATGAGCAATGATCACGATCACGGCCCAACCCATACCCATGATGGGAAGCTAATCCAGGAAGATGAACTGCCGTCGATTGAGGCGCAGATCCTTGAGACATCTGTACGCGAATTGCTGATCGAAAAGGGTGTGGTCTCGGGCGAAGACATTCGTCGCGCGATAGAAGCCATGGATAGCCGTGGCGAATCTCTCGGTGCAAAAATTGTGGTTCGTGCTTGGACAGACCCGAAATACAAGGACAGGTTGCTCAACAACAGTGATGACGCCGTTCGAGAGTTTGGCATCAACATGAGCCCTATGGAGCTATGTGTTGTTGAGAATACTGACGAGGTGCACAACATGGTCGTGTGTACATTGTGTTCCTGTTATCCGCGCCCGATTCTAGGAATTCCGCCGGCCTGGTATAAGCGTCGAGATTATCGCGCGCGCGCGGTTCGCGAGCCACGAGCCGTTCTGCAGGAGTTTGGAACGGATTTGCCGGATGGGAAGCAGGTTCGGGTGCATGACAGTAACGCAGATTTGCGTTATCTCGTACTTCCGAAACGTCCCGAAGGTACGGAAGACTGGACAGTAGAGCAGTTGGAAGCGCTGGTGACGCGTGACAGTATGATAGGCGTGAGCGACGTGCGTCTCCCTAGTGAAGCCGACGCTTAAGCCGTCAGGAGTCAGATAGGGTTTGGTTTGTGGCCTGTCTGTTTGTGGAAGTATTCAGAGGAGCGACTGTTCGTCGCAATTGCTTACTATCGAGCGCGTTCGCTGAGAACGCGACCTTTTGGGGTCTGCTAATCGGATTGGGAGCGCACGCGTGTTAGTGAGTAAAGGTTTTGCAAGTCTGTTTCCGCGTCAACGGGAGGTTATCTTCCGTTCGCAAGGGAAAGTGCGCTATTTTCGTGTCGGTCGGATTACACAGATTTCGTCTCTTGGTCTCGCTATCATTGGGCTCAGCTGGTCGGTCTACGCGACGAGCCTACATCTTTCTCACCAGTCGGTCATTGCTAGTCGTAATTCCGCCATCATAGAATTGCAACGTGAGAACAGCGAACTGTCGGGCAATCTTGCGGACATCCGCAACAAGGCAACGATCCAGGAATTGTCCCTGTCGGCCACGAAGAAAACGGGCGTCAAACTGGTCGCCAACAATCAGGCCCTGCAGTTTAAGTTGGCCGCGGCAGAGAAGAAACTCAAGGAACGTACCGAAGAAGGTCGTGCACTGTCGCTATCCTATTTAGCCGAAGCTGCAGCGCACGCGCATGTTGCTGCAGATCTTACTAAACTCGAAAGTTCTCAGGACGATATTGAGCAACGTCTCGAAGACCGCGAACACCGTCTGGCTGCGAGTGATGCTGAGCGGGCGCGATTGGGTGAGACGATTGTTACTACAGATGTTGAGATGCACCGCCTCAAGGAAGAGGTTAGTAAGCTCAACTACGCGAGACTTGATTTGATTAGCCGGCTTGATAAGAGCCATGGGGACCTGCAGCGAGCTGTGCAGGACAAACTCAAGGCTGATGGCGAGAGAAAAGATCTTGGTGCGGAGGTGGTCGATCTGTCGAACCGTCTGGAAACCATCGAGACAGCTCAGGTCGGTATAGTATCCCGTCTTGGTGAGCAGGCTGGCGAAAGTGGTGATGCGCTCAAACGAACTTTGACGATTGCGGGCCTCGACGTTGACCATCTCCTTGACCGTCTGTCGCGTTCGGACGGCCCTCGCCAAGGGGTTGGCGGGCCATTTTTATCCCTTGATGACAAGCCGGGTTCGCAGCTCGTGTATGAAATTGCGACGGTTAACCGACGTATCGATGATTTTCAGCGCCTGCAGGACCTCATGGAACGTTTGCCGCTGGCCACTCCGCTGGATGAATTTCGTCTGACTAGTGGTTATGGAAAGCGGATTGACCCGTTCACGAGCCGTTTTGCGCTTCATTCCGGGATCGATCTTGCAAGCCGAAAGCGCGCACCGGTCCATGTAACTTCCCCGGGCGTGGTTACTTTTGTCGGCTGGAGGGGTGGATTTGGCAAAATTGTCGAAGTAGATCATGGGCTTGGTATCAGAACCCGCTACGCACATTTGTCGAATATTTATGTGAAGCGTGGTCAAAAGGTCGAATTCCGTGAGAAGGTCGGTCAAATTGGTAGCACGGGTAGAAGTACGGGTGAGCACCTCCATTATGAGGTGATCGTCGATGGGAGGTCGCAAGATCCCGCAGGGTTTATAAAGGCAGGGCAATATGTTTTCAAAAAATGACTGAATGGGCATGGACCCCAGATCCCGTCGGTCATTGGGACAAGTATGAAGGTGTCCGCTGCGCCGAGGTTACGTTTGGAAAAAATTCGGATGTCCAAGGACATATCTAGTCGAAGACAGTCAATATTCACGACACGTTAATGGACTAAATTTGTTAGGCTCGCGTGATTTCTCTATGCCGCGCGTAGATCCTTAGCAACATCACCCAAAAAAATTATCGATTGATGCGGGTGTCTGTATTGAGAGACAAATGATGCGGCGTAATATCGAGCAGTCCCAACTTAATCTTGTCGTCAGTAAGAACAGCTAGCTGCTTCTAATACAGTCACGAAACACGGCTGCATCCACGTTGCCACCTGACAGCGTCGCCGCAATCGTCTTGCCGCGACAGTCAATCTTTCCGCTCAAAATCGCCGCTAGAGTAACAGCCCCGCCGGGCTCTACTACAAGCTTGAGGTGGCGCCAAGCATAGGCAACAGCATGGCACACTTCGGTGTCTGAGACAGTCAATCCAGTAAGTTTATGTTGTTGCATCACGGCGAAGGTTAACTCACCTGGCATTGGTGTTAGCAGTGCATCACAGATTGAAACTGAACTCTTGTCGTTTGCCACTCTTGTGTCGGCTTCTAGTGAACGACGGGTGTCATCGAAGCCGTCGGGTTCAACAGTGTATACCTTGGTGTTCGGGCTGCGTGCTGCCAACGCTGTCGCAATGCCTGCGGTGAGCCCGCCACCGCCGCAGCACACGAGAACTGCATCTGGAACAACGCCAATTATTTCGCACTGGTCGACGGTTTCCAAACCGACCGTTCCCTGACCTGCAATCGTCCACGGATGATCATAAGGTGGAACAAGTGTTGCCCCTGTGAGCTGAGAAATCTCTGCCGCGATTTCTTCACGGGATTCGTTCACACGGTCATACAGTACGACCTCGGCACCATAACCTCGGGTGTTTTCGACCTTCATTAAGGGTGCGTCAGACGGCATGACGATTGTTGCAGGGATATCGAATATTTGCGCCGCAGCGGCCACGCCCTGTGCGTGGTTGCCAGATGAATAGGCCACCACGCCATTGATTCGTGCGGCTGGTTCGATTTGCGACAGAAAATTATAGGCACCACGAAACTTGAAAGAGCCGGTGCGCTGCAGGGACTCCGCTTTTAGTAGAATACGGCCGCCGGCCTTCTCGTTGAGAGGCGGGTTTTCAATCAATGGCGTGAGAACGGCGTGGGTTTGAAGGCGTTTAGAGGCAGCTTCTATATCTGCTAGTGTTGGCAGGGTTATTTTGGTCATGACGCGTAAACCGCAAGCATTGCTGGTAGGGACGTCAATGTGTCAATCACCACATAGGGGCGTCTTAGCTGGTGTTCCTCGGGCTGATCGTATCGATTGATCCACACCGCCTTTAAGCCGAAAGCCGCGGCGCCGGCGGTATCCCAACCATTCGAGGACATGAAGCAGATATGTTCCGGGGCGACGTCCAGCTGGTCTACCGCAAGCTGATATACACGGGGATCAGGCTTGAACACACCGGCGTCCTCAACAGACAACACTTCGTTTAGCAGGTTGTGAAGATTGTTGGCGCGAACAGCGGCGTTCAGCATCTCAGGAGCTCTATTCGATAGGATAGTGGTGAGCATTTTGCCGCCTTTAAGGCGACGTAGCGTCTTGGAGACTTCCGGGAAGGCATCAAGTTCGCGATAGAGAGCCATCAGGCGTTCGCGGAGCTCCGGGTTATCAATCTCGACTGCTGCTAGAGAGAAATCGAGAGCCTCGCCGGTAAGCTGCCAAAAATCGGGG
This sequence comes from Alphaproteobacteria bacterium, assembly GCA_028822385.1. GTDB lineage: Bacteria > Pseudomonadota > Alphaproteobacteria > UBA6615 > UBA6615 > JABJAG01. Next base: position 7,595 of record JAPKDV010000026.1, read on the forward strand.
TGTTCTCCAATTAGGTTGCGGAGGCAAGTGTACTGCAGCTGCTTCTGTCGCCAGACATCTGACAGTCGTGCTGAATCATCGTCGATCTCGTCGGCGCAGCTCATCACGGCCGAGTTGAAATCGAGCAAGGTGCCATAGGCATCAAAAACACAGGCCTTGACGCTAGAAATGTGCGAGGTGTTCACGGCTGATTTTTGAGCGTGTGCAAAGGGGTTGTAATGATATCTGCCACCTGCACTCCGCTCAGGAGGTAGCGATAGACTGTGGCTGCTTCACTGACCCGTTGGACGTAGTTACGGGTTTCATGGAAGGGAATGGATTCGATCCAGTCTACCATATTAATTTGTCCGGTTCTCGGGTCACCGAATTTTTTGAGCCAGCGATCCACCCGATGTGGACCAGCGTTATAGGCTGCAAGTGCCAGCGGTGGAGATCCAAAAAATTTGTCGAGCATCTGGGCCAGATATGCCTGTCCGAGACGAATATTGTAATTCGGGTCCGTTGTCAGCTTTGCCCTTGTGTAGGGAATCGACAGTGACTTCGACACCTGTTTGGCGGTACCCGGAAGCAGCTGCATCATGCCGCGCGCGCCGGCACGGCTGATGGCAGTTTGGTCGAACCCGCTTTCTTGCCGGATCACAGCAAGAACTAGCGCGTCTTCAGGGGCGTAAGGGTGCGTGAGATCGGGGACAGGCGTTAATGGATAACCTGCAACCCCTACGATGTTGTCGAGCTGGTTGAGGCGTTTGACGGCACGGACAGCTTCACGTGGTCGCTTTGACTCATGGGCAAGCTGTGCCACGAGGAGGCGTTCTTCGGCACTTCCAGCGAGACCCGACAAATGCAGCAATAATGTCCGCAACTGTTTGTCCGCACCAAGCCCGTGGAGGTGATGCACAAGTTCCACAAGTTCGCGACGAAGAAACTCACGGCGTATTTCAGGGTCTGAGGGAACTGCGAAGTTAAACTTATCTGGCTTTTGGCCGAGCGCGAGGGTCGCAATTTGCCCGTAATAGGTAGTTGGATGTTGGGCTGCGCGCAGCCACCAGTCCTTTGCCAGCTGCGTGTTTCCGCGTGAATTTTCGGCGCGCCCCTTCCAGTATGCACCGCGGGCACGACTTATCGGGTAACTCACACCGTTGTAGAGTGCTTCGAAATGCTGTTCAGCTGCACTTGGTTCGGATAGAAACGAAAGGCGGATCCACCCGGCCAGAAATTCAGATTCCGCAAATTCTCGGCCACGTGAGAGGCCGTGACCGGAAACCAGCTTGGCCGCTTCGCTGTAATGACCATTGGCAAATGCCCGCCGGGCTAGAATTAGGCCTTCCTTGGCCCAGAGTTCCGGTCGTGGACGTCGGCTGGGCATCGATTTGAGAATATCGCCTGCACTATCGTTCTTGTCCTTGCGTCGACGCCATTGCAGGCGTTCGAACCACAATTCTGGAGCCTGGCTCAAATGGTCTGGGACGCTGGAAATCTTACCATCGACGCCACCACTCCGCCGCAACAGGGCAATACGGGCGCGCGCGAGAGCACGGTGGTCGGCAGGAACATATTTAAGCATGCGCGTGGCGGCATTGTGGCCGCGTTGCCAGATCAAACGGTCCAGCCGCGCGATATGTGTTTCGCGATCAAGCTGACCGCCAAATGTGCGCAGGAACTCCTTCTCATAGGCAGCATCGAAATTCAGTTTGAGCCAGTAACTGCGCGTGAGTTCGGGAATTTCTGCTGTGTTTCTTGCCGATGAAATCGCATTTAGGTGTGCGAGAGCACCTTTCCCTGAAACAGGCGAGTAGCGCTCGAACCAGTCCAGCAGCGAGAGATGAGAAACCTTGTCGTCAATGGCGTGCTCGGCGCGACGGCGGAGTTCCGTCTGGCGCGGCCATGTCGGGTGACGATCAACAAAGCGCGATATTTCGCTAAACGAGGCTTTTGTATTGTTATGTTGGATGCCAAGCCAAGTGGCGTATTCGGCGAGCAGTGGATCGCGTATGTGCCTAGCATATAGCTTCACACCGGCCCAGTCTTCACGTTCGGCCGCGGCCACCAGATCGTTCGCGGCGACATCTGCCGGGTCAGCATGATCCGCGCAGGCTGAGAACGGCGTACCGAAAGCAAATGCACCAATCAGCAGTGCGAAGGTAATTGAGTGTGATGTTTTTTGCATACCCAAGGTGATACTCCGCTTTGAACATAAGGGAAAACATCACGCTTTGGCCAGCAAGACGTCTTGTTCCAGCCACGTTGAGCCGTTATCGTCCGCGCAAATTTTGAAGGTACCGCTATGCGGGTAGGAGGCCAAAATGTTCAAAGGATCGTTGACTGCACTCATCACTCCGTTCCGTGATGGAAAAGTGGATGAGAAAGCATTTCAGGCATTGGTCGAGTGGCAAATTGACGAGGGAACTGACGGGCTAATTCCTGTTGGCACTACAGGGGAATCCCCGACCCTCAGTCATGTCGAGCATGAGCGCGTTGTTGAATTGTGCATTGAGGCTGCAGCTGGTCGCGTCCCGGTGATCGCGGGTGCGGGCTCGAATTCCACCGAGGAATGTGTGCGCCTGACCCAGCATGCTAAAACTGCCGGCGCGGATGCGGCTCTGATTGTGACCCCTTATTACAACAAGCCCTCTCAGGATGGTCTCTACGCGCATTTTAAGACTGCGGCGGAGGCTGTTGATTTGCCGATTATCATCTACAATATTCCCCCACGTTCTGTGATCGATATGTCGGTAGAGACCATGGCGCGGCTGGCGAAGGATTTCTCTGGCATTGTTGGCATGAAGGACGCAACGGCTGACCTTGCTCGTCCGCTCGCGACACGCGAGGCTATTGGCGATGATTTCTGTATGCTCTCGGGCGAGGACGCCACTGTCCTTTCGTTCATGGTGAATGGCGGAGATGGTTGTATTTCGGTGACATCCAACGTTGCTCCGGGTGCGTTGTCCCAGATGCATGATGCTTGGGCGAGTGGCAAGCATGATGATGCGATGACGATCAACGCGCAGTTATTCCCGCTTCACCAAGCTCTATTTGTCGAGCCGAACCCAGTGCCCGTGAAATATGCGGCGTCAGTGCTCGAGAAATGCGACATGGATGTGCGCTTGCCGTTGACTCCAGCGAATGAGAATACCCGCAAACTCGTTCACCAGGCGATGGTTTCCGCCGGTCTGCTGAACTAGCTCGCGGGCCAAGCGGAACCGCAATGGCAAAGAAAAAGCACACAACTCCCGGCACGATCGCCGCGCAGAACCGCAAAGCACGCCACGATTATTCCATTGAAGGCAATATGGAGACGGGTCTTGTTTTAACAGGTTCAGAGGTCAAATCCCTGCGTCAGGGCAAGGCCAGTCTGGTTGATGCTTGGGCCGGTGAGCGTGACGGTGAACTGTGGATGTTTAACTGCTACATCCCGGAATACGCTTCAGCTCGAAATATTGGCCATGAAGATCGGCGTCCTCGTAAGTTGTTGGTACACGCCCGTGAATTTGATCGATTGCTGATGTCTATCAAGCGCGAAGGCGCGACGCTCGTGCCTCTTTCGATCTACTTCAATGATCGCGGTATCGCGAAGGTGGATCTGGGCATTGCCACCGGTAAACGCCAGTACGATAAGCGACAGACCGAGAAAAAGCGGGACTGGGAACGCCAGAAGGCACGGCTGGTTCGTGAGAATAGCTAGATAATTCTCTCAAAAAAAATCTATAGTTTCTTAGAATTACCTTGCCTTACGTTAACGTTAACGTAAACTAGTAAAATGGAACGTATATACTCCATTTCCGAATTGGCGCGTGAGTTTGAGGTCACGTCCCGCACGATCCGCTATTACGAGGATGAAGGCCTGATCGCGCCCGCGCGCGATGGTCAGAAGCGTGTCTATTCCGCTGGCGACCGTGTGCGGCTGGCTCTTGTCCTGCGTGGCAAACGACTGGGCTTTTCTCTCGCAGAAGCTAAGGACATTATTGAACTATATTCCGCACCACACGGCGAAGCTGGTCAGCTTCGTGCGCTACTGAGCAAGCTCGATGCAAAGCGTGAACTACTTGAGGAAAAGCGTCGGGACCTCGATGTGACGATTGCGAATATGGACCGTTATGCCGAACGATGCCGGGAACAGCTTCATGGTCTGGAGAATCTGGGTCGCGAGGCGGCAGAATAAAGCTGTAGCGCGCGGGAAATATTGTGAGCAAGAATAATTAGACAGTCTGAACTGTCGACACTAGGAGAAATCGGATGATTCCCAACGAATACCCGAGCCTGAGCTTTGATCTGGGCGACACCGCCGACATGCTCCGCGATTCCGTGCGCAGCTTTGCGTCAGACAACATAGCGCCACGCGCGGCGGAGATCGATGCCTCGAATGAATTTCCAATCGACCTCTGGCCTCAGATGGGCGAGCTGGGACTGCACGGGATCACGGTTGATGAAGAATATGGCGGCTCGAATCTTGGTTATCTCGAACATTGCGTAGCGATGGAAGAGGTCAGCCGGGCGTCGGCGTCAGTCGGCTTGTCTTACGGCGCCCATTCGAACCTTTGTGTTAATCAGATTAATCGCAATGGGACGGCGGAACAGAAGGCCCGTTATCTGCCAGATCTGGTGTCCGGAAAGCATGTCGGTGCATTGGCGATGAGTGAGCCGGGGGCGGGGTCTGATGTTGTCGGTATGAAGACGCGGGCCGATAAAAAAGGTGACCGCTACATATTGAACGGTAACAAGATGTGGATCACCAATGGCCCCGTCTCTGAAACCTTCGTGATTTACGCCAAGACCGATATGGAGGCCGGACCACGTGGCATGACGGCCTTTCTCGTCGAGAAGGGCTTCAAGGGGTTCACCCAGGCGCAGAAACTCGACAAGCTGGGAATGCGCGGCTCTGATACATGTGAGCTGGTTTTTCAGGACTGTGAGGTCCCCGAAGAAAACGTCTTGGGCGAAGTAGGTAAGGGCGTGAATGTCCTGATGTCAGGCCTCGATTATGAGCGCGCGGTACTTGCCGCTGGTCCGCTTGGCATCATGCAGGCCTGCATGGATATTGTGGTGCCCTATGTCCACGAGCGCGAACAGTTTGGGCAGCCCATCGGAACCTTTCAGCTGATGCAAGGCAAGCTGGCCGACATGTATGTCACCATGAATGCCTGTAAAGCTTATGTGTATGCCGTGGCTCAGGCCTGTGATCGGGGCGAAACGACCCGCAAAGACGCAGCTGGCGCTATTCTCTATGCCGGTGAAAAGGCAACCTGGATGGCACTGGAAGCAATCCAGACCCTGGGTGGCAACGGTTACGTCAATGAATACCCAACCGGCCGTCTGCTGCGGGACGCGAAACTCTATGAGATTGGCGCGGGCACATCTGAAATTCGCCGCATGCTGATAGGCCGTGAACTGTTTGAGGAAAGTGCATGATGCGACTGGTTGATGCCTTTCTTGTCCTATTTCTGACCGTAACTTCGGCAGGGGCCCATGACTGACCGTTTGTCGGTGCTAGGGATGCGTGACTGGTTATCTGGCAACACGGCCGTTGGGGCCTGGGCCGGCACGCTCTATTGGTGGTTTTTTCGGACTGAGGGCACCATTGCCTATAAAGCCGACGGTGTTGCGCTGTCCAAAGGTCGTTGGTGGGTTACCGAGATCGAGTATTGCTCCTGGTGGGAAGGTTTAGGTGAGGCTTGCTACGAGGTGAATAGTGATGGCGATGAATGGGTCTGGAACATCAAAGATATCTTTAAAAGCAGCTACACGGCTGAATTCGCTCCGGCCGACGAACTGCAATTTCGCTAGGGTTTTTGTATGCGTCGTATTTCCTCCAATTCCGAATTCGAAAAGGCCGTCGGCTATTCCCGTGCCGTGGTTGATGATGATTATGTGCACGTCTCCGGCACTACCGGTTTCGACTACGAGACCATGACCATCGCTGATGATGTGGTGGAGCAGGGGCATCAGGTGTTTCGCAACATTGCCAGAACTCTAGCCGCTGCGCGTTGTTCTTTCTCAGATCTGGTGCGGGTGACGTTCTACGTGTCGAGTGGGGAGGATTACGAATTGCTGATGCCGGTGTTCAAACAATATCTGGGGCCAAATCCGCCGGCTGCGACCGCGCTGATCGTCCAACTTGTCGATCCGCGTATGAAGATCGAGATTGAGGCTACCGCGCGGCGTCCCAATGCCAAATCCTTAGGAGGGCAGGACTGATGACTGGATCGGTTCTTATCGTCGGTGCTAGTCGCGGGATTGGACTTCGGTTTGCCGAAACTTATGCCGAGGATGGTTGGGAGGTTCATGCGACAACGCGTACTCCTCATGATCCCGGTGTTCTTGGCGATATAGCAGGCGATGTTTCGATCCATGGTCTGGAAGTGCGCGATCTGGAACAGATTGGCGCGCTGGCAGATATTTTTGATGGGCGCGGTCTCGACGTTTTGATCCATAGCGCAGGAGTTCTGCGTGGGGTCAGCCGTGAAGAAATGAGGGCGATCAATGCAGATGCTCCTTTGGATGTTGTGGATTCCTTGATGCCTGCGATGTTGCGAGGCCAGTTCAGGAAGATCGCGATCCTCACCAGCAAGATGGGCTCACGCAACGGCGCACGCACGCCGTTAGCGGATTACGGTGCATCAAAATGCCTACTAAATGACCGGTTTCGCGACCTGGAGCCACACTGGCGGACACTTGGTATACGCGCTGTCGTGTTCCATCCCGGTTGGGTGTCCTCAGATATGGGCGGAGCGGGAGCCCCCGTGAGTGTTAACGAAAGTGTCAGTGGGATGCGGCGGGTGATTGACGATCTGGGACCCCGAAGTTCCGGAAAATTTTTTACCTGGAAGGGAACAGAACACCCATGGTGAGGTTCAATTTATTACGGGAGACGGCATACCAAGCGTCGATTACGCGAGCGGAAAGTGTCGCGGGAATCCGGTCCTTGCTGAATTCACTGTTACCGGCCCAGAGCGGCCAGCTTCCCAATTACCATGGAAGGGATGTTAGTTGGTAGATGCTATTGAACGCCTTGTTGCCGGATTTCGCGGATTTCGCGCGCGCTACTATGAACAGCGCCCGGAACGGATGCGGGAGCTTGCCGATCAGGGGCAATCCCCCGAAGTGATGCTGATTGCGTGCTCGGATTCTCGTGTGGATCCGGCCCTGCTGTTAGGTTCCGAACCGGGTGAACTTTTCATTGTCCGCAATGTCGCCAACCTTGTTCCACCCTATGGGCCGGATGACGGGCATCACGGAACGAGTGCGGCGCTCGAATTCGCTGTGCGTGATCTTGAGGTGGACCATATCATTGTGCTTGGCCATTCAGCCTGCGGCGGTATTCAAGCTCTGCGTGCGGCCGTTTCCGGTGAACCCAATAAGCGTGAGTTCATTGCGCCTTGGATGGAGATTGCCACGCAAGCCTGTCCTTGTGGTGCAGGTGGTTCGGTCCCTGAGCAGCCCGTCGTGGAACGGGATGCCATCCGTATTTCATTAGCCAATTTGAAAACCTTCCCCTGGATTGCTGAAAAGATCGCCAACAGCGAGATAGAGTTGCACGGTTGGTGGGTTGATCTGGAGAACGGCCACCTGTGTGCTGTTGATCAAGACAATGACGCTATGTGCAAGATCGTTGTTGGAGAACGGGCAGAAGATGCCGCTGACTAACGAACAGGTTATAATTCGAGATATGGCACGATCCTTCGCGTCAGAGCAGCTTGCCCCCCATGCTGCTGTGTGGGATCGCGATGGGATCTATCCCGAATATGCTGTGCGCGGAATGGGTGAGCTGGGTCTGCTCGGAATGACCGTGCCTGAAGAATGGGGTGGTGCCGGTGCCGATACGCTGGCCCATGCCTTGGCGCTGGAGGAAATTGCGGCCGGTGATGGGGCCTGTTCTACCATCATGGCAGTGCACAATTCGGTGGCCTGTCTTCCGGTTCTCAATTTCGGAAGTGAGGCCCAGAAGGAACGCTTCCTACGCCCGCTTGCCAGAGGCGAAATGCTGGGTGCGTTCGCGCTGACCGAACCCATGGCCGGGTCAGACGCCGGAGCAATCGACACCCGGGCGGAGAAAGTAGGCAACAAATATGTTTTGAACGGCACTAAGCAATTCATCACGTCCGGCAAGAATGCCGATGTGGCGATCGTCTTTGCCAAAACCGACCCCGATGCGGGCGGGAAGGGTATGAGCGCGTTCATTGTCCCGACCGACACACCCGGCTATCGGGTGGCGTCCATCGAACGCAAGATGGGGCAACGTGCGTCAGACACCTGTCAGCTCGTCTTTGACGACATGGAACTCACACCGGACCTTCTGCTTGGTGAAGAGGGCGAGGGCTATCGGATCGCGCTGTCCAACTTGGAGGGAGGTCGCATTGGCATCGCTGCTCAAGCTATAGGTATGGCGCGCGCCGCCTATGAACACGCGGTCGCCTATGCCCGTGCCCGCGAGACCTTTGGCAAGGCTATTATCGAACATCAGGCAGTGATTTTCTGCCTTGCTGAAATGCTCACCAAGATCGAGGCGGCGCGCCAACTCACCCATAATGCCGCGCGCTTGCGTGATGCCGGAGAACCGTGCCTGGCCGAAGCGGCGATGGCGAAACTCTATGCTTCGGAAATGGCAGAAGAAGTCTGCTCCGACGCGATCCAGATCCATGGCGGCTACGGCTATCTTCAAGACTTCCCGGTCGAGCGTATCTATCGCGATGTCCGGGTTACCAAAATTTACGAAGGTACTAGCGATATCCAGAAGCTGATTATCGGCCGACATATTGTGGCTGGGACCATATGAGAAAAAATGAAAAGGGGAATATTATGTCCAACTCACCTGTCGAGTTCTATTTCGATTTTAACAGCCCGTACGGCTACATTGCGGCCCAAAAGATTGGGGACATGACCGCCAAGCATGGTCGCAGTGTCGATTGGAAACCTTTTTTGCTGGGTGCCGTGTTCAAAGTAACCGGCGCGGTGCCGCTGCCCCATGTGCCGATGAAAGGGGATTATTCCCGCCACGACTTTGCGCGCTCAGCGCGCTTCCATGGTGTGGTATACAACCCGCCCGAGGATTTTCCGTTCTCCCCGACAGCAGCATCTCGTGCGGTTTACTGGGCCAAGGCTCAGGATCCTGCCAAAGCATGTGATATGGGTCTTGCGCTATTTAATGCTGCACTGGGTGAGGGAACGAACATTTCAGGGCCCGATGCGGTCATCGAAATTGCCGCTGCCGCCGGATTCGACGGCGAGGCACTTGCCGTGGGGCTGCAGGACCCGTCTATCAAGGACAAGCTCGTGGCCGAGACGAATGAGGCCATCGAGCGCAAGGTCTTTGGGTCGCCTTATTTCATTGTAGATGGCGAAGGATTCTGGGGTTGCGACCGCCTCGACATGGTCGATAGGTGGCTTGAAACGGGCGGCTGGTAAAGGCGGGAGGGCGGTGTGATCCTATCCCGACAGGATAGTCTGGTAGAGCGCGCGATCAATATTGCCGCCCGAGAGGACAACGCCGACCGACTTTTCGGCCATTGTGGCCTGTTCTTGCATGAGCCCAGCGAGCGCCGCCGCACCGGCACCTTCCGACAAGTTGTGGGTCGCGGTGTAGTAAAGCCTTATGGCGCCGCGGATCTCGTCTTCACTGACCGTAATCACCCGTGCGGCGTATTTGCAGATTACCTGAACGGCGTCTACGGCCGGGACGCGGCACGCCAGTCCATCGGCAAAGGTGTCAGCACTGTTGGTCGAAAGCGCTTCGCCCTTCGCAAACGAGAGGGCATAAGCGGGCGCGTTCTCGGCAACCACGCCGACGATCTCGGTTTTCAATCCAAGCGCTTCACGGGCAGCGATACAGCCGGTGATCCCGGAGCCAAGTCCGATCGGTACGTAGAGCGTGTGAAGATCGGGGGCAGCAGTCAGCAGTTCCATAGCGTAGGTCGCCACGCCGGGAACCAGAGACATGGCATAGGATGGCACCATCTCCAGCCTGCGCTCGACTGCAAGATCTTCGGCATATTCCAAGGCTTCCTGAAAATCATGGCCGTGGGTAATCAGTTCGGCCCCAAGGGCTTTCATTGCTGCATTTTTGTCGGACGAGTTATCCTCAGGAACAACAATCACTGCCTCGATACCGTTGGCCCGGGCAGCAAAAGAAATCGACTGTCCGTGGTTGCCTCTGGTTGCAGCGATGACACCAGAGACATCGGGTTTGTCAGCACAAAGATTTGCAAGATAGACCAGCCCACCACGCAACTTAAACGTGCCAATTGGGCTGTGGTTTTCGTGCTTCACCCAGACATTCCCGCCCGTTGACGCATTCAGCAGCGGCCAGACATATTGCGGGGTAGGGGGCATCGCCGCATAGACTGTTTCGGCGGCCGTCTCGATATCGGATTTAGTGGGCAGATTTGTCATTTAAATGTTTCTATCACAGAGGTTTCTTACATGAAGCCATTTTGCCGGAGTATGCATGCATGACCGCGATCACTAGTAGCCTCGATCCAAAGTCTGATTTGTTCAAGGAAAACACTGCGTCAATGCGCAGCGTTCTCGACGATTTGCGTCAGAAAGTATCGCAGATTGAACTTGGCGGCGGTAAGCGCTCGCGTGAGCGCCATCTGGGACGCGGTAAGCTGTTGCCGCGTGATCGGATCGACACACTGGTAGATGAAGGTTCTCCATTTCTTGAGTTTTCACAATTCGCTGGTTGGGAGATGTATGGCGATACGGTTCCTGCAGGAGGAATTTTGACAGGGATCGGCCGGGTATCGGGGCGTGAATGTGTGATTGTCGTCAATGACGCGACCGTTAAGGGTGGGACTTATTTTCCGATCACGGTGAAGAAGCATTTGCGTGCGCAGGAGATCGCCCGGCAGAATAATCTTCCCTGTATATATCTTGTGGATTCCGGAGGAGCTAACCTGCCACAGCAGGATGATGTGTTTCCGGATCGTGATCACTTTGGCCGCATTTTCTACAATCAGGCTACCATGTCATCAGAAGGCATTCCGCAGATTGCGGCAGTGATGGGGTCCTGCACGGCCGGTGGCGCCTATGTTCCGGCGATGTCGGACGAGGCCGTAATCGTGAAAGAACAAGGCACGATCTTTCTTGCCGGGCCGCCGCTGGTAAAAGCGGCGACGGGTGAAGTTGTTTCTGCCGAAGAACTTGGTGGAGCTGATGTGCATACCCGGACCAGCGGCGTTGCGGATCATTTGGCTCAAGATGACACGCACGCACTGGCGATTGTGCGGCGAATCGTGGCCAATCTGAACCGTCCCAAGAATGTCGATTTGGAAACACGGCCATCGTCTGATCCGCTTTACGCGGCCGAAGATCTCTATGGGGTTGTGAATGCTGATATCCGCAAGCCTTATGACGTGCGTGAGGTAATTGCGCGGATTGTCGATGGTTCAGAGTTCGACGAGTTCAAGGCGCTGTATGGGGAGACCCTGGTGACGGGCTTTGCCCATTTGCATGGCTATCCGGTTGGGATAGTGGCGAATAACGGCATCTTGTTTTCGGAATCCGCTCTAAAGGGTGCGCATTTCATTGAGCTTTGCGCACAGCGCAAAATTCCTCTGATCTTTCTGCAAAACATCTCCGGCTTCATGGTAGGACAAAAATATGAGGCTGGTGGTATCGCTCGGGACGGCGCGAAGATGGTGACTGCTGTTGCCTGTGCCAATGTTCCAAAGTTCACAGTGATCATTGGCGGCAGTTTCGGGGCAGGAAATTACGGTATGTGCGGGCGCGCCTATAGCCCGCGGTTCATGTGGATGTGGCCGAATGCACGTATTTCGGTCATGGGCGGAACTCAGGCTGCTAATGTCTTGGGCCAAGTCCGTCGCGATGGGATGGAATCGCGCGGAGAAGAATGGAGTGTCGAGGACGAGGAAGCCTTTAAGGCGCCAATCCGAGACCAGTATGAGCATCAGGGACACCCTTACTATGCAAGTGCGCGGCTCTGGGATGACGGGATCATCGACCCGGCAGATACAAGGCGTGTGCTCGGACTGGGACTGTCAGCTTCACTAAATGCACCCATTGAGGAAACGCGCTTTGGCGTGTTTCGGATGTAGGGGACGACAATGTTAAGTGGGGCCATTCAGCTAGAAATGTCGGATTCGATTGCGCGGATTATTATGGCACGTCCTGAAAAGCACAACGCGTTTGACGATGTGCTGATTGGCGAGTTGAACGATGTGTTCACACGTGTGGGCGAGGACGCTGACATTCGGGTTGTTGTTCTGCAGGGGGAGGGTAAGAGCTTTTCTGCCGGGGCCGATCTTGGCTGGATGCAACGCATGGCGGATTATTCGGAAGCCGAGAACTTGGAAGACGCTCGGGTGCTCGCAGAAATGATGCGACGCCTCAACGAGATACCTAAGCCAACCATTGCGCGGGTGCAGGGTGCAGTGTTTGGTGGTGGTGTGGGACTGGTTGCTGCCTGCGACATCGCCATTGCGTCAGAATGCGCTAACTTCTGCCTATCAGAGACACGCCTAGGACTGATTCCCTCCGTGATTAGCCCCTATGTGGTCGAAGCGATCGGGGCTCGTGCGTCCCGCCGTTACTTCCAGACTGCAGAACGGTTCAGTGCCGAAGTAGCCCGCAGCTTAGGACTGGTGCATGAGGTTGTGCCCGAACAAAGTCTCGATGACCGTATTGCTGAATTAGCTGCAGTTCTGCTGGACAATGGCCCAGCCGCGATGGCGGCCTCGAAAGATTTGATACGGCGCGTATCGTCCGGCCCATTCGATGCGGAGATGATCGAGGATACAGCGCAGCGGATCGCGGATATTCGCGTCAACGATGAGGGCCGTGAGGGTTTGGCGGCATTCCTTGAAAAGAGGGAAGCAGCATGGCGAGTGATGCCAAAAAAATAGGCAGCCGGACGATGTTGTTTGGGTTTACCAAAGTTCTTCGTTATGCCCGTGACACTTACCCCGAAAGAAAGAAAGATAAATGATTGAACGTTTGTTGATTGCCAATCGTGGAGAGATTGCCGTGCGCGTCGCGAGGACTGCGCGGAGGCTGGGTGTGCATGTGATTGCGGTTTATTCCGAGGCAGATGCTCGAGCCATGCATGTGGAATACGCCGATGAAGCGGTCTGTATTGGTCCAGAGGAAGCGTCTGAAAGCTATCTCAATATCGACGCGGTTATCGCAGCAGCCAAAGCGACCAACGCCGACGCAATTCATCCTGGTTATGGTTTCCTCTCAGAAAACGCAGTTTTTGCGGAGGCGTGCATTGTTGAAGGGATCACGTTTATTGGACCGAGCCCGGAAGCCATGCGCTCCATGGGTGACAAGGCTACATCCAAGTTGGTTATGGGAGCTGCGGGCGTACCGCTCGTGCCGGGTTATCACGGTGAGGATCAGAATAAAGATACGTTGCGGAGTGCTGCAGGAGACATAGGCTATCCAGTCCTGATCAAGGCATCAGCGGGTGGCGGCGGTCGGGGAATGCGGATTGTCGAACGTGAAGCTGATTTTCTAGAGGCTTTGAAATCTGCACGCCGTGAAGCAATGGGAGCGTTTGGTAATGATCGAGTTCTGATTGAGAAGTATCTGACCTTGCCACGCCATATTGAGGTACAGGTCTTTGGTGACATCCATGGAAATGCCATTCATCTGTTTGAGCGTGATTGTTCGTTGCAGCGTCGTTATCAGAAGGTAGTTGAAGAAGC
>JAPKDV010000148.1 GCA_028822385.1 Alphaproteobacteria bacterium
CAATCAATCGCACTTTTGCTCAGGGCGGGATTGATCCCCGGACTGCTTTCGGCGGCGATGTACATGGGCGGCATATATGCCATCGCCAAGAAGCGACCGGACATGGCACCACCATCTCGCGAAATTATTTCCTGGCCCGACCGTTGGCGCTCGCTTAACGGGGTTTGGGGGATCGTTTTCCTGTTCATGCTGGTGATCGGCGGCATTTATGCCGGCTTCTTCGTACCGACTTATGCGGGCGCGATCGGTGCCTTTGGAGCCTTTCTGATCGTGATCGCGAAACGCCGGCTTACCGGGCGTAAGACCATAGACACCTTCAAGGATGCCGGCGTTACGACCTCGGTTATTTTCATCATTGTGATCGGCGGAATCATCTTTGCCCGTTATCTGACTTATACGGGGCTGGTCACGGATATCAGCGAAGCCATGCTAGCGTTGGAACTAAACAAATACGTCTATTTGCTGGCTTTCGCTATGACCTATTTGGTGCTGGGAATGTTGATCGATCCGATCGCTATTATGGTGATCACCCTGCCGGTGATGTATCCAATCCTGACGGCAGCGGGGTTTGACCCGATCTGGCTGGGGGTCATCGCAATCAAGCTTGCGGAGATATCGTTGATTACACCGCCGGTCGGCCTCAATGTTTATGTGGTTCGCAGCGCCTCTCCGATTCCAATCAAGTTGGAAGAGGTTTTCGCCGGTGTTATGCCGTTTCTGGTGATTGATGTCATAACGTTGCTGTTGTTGATCTTCATCCCGGCGATCACGCTGACCTTGCCGACCTTGATGATGTAGCGCTGGGGACCTGAACGGGGCCGTGGAAAGCAGTATCAGCGTGACGGAAGCGGCAGGTGTTCCCAACCAATGTCGGGTGATGTCCACGCAGCATCTCATCAAGACTTGGCCCCGTTTGCCGACACGGTCCAAAAAGCGCTTTAGATCCTGGGGTCGGTTTGGGTGGTCGAGTAAGTGGGCGTGCGTGTCTGAACAGCCTCACGGAGCAGACCCTTTATCGCTGGCGCAAGTAATATGGCGGCATAGGGATGGATCAACTGAAAGAGCTGGAGCTGCTACGGAAGAAAAATGAACGTCTTCGACGTGGCGTCTCGGATCTAACTCTCGATAAACTGATCTTGTCAGAGCCTGCCAAAGGAAACTTCTAACCCCCACCCGTCGCCGTATGTGCATCGACCTGGTGCGTGCAAGGTCTCTGTCTCTGAACCTAGTGCCTGACGCGTTCTCGGACAGCACCGGTCCACCCACCTGTATGTTCCCCATGGACGTGACGATGAAGAGCAGTTGGTTGCCTACATGATTAAGGTATTCCGACGGTGCGGTCGGTATGGCTATTGAAACAGCTGAAGAAAGGACGGCACTGGTTGAACGACGGATCATGTGTAAAGTTGCGACTTCGTTCACCTATGTCGAGAGCTTCAATGCTCGGCTCAGAGACGAACTGCTAAATGGTGAGTTCTTCTACACCCTTAAGGAAGCCGGGATTATCATCGAACAATGCGGCGACATTACAACACCAAGCGGCCACATTCAGCACTCAGTTACAGGCCAACTGCGCCGGAAACAATCATCCTCCTGGAGCAACGACCGACCATGAACTAACATTCGAATTGGACGGATCAATCGGGGCGGATCACTGTACTGTATCAATCGGCTTAGACAGAGGCCAACTCCCACATGACGAGAAAAAACTGTTCATCCTACACCGCGACAAAACGGGTGCGTCTGCGGCATGGCACGAACGGCAATATAGGCCCTGACAACGGTCTATCGGTTCGCAATCCCAAGGCATCGACACTCTCTATCATTGCCAATCGCGTTTGGATTGCCTTCCGAGCGGCCCTACGTCAGAGTTTATCTCGATGGACGCTCCCTTATGGGGAATGCAGGTTAATAATGGCCGGGACATTTAACAGAGCGTCGTCTAACTCAACGAAACCACTAGGAGATTGCAGGGAATGAGCAACGAACTGGACAAAGCGGCGATCGTTTATCATCAGATGGACCCACCTGGAAAACTGGAGATAGTGGCGACCAAGCCGATGGCAAATCAACGCGACCTCGCGCTAGCTTATTCGCCTGGAGTGGCGGCCGCCTGCATGTTGATCGCTGAGGATCCCACTGAAGCGGCAAGCGTTACTGTGCGGGGCAATTTGGTTGGCGTCATCACTAATGGTACCGCCGTGCTTGGCCTGGGTAATATCGGAGCGCTCGCGTCTAAACCTGTGATGGAAGGTAAGGCGGTTCTGTTCAAGAAATTTGCTAATGTCGATGTTTTTGATATCGAGGTGGATGAGACAGATGTTGAGAAATTTGTTGAATGCGTCGCTCGATTAGAGCCGACTTTTGGCGGAATCAATCTTGAAGATATCTCCGCGCCGGCCTGTTTCGAAATCGAACGCTTACTGCGTGAGAGAATGAAAATTCCGGTTTTTCATGATGACCAGCACGGCACGGCAATCGTTGTTGCAGCGGCGATTTATAATGGGCTGCGGGTTGTCGGAAAAGACATCAAGGATGTTCGACTGGTTACCTCGGGTGCGGGCGCTGCAGCTCAGGCATGTGTGCATCAGCTTATCGCGCTGGGGATGCCGAGGGAAAACATCATTGTGACCGACCGGACTGGCGTTATTTTCAAGGGCAGGGCCGAACGGATGGACAAATACAAGGAGTATTTCGCCATCGAAACTAAGCACCGAACGTTAGAGCAAGCGATGATCGGCGCTGATATTTTTCTGGGCCTGTCTGGGCCGGGAACCATGACCGGTGCCATGGTCAAGACCATGGCCGACAAGCCGATAATCATGGCGCTGGCCAATCCTACACCCGAAATCACACCTGAAGAGGCCCACGCGGCACGCCCGGATGTGATCATCGGCACGGGTCGGTCAGATTACCCCAACCAGGTCAACAACGTGCTATGTTTCCCCTTCATATTCCGCGGTGCACTTGATGTTGGTGCGTCCACGATTAATGAGGAAATGAAGATTGCATGCGTTAAGGCGCTGGCCGACTTGGCGATGGCCGAAAGTTCCGATGTCGTGCAAGCGGCGTTTGGGGGCAAGAGCGGTACCTTTGGGCCTGAAAAACTGATCCCCAAACCTTTCGACCCACGTCTGATCACGGAAATAGCTCCGGCCGTCGCCAAGGCGGCTATGGATAGTGGTGTCGCGTCCCGCCCGATCGCGGACTTTGACGAATACCGTCGCAAGTTGGCCTCCTTCGTGTTCCGTTCCGGTCAAATCATGCGACCGCTCTTCGAACAGGCTCGGATCGACCCGAAAGTGGTGGTTTACGCCGAAGGAGAAGATTCGCGCATACTGCGTGCTGTGCAAATAGTTGTGGATGACAAGTTAGCTAAGCCTATTTTGATTGGTCGCCGTTCGACGATAGAAGCGCGCATGAATGAGCTTGGGTTGCGCTTCAACGTTGACAATGAGGTGCTGATCGTCGATCCGCAGGAAGACAAAAACATCGATGAGTTCGCCGATCTGTATCACAAAATGAATGTGCGGAGCGGGATCACGCCGAACCGTGCGGCGGAATTGGTTCGGACAAATCCGACTATCCTAGGGGCGATGATGGTCAATCAGGGGAAGGCGGACGCATTAATCTGCGGCACGCATGGTCAATACCAAAGGGACCTTGCCGATCTAACCCAGGTTATTGGCAAGGCCGATGGCGTTTCCGATGCTTCTGCGCTAAGCCTCGTAGTCGTTCCAGGTGGTTCTTATTTCCTTTGCGATACGCATGTTACGCTTGATCCGACGGCGTCTCAACTCGCAGAAATGGTTCGTCTGGCGGCTGCTGAGGTCAGGCGTTTTGGGCTTGAACCCAAGGTGGCTATGATATCGCATTCCAATTTTGGCACACATAATAGCCCCTCAGCACTCAGGATGCGAGAAGCAGTGGGGCTACTGCATGCCAGCGATCCCGACCTCGAGGTCGAAGGTGAAATGCACGCGGATGCCGCGCTGAATGAGAGCATTCGGAATCGGGTCTTCCCAGATTCGAAGTTAAGCGGCAACGCGAACTTGTTGGTATCGCCGTCGCTCGACGCGGCAAATATCGCATTCAATTTGCTGAAGAACATCGGCGATGGACTGTCTGTGGGTCCGATGTTGATGGGCATGGCCGCGCCAGTGCACATCGTGACCCAATCGGTTACCACGCGCGGTGTTGTTAATATGACCGCTTATGCGGTGGTGGACGCGCAGGATCACTAAACCTAACGATCGTGCCACCGGGACCATCTTCTCAGTTCCGGTGGCACGGCGTTGGAACCAACTGTCAACTGCCAACGACTCTTAGACAGAATAAAGTTTCGCACAAGGGAGGGTCTTGGTCCCATCTGGCGTAAATTAGGGTTTTATGCAATTTGGCTGCAGTTAAAGGAACCGCAACTAGAGGACATCGAAATGGACGGCTTGTTGAAGAAAGATGTGATGTAGGCGACGGCGCCTCGCACCCCAGGGAGCACGTCCGGGCAAGCAGCATGGTGGCAACATCACCACCGTGGTCTTGGAGCCTATTCGCCAGGGCGTGATTAAGGACTTCGGCCCCATCGGCAAGGCCAGGCCCTCCTTGGCGCAACTGCCGATCACCGTCAGGATGCGGAACGAGGGGCCTCCCCCCTAATTCGCTGCGCGTATTCACAAAAATACCTAAAAATCGGACTAAAATGTATTTTTCCCGGCCACTGCTAATC
>JAPKDV010000149.1 GCA_028822385.1 Alphaproteobacteria bacterium
GCCATGATCGCCGCCTGACGCATTGGACCGATGGTCATGACCGAATAGGCGTGGCAGAGAATGCAGATGAACGCACCAAAGATCCCGTGCACCACAACCTGCAATGCGATATCGGAAAACGGCGCACTGAAAAGTCCCGAAGGCAAAAACAGCAACCAGATAGGTACATAGACCACAGCATTTCCGATGAGCAAAGCTGCTAGTGATTGTATGACGGTGAGGTGCCAGGCCCGCATACCCGTGTACCAGAGCGCAGCGGAAACCGAAGCAGCAAGAAACAAAAGGTGACCTCTCCATTGTCCCGGTACACCGCCGGCAATCGCCTCCCAGCCGACAGCTGTCACACCGATAACGATGGTGACGATGCCAACCCATTGCCATTGTCCAGGGCGATCCCCGACCCAAGCCCACGTAATCAATGCCGCAAAAACAGGCAATGCCCCGTTCATCAGCACTGCTGCATGACCGACAGGGGCAAAGATCATCCCGGAAAAAATCAGCAATACAAAAGGCGCACCACCAAAAAATGAAACCACCGCATGGGCATGCAAGTTGACACCCCACGGATAGGATCGCATCAGGAATGGTAAGGCACAAAGTACTGCCGCACCCATGCGCAAGCCAGCTAGGTCAAAAACCGTCAGCGCATCCGTCGTCGCCCCGAGCCGTCCCGCCACCAGCATGGCAACAAAGCATAAAACCGTGCCGAGACCCGCAGCAATACCTCTCCAGTCTTTCATGACAGTTACCTAGATAAGGGCGCGAGCGTGGCTCATTTTCTCAGAAACCGCTTCAGAATGGTCAGACTTGCGGCACTTGGGCTGAATAAAATGCGTAACCATGACAATCCGTCGCAAATGTGCTGAACCCTATTCACTATATCAACCTTGATCAAAGTTGCGCGCCGCTCAACAATCCCATCCATGTCAGACACACAACCTAATTTTTCCACCATCCCGTCTCTCGATAGGATTCTAAAGACCCCGGAAGGCGCAATCCTCATAGAAACATCCGGACGCGTGCCTACCGTGGCCGCTTTGCGGGGCTTGCTCGAGGAGGCCCGTGCCGCGATGGTAGATGGCAAAACCGTAGACATCAGCGAAGCTGCAATCACGCAAAGTGCAGCCATCCAGTTAGCGCTGGCCGCCGCCCCCTCGCTCAAACGGGTCTTCAATCTGACCGGGACTGTGCTGCACACCAATCTCGGACGCGCGCCCCTGGCCGAAGAAGCTATTACCGCGATGGCCGACGCCGCACGTGGCGCTAGCAATCTGGAATTTGATTTAGCGACCGGCAAGCGTGGTGACCGGGATGTCCATGTTGAGAATTTGCTGTGCGAACTAACAGGCGCCGAAGCTGCCACAGTTGTGAATAACAATGCCGGCGCTGTCCTGCTGTTACTCAACGCCCTGGCACTGCGCAAGGAGGTGCCAGTGTCTCGCGGTGAACTAGTGGAAATTGGCGGCACGTTCCGCATTCCCGACATTATGTCACGGGCCGGTGCAAAGCTGATCGAAGTGGGTACGACAAACCGCACTCACCCGAAGGATTTCGAAGACGCGCTCAGTGCGCGCACCGGCCTGATCATGAAGGTCCACGCCTCGAACTACATGGTGCAGGGGTTCACAGCGAGCGTCGCAGAGGACAAGCTCGCCGAAATTGCACATGGCGGCAACGTACCCTTTGCCGTCGATCTCGGTGCGGGTGCGCTGGTTAACCTTGAGCGTTGGGGACTACCCCACGAACCCACACCGCGTGAAACTATCGCAGCAGGTGCGGACATTGTCACCTTTTCGGGCGACAAGCTTCTCGGTGGGCCACAGGCCGGGCTAATAGTGGGACGCAAGGACCTGATAAGCAAACTCAAGAAAAATCCACTTAAACGAGCCTTGCGCTGCGACAAGGCGACCCTCGCCGCACTGGCTGCAACCCTGAAGCTTTACCGCGATCCTGATCGCTTGGCTGAACGGCTACCGACGCTAAGCCGCCTCGCTCGAACCGCTATCAAAATTCGTGACGATGCCGAAGCTGTCCGCGGCGACATGGCAAATGCGCTCGGCCATGAGTTTGATGTTTCCGTTTCAGATTGCGCGGGGCAGATCGGATCGGGTGCATTGCCTATTGAAACTCTGGCCAGTGCGGCTCTCACCATCACGCCGATCGCAACACGCGGCCGTGGCGCCGCTCTCAAAAGACTATCAGCGCGGTTACGTGCCATGCCTGTTCCCGTAATTGGCCGAGTACAGGGCGATGCCCTCTGGCTTGATATGCGCTGTCTTGATGATATAGAGGGCTTCCGCGCCCAGCTCCTTAAGCAGGGCAGCCAATGATTATCGCCACCGCCGGACATATTGACCACGGGAAGACTTTACTCGTAAAGGCGTTGACGGGGACCGACGCCGACCGCCTACCCGAAGAAAAAAAGCGCGGCATGACCCTCGATCTGGGCTTTGCTTACACCAACCTTGATAACGGGGTACGCCTCGGCTTCATCGATGTTCCGGGTCATGAACGTCTCGTCCACAATATGCTGGCTGGTGTGACCGGCATCGATTGTGCGTTGCTGGTAGTAGCTGCAGATGATGGCCCCATGCCACAGACCCGCGAGCATCTGGCCATTCTTGACCTGCTCGGCGTGTCGCAAGGATTGGTGGCGCTCACCAAAATAGACCGAGTTTCCGAAGAACGAGTTCACGAAGTCCATGCCGAGATTGAACTAATGCTGGCCGACAGCACCCTCTCTGGCGTGCCCATCTTCCCTGTCTCCGGAGTAACCAACACGGGTATAGAGGAACTCACCAATCAAATTTGCACACTGTCGCAAGAAATTGACATCAAGGCGGCGAATGGCAATTTCCGTCTGGGAATCGACCGAATGTTCACAGTGGCGGGAGCCGGACTAATTGTAACCGGAACGGCGTTTTCGGGTCAGGTCACACGGGGAGACCGGCTCTGGATCGCTGGCTTTGGCACGCAGGCCCGCGTGCGTGGCATTCATGCCAACAACGCTGAAAGTGAAAAAGGTCAGGCTGGTGACCGGCTCGCGATCAACCTTGCGGGTATCGACAGAGACGACATAGCCCGTGGAGACTGGCTCGTCGCTGATCCGGCGCTCCAGCTCTATAAGAAGCTTGATGTTCACTTGCGGGTAGTCGCTGATGCGCGTCGCCCCCTACGCCACTGGACGCCAGTCCATGTACATGTCGGCGCCAAGAATGTAACCGGGCGGGTCGCGGTTCTCGGAAACGAAGCAATCGAACCCGGACAGAGCGGCCTTGCCCAGCTGGTTCTTGATGAAGCCATCGGTGCATGTGCGAACGACCGGTTTGTCATCCGGGATCAATCTGCACAGATAACTCTGGGTGGTGGTCACGTGGTAGACCTTTTCCCACCCCGGCGAGGCCGGGCACGGGCAGACCGTCTGGCGATGCTCGATGCACTAAGCACGCCGGATCATGGAGCCGCTCTGAAATCGGCTTTAGCTCTGTCTGAAACCGGCATTTCACTCAACGCGTTCCTGATAACCCGTAATCTGACCGGCGCCGAGGCGAAGAACACCATTGTCGCTACGGATGCCGTCGTGGCGGGCGACGGTACTGACCGACTTGCAATCTCACCCGCAGCCTGGAACGCACGACGCACCGAGTTCCTGACCGCGCTCGACGCTTTCCACATAGCTAATCCCGACCGGCTCGGACCAGCTTCGATACAACTACGCCGAAGTCTAGGTCGCTATATGCCCAAACCGCTATTCGGTGGAATGGTCGCGTCGTTGATTGCAGATACAACCATCAATAGCGACGGAATGTTGCTGCATCGACCGGCGCACCAGCCGGGTCTGACCGGGAATGATGCAAAACACTGGCAGCTTCTGCTTCCGTTGCTCGAAGAAACCCCTGAGGCACCCCCTGTGGTTCACAACATGGCAGAATCAACAGGCCTGAGTGTCGGCGCTACTATGAAAACATTACGCCAAGCCGTACGCATGGGCATGTTGGTGCAGATCGCCGGCAACCGGTTCTTCGCACCCACGGCCCTACATGCCCATGCCCAGATTTTTGAGGACATAATCGCGGCAAAGGATGAGATTAGCGTCTCGGACTTTCGTGCGGTTACAGGGATCGGACGCAATCTTGCTGTCGAAATTCTAGAGTATTTTGACCGAGTCAAAATCTCCCAGCGTGACGGCAATATCCGTCGCCAAGTTAAATCTGTCGAAGCAGTCTTTGGAGTTGCGCCAGGTGCTTAGGGCCTTACAAAGGCATAGTTGACCAACTGTTTTACCCCATCGGTGTTCGCAACCGTATCCACGGCCTTGTCGAGTTCAACCTGAGAACGTGCTCGGCCCATCAAATAGACGATCCCAAGAGGATCTATGGCCGTGCGAAAATTCACATCCGCCACACCCCGGGACAAGACCATTTCCACATCGACCTTGGTTTCAAGTACGAGAACATTGTTCCAGGCGAGAAGATCCATGCGCTGTTCGCGTTCCTCTTCACTCATGATTACGGCATGCCAGTGCAACTCTTTCAGCCCTCGCACCTGCTGGACCTGATCTTTGAATTTGTCGTGAGTTTTCTGGTCGGCAAAGATGCCGGTAATCAGCAATTTCTGTTCGTAAATCTCCGTCGAGGCCTTGTTCGTGCTGAGCTCAGCCATGATCGAGTTCACATCAATAACGATCCTATTATCCTTGGCAATGTCATCCAT
>JAPKDV010000150.1 GCA_028822385.1 Alphaproteobacteria bacterium
GTCATAGACCGTGAAAGGTCGCCGCGTCATGCCGTGAATCAGCGACAGGGCGACATGGCTTGTGATGTTGGGATGAAACCCCTGAGGGAATTGACTGATCCCGATGACTAGCTCGTCTTTTTCGGCCTGCGCTATCCCGGTTGATAGAGCCGTTGCTAGCACGGTGGTGGCGATGATCCTTCGAATTGTCACGCTTTCACTCCCTCACATCATGTGTGGTGATTGTAGGACGTGAGAGTGGGACGATGTTGAGGCTTCGTCGGTCTCGAATGCGCGGGGCCCATGTTTATGAATTCATCGGTTTCCATGTGTCGGGCGAACTCAGATATTCTTCCACGCTGTCGAGCTGCCCGGCGCTGAAAACGCTGTTCTCGCGGGCGGCATCCAGCACATCCCACCAGGTGGCGAGTGCGTGTAATCCCACACCGAGCTTATCCATCGTGTCCCAGGCTTCGGTAAAGATGCCGTAATTAAATACGACATAGGTGTGCTCGACAGTGGCGCCGGCCTCCCGAATAGTATCAATGAAACGGACTTTGCTGCCGCCATCGGTGGTTAAATCTTCGACCAGCAGGACGCGAGTGTTGTCTTCCAGCGCGCCTTCAATCTGGGCCATCCGGCCAAACCCCTTGGGTTCCTTGCGGACATAGACCATGGACTTGCCCAGCGCGACGGCTACGAAAGCGGCGTAGGGAATTCCTGCTGTTTCACCGCCGGCGATCACATCGATATTGTCACGGCCGATCTCACGATCGATAAGTGCGACCGCATGAGAGGTCATGGCTTCGCGCGCTTCGGGAAAGGCAATCACCCGACGACAGTCGATGTAGCTTGGGCTGACCCGTCCAGATGTGAAGGTATATGGATCTTCAGGCCTGAAATTTACGGCGCCGATATTCAGCAGGTGCCGGGCGGTATCAGCGGCGGCCAGACGTGCTTCATCTGATGTGTGTTGAGCTCTATCGGGACGTGCCATCGGGGCCTCGGGTCATTCTGGTTAGCGCTGTGTAAGCAGAAAATTGAAAACTAGCGTCGTGTTCGGAGTCGCGTGTACGTGTCGCCTTAGTGCTGGTCCTCGGAAGGACTTTCGGCGGTTATGTCGATTGCCGTATAGGTAGGTTTAGGCGTGGCCGTTTTCTCAGAGGCACTGGCCGAGCCGGCCAGAAATTTCCAGTCGGCATTGTCGAGGACGGTCACGATGCCGCGACAAAATTGCGCGAGTTGCTTATTGGACCCCCAACCGGATCACTAAATAGGATGGGGTGGAAACTGGGGCCGGAAACAAGGCGTTTTACAAGATCACGTGTCAGTCCCAAGACCCCCTCCCGATCATCTTCGTCCGTGACCATGGTAAGAACGCGGTTCTCCACCTGAGAATACCGGAGTTGAAATTTTTGAGCGTTCATTATGTTGTAACCGTTAGACGTGTCATACTGTCAAGACCACCCTCGCAAGTCGAGGGCGCGTGCGTATTTGTAAAATCCGCCGTGATGTCGCCTAAATGGTGCACAATGAACCACACGATCCTTGTTTCCGTCCTGATACTGTTTTTGCTGGGGGACGGAGCTGTGTCTGCTCAGGATTTGAGAAAAAGCTGGGAGGGAACGATCGCTGCGCGCATCTTAAATGTGCGCGCTGGGCCCTCCAAGAACCGGGATATTGTAGCCAAAATCAAACGTAGCGACCGAATCCAAGCCTTCGATGAAGAGGGATCATGGGTGCATATCCGTGATTTCGATGACAGTGGTAAAACCGGCTGGGTCAGCCGGTCTTTTCTGCGTTTGCCGAAAGACTTCATGGCCCCGGCGTTTGGTGATGTGGAAAACGCGTTCCTGGAATGGGCGTCGGTGCGGGGTGATCTCTCGGTTGTATCTGTGGAAGCAGATAATCGGTTGTCGCTGGTGCTCGGTTCGATAGAAGAAAATTTGGACGCATCGACGATTGCACGCGAGGTGGCATGTGCCTACCGCGCGCGGCTGAAACTCGAAATCCCGGTTGTGGCCACGGTTTGGCCTGAGCTAGGCCCCCGCGACGGCTGGGTCGCGCAGGTTAGTTGTCCCTAGTCGTATTTCGTCAATTGCCCACGGCGTAAAATGACAGTTTGATCAGCAATCGGTTTGACAAAGCCGATATTCTGTTCGGCAATCACCACAGCCGCACCATTTTTTGCTAGTACGCGCAAACTCGCTGCGACGTTATCAGCAATGCGGGGAGCCAACCCCAGTGAAGGTTCGTCTAGAAGAAAAACCTGCGGCTTTGCCATAAACGCGCGGCCGATCGACAGCATTTGCTGCTGACCGCCGGACAGTTGCCAGGCTCGGTCTGTGGGTCGGTCGGCCAATTGTGGGAAGAGGGTGTAGACCTCTTCTATTGCGTTCCGTCTTTCGATGCGTATTGACGACCCTGCGACGAGAAGGTTTTCCTCTACGGTCATGCCCGGAAACACACGTCGCCCTTCGGGAACCCAGGCCAACCCCGCACGGATGCGCCCCTCGACTGAGAAGCGAGAGATGTTCTCTCCTTGAAGGAATATGTCTCCGGTTGATGAAGTTAGACCAATGATGGCGCGAAGCAGGCTCGATTTGCCGGCACCATTGGCGCCAATCACAGCAGTTATCTCTCTGGATCGTGCCGTGAAGCTCGCGTCGGAGAGCGCCAGGACTACGCCATGGCTGACTGTGATTGCCTGCGTTTCGAGGGCGGGCCGGGTCACAGTCCGGTCATCCCGAAATAGGCATCTCGGACATTTGGGTTTGCGAGTGTTTCCGCAGCTGTACCGTCAGCAATGATCCGTCCGGATTCCATACAGATCATCCGGGTAACGAGTGTTCTCATGAATTCGACATTGTGGTCAATGAGTAGAATGCCCAGTCCTGTTTCTGCGAGTGCTGTGCAAAGTGTACCAATTTCACTCTGTTCATCGGAGGATAAACCGGCACCAGGTTCATCCAAGATCAGGATAGATGGGAGGGTGGCGACTGCACGGCAAATTTCAACCCGGCGGCGAATGCCATGGGCAATCGTGCCACAGGGCATGCCTGCGTAGGCTAACAGACCGAATTGTTGAAGAGCAGCAAGCGTGTTGTAAGCGGGAAGTTCAGACTGTGCTATTTCGATGATGTCTTGAACGGAAAGATTGTCCGGGAGTTGTGGTGTCTGGAAAGTGCGGGTTAGACCTAATCGTGCGATCTTGTGCGGTGGGTAGGTTGTGATATCACGACCTCCCAGCATCACGCTGCCAGCATCGCTGGAGGCGGATCCGCTGAGTACATTGGCGAGGGTTGTCTTTCCCGCGCCATTCGGGCCGATCACGCCGACGATATCACCGGGCCGCAGGTGCAAACTGACCGAGTCCAGCGCCTGCACGCCGCCGTAGCGTTTTGACAGGTTGGAGGCGATGAGGTCGCGTGTTCGATCTGTGGTGTTGGTTTTTCCAACACCAATTGATGTGCTCGCTCGGTTTGTTCGGGCGGTTTTTGCAGCAGGTATCAGCCCCTCAATTCCATTGGGTGCGAAAATCACGGTGGCGAGCAACAGGATTCCGACGACAACCAGATAATACTCGTCCAACCCGCGAAACCATTCCGGCAAATGGGTTAAAAGCAATGCCCCAATGACGGCACCAACGAGTCCAAATCGGCCGCCGACCACCGTCATGGTCAGACATGTGATCATCACGCCGAACCCCAAGGTCTCGGGAGAGACGACCCTGTTTGTGTGAACGAACAGCGCGCCAGCAGCGCCTCCGAATGCGGCGCTGAGTAAAAAGGCCCGGAACCGCAGCATGCTGGCATCGATTCCAAAGGCGGCGGCGGCGAGCGGGGTTTCACGCAATACGGTGAAGGCAGCTTTGCGTGCGGCGCTAATTTGGAAGTGTGCGAGTAGCATGGCCAGACCTGCGATGGTCCAGACAAAGGCAAGAAGCGGCAGGCCGCGGGAAAGTTTCCAGTCAAGAAGTGTGACCGGAGGTACGCCGGAGAGACCGTTGGCACCGCCCGTCACCGGTTCCCAGTTCACGGCAATTAGCAGTAATAATTGACTGAGAGCGAGGGTAGCTAGAGCGAAATAGTGCGATTGCAGGCGCAAAATCGGAATCGAAATCAACACCGCAACAATTGTGGCCATGGCGACGGAAAGCGGAAAGGTCAGAAGAAATTCGGTACCAAACTGGCTTCCCAATATGCCGGTCGTATAGGCGCCAACACCGAAGAAAGCACCTTGTGCAAGACTGAGTGCACCAGCGTGCCCGAAAATGAACTGATATCCGAGAACTAAAATCACATAGACCCCGGATAGTGTCAGGAGCCGCTGGTCATAGGATGACGCAAAGAACAGGGCATAGATAGCTAGTCCAGCAACACTGACAACCAGAAGACTGCGGCGCGAACTCATGCGCGCACCTGTTGAGGCTCTCCGAACAAGCCCTGTGGGCGCACCAGCAGCACCAGCAGCACCATGCCGTAGAGCAAGCCTTCTGCCATGGGTTGGGACGATATAGAGGCTACGCCAACTTCAAATACGGCGATCAGCATGGCCCCGGCCGCCGCACCACGTAAACTTCCCCAGCCACCAATGACAACGGCGATATAGCCTTTCAGGATGAGTGCACCGCCATCGGCTGGGCTGACGAAGAACTGGTGGGCTAGCAACAGTCCTGCTGCGCCCGCAAAGGCCGTGCCAAGAGCGA
>JAPKDV010000151.1 GCA_028822385.1 Alphaproteobacteria bacterium
ACTAGCCCCTTCTGCCAGGAATAGCCCAGCATAAAGAGATTGGTCGCGATGGAATCACCCATCAGGGCGGTGGCATAACGGGTGCCTTCGATAAAGTCGACCTCCGACTCACCAACCGCTACACGAATGGTCTGGGAGAGCTCTTGGGCGTTCAGCATGAAGTCTGGGTTTTGAGTAAATTCTCCGGTTATCGTTTCATGACTGTTGATCACAGCCCGGGTCTCACCTGATTGCATCTTGGCAAGGGCATCGGTTCCGGCCGCGACCACAAGATCGCAGCCGAGGACCAGATTGGCGCTACCGGCAGCGATGCGGACCGCGTGCAGGTCTTCCGGGGTGGCACCGATGCGGATATGGCTGATCACCGCGCCACCCTTTTGGGCAAGGCCAGCCATGTCGAGGATGGAAACGCCTTTGTTCTCAATATGGGCGGCCATTCCGAGCAGGGCACCGATCGTGACAACACCGGTGCCGCCAACACCGGTAACCAGAATGCCATAGGGTTCGTCTAGCGACGGTAGCGAGGGTTCAGGCAATTTGATGTCGTCAAAGGCTGTGTCCGCGCCAACTGGTGCGGAGGTGTCCGGCTTGCGCAATCTACCACCTTCGACAGTCACGAAGCTTGGGCAGAAGCCGTTCACGCAGGAATAATCCTTGTTACAGCTTGACTGATCGATAGAGCGTTTGCGTCCAAATTCGGTTTCGACCGGGACAACGGACAGGCAGTTGGATTTGACAGAACAATCGCCGCAGCCTTCACAAACCTGTTCGTTAATCATCACCCGCTTGGCTGGATCGGGAAAGGTGCCGCGCTTGCGACGCCGGCGTTTCTCTGCCGCACAGGTCTGGTCATAGACGAGCACCGAAACACCCGAGTAGTCGCGTAGGTCTTTCTGCACGCTGTCTAGTTCGTCGCGGTGATGAATGGTGACACCCTCTGCGAAGGGTGCCCCCGTCGGGTATTTGTCGGGTTCGTCGGTTACTACGACGATCTTCTGTACCCCTTCGGCTTCAACCTGGCGAGTAATCGCAGGAACTGTGAGCGGGCCATCATGGGCCTGTCCGCCGGTCATGGCGACCGCGTCGTTGAACAGAATTTTGTAGGTCATGTTCACACCCGACGCGACAGCCTGTCGGATCGCCATATAACCCGAATGGTAGTAGGTGCCATCGCCTAGATTGACGAAGACATGTTCGTCCTCCACGAAGGGTGCTTGGCCTATCCATGACACGCCCTCGCCACCCATATGGGTGAAGGTCTCAGTGTTGCGATCCATCCAGAGCGACATGAAGTGACAGCCGATACCCGCCAGCGCGCGACTGCCTTCGGGAACTTTGGTCGAGGTGTTGTGGGGGCATCCTGAGCAGAAATAGGGAATACGTTTGATGGAAGGTGGTTGCTGGGCAAGAGAATCTTCCTTGCGCTCTAGGTAATCCATACGCTCGGTAATGGGTTCGGATTTGTACCAGCGCGAGAGACGCTTTGCGATTGCGCGGGCGATCTGCACCGGGGTCAGTTCACCGGAGGACGGCAGGATCCAGTCACCTAATTCGTCAAACTTTCCGATGACATTTGGTCTCGCGTTGTCACGCAGACCATAGAGTTGTGAGCGCAGCTGGTCTTCGATCAGCGGGCGCTTTTCCTCAACCACGAGGATTTCTTCCAGACCCTCGGCAAAGGCGCGCATGCCTTCGTGTTCCAGTGGCCATGTCATGGCTACCTTATAGATGCTGATGCCTATATCCCGGGCCTGATCTTCGGAAATACCAAGGTCGTCAAGCGCCTGACGCACGTCGAGATAGCTTTTACCGGTGGTGACAATGCCGAGACGTCGCTTTGGGCTGTCTATTATAACCTTGTCGAGTTTGTTGGCACGGGCGAAAGCCAGCGCCGCGTTCAGCTTATATTTGTGATGCCTTTCCTCCTGGCCAAGGAACTCATCAGGCCAGCGGATGTTGAGGCCACCCATGGGCATGTCGAAGTCTGTCGGCGTGACGATGTTAATACGGTGAGGGTCCACATAGACCGAGGCTGAACTGTCGACAGTTTCGGCAACGGTTTTGAATGAAACCCAGCAGCCTGAATAGCGCGACATGGCCCAGCCGAAGAGACCAAGATCGAGGAACTCCTGCACGCCCGCGGGATTGAGCACGGGGATCATGGCGTCGACAAAACCGTATTCGGACTGATGTGCTGTGGTCGAGGACTTACAGGTGTGATCATCACCGGCGAGTAACAGGACGCCGCCATTGGGTGCGGAACCGGCAAGGTTACCGTGCTTGAGCACATCGCCAGAACGGTCGACGCCGGGGCCTTTGGCGTACCACATAGAAAACACGCCATCATGCTTGGCTCCTTCCGACAGATTGATTTGCTGGGTACCCCAGACGGCTGTTGCGGCAAGGTCCTCGTTCACGCCGGCACGAAAGACAATGTTGTTGCGTTCCAAGAACCGCTTTGCGCGTTCCATCTGCTGATCTAGCGCCCCGAGCGGCGAACCACGATAGCCAGTGACATAGGCAGCGGTGTTTAGGCCTGCCGCGACATCGCGCTGGCGCTGCATCATGGGAAGGCGCACCAAGGCTTGAGTTCCGTTCAGAAACACGCGCCCGGACTCTAGCTCGTATTTGTCATCAAGGCTGACCGTGTTCAGACGGCTGGCGTTCTCGGCCATGCTGTTATCTCCTGTTGGAACAAGTTTAATAGAGTTCCTAATATGGAAACCTAAGCACCACTGTGGTGGCTGTCCACAATATGAGACGCGTTCGAGCGATGAGGAAACAAAACTTTGTCCCAAAATACGTTCGTTGGAGAGTAGTCTCGCACACGAACGGGCCGTTTTGATCATATCTGGGGTATGTGCGCGTGCAATTAGCGATTTTCTGCCCTATATCAGGGTTTACGCAAATGACAAATCGTGAGTCCCCCTAATGACCGTACTGGTGACCGGAGCCGCAGGCTTTATCGGCATGACAGTCAGCCTAGCGCTGATGGCGCGGGGTGAAACCGTGATCGGTATCGACAATATAAACGACTACTACGATGTCAGTCTCAAGGAGGCCCGGCTCGCGCGATTGACGGAAAATAAAAAATTCAGCTTCGTGCGCGGTGATATCGTTGATGCGGAGGCTCTTGCGCGTGCCGCTAAAGGTGTTGATAGGATCGTACATCTCGCTGCTCAGGCTGGGGTGCGCTACAGCCTCGAAAATCCGGATGCTTACATTCAGGCGAATATCGTGGGTCATATGAATGTTATCGAACTCGCACGGGCGATGGGCGATGATCTTAAACACCTTGTCTATGCCAGTTCCTCGTCTGTTTATGGCGGCAATACAAAGCTCCCATTCTCTGTGGACGATCAGGTTGATACGCCGATATCGCTCTACGCCGCGACAAAGAAGGCGGATGAGCTGATGAGTTATTCCTACTCATCGACCTACGGTATTCCACAAACCGGTCTGCGGTTTTTCACGGTCTATGGCCCGTGGGGCCGACCAGATATGTCGCTGTACATTTTCACTAGAAAAATTCTTGCGGGTGATCCGATCCCGGTCTTCAACTACGGCAAAATGCAGCGTGACTTCACCTATGTGGACGATATCGTTGCCGGGGTTCTGGCCGCGCTCGACAATCCACCCCCGCGCGGTGGGGATACGGTCCCGCACCGGGTTTATAATCTGGGGAACAACAATTCTGAACCCCTAATGCGGTTCATTGGACTGATAGAGGACGCGCTCGATATGAAGGCCGAAATCGATTTTCAGCCGATGCAGACAGGCGATGTACCCGCGACCTATGCGGATATCGAAGCCAGCCAGCGTGATCTGGGCTTTGAACCTCGTGTGACGATTGATATCGGCATCCCGCGATTTGTCGAGTGGTACCGCTCGTTTCATGTCTAGGAACTAATTGCGTTTGCGTCCGTACAGAGCTTCAAGGCGCTCACCATAGATTTTACGAATTTCGTGCCGTCGGATCTTCAGAGACGGGGTCATCAGTCCGTTGTCTGTCGTAAAGTCCTCTTCTGCGATAAGAAAGCGTCGGACCTGTTCAATGGGCGAGAGCCGTGCATTCGCCCGGTCGAGTGCCTCGCGCAGCCGCTCATGGAAGCTTTCAAAACTCGAAAGTTCCGCAAGCTTTGAGCCGCGGCCGTTCTCCTTGGCCCAGTTCGCCAAGAAGCTTTCATCGGGCACCAGAACGGAGACTAAATGCGGGTGTTTGTCGCCATAGACCATGGCTTGGCTGATCTCAGGTTCGAAGACGAGTACACCTTCGACCCGCTGGGGCGAGACGTTGTCACCGCCGGAGTTAACAATGATGTCCTTCTTCCGGTCGGTGATTTTGATATAGCCGTCTTCGTCTAGTTCACCGATATCACCTGTGTGGACCCAACCGTCCTGCAGTGCCTCGGCGGTCAGGTCTGGTGCATTCCAATATCCTTGCATGGTCAGTTCGCCACGGACCAGAATTTCGCCATCCGCAGCAATCTTCAATTCCACACCCGGTAATACCGGGCCAACTGTATCTATCTTAATCTTGTGCGGCAGGTTAGCGCTAACGACCGGGGCTGTCTCGGTCTGCCCATAGCCTTGAAGAAGTCGTACGCCGAGTGCCAAGAAGAAGACGCCTATATCGTAATTTAATGGCGCGCCGCCGGATACGAAGGCCTTGAG
>JAPKDV010000152.1 GCA_028822385.1 Alphaproteobacteria bacterium
CATCAATATCGAGAACCTCAACCTTCGTGATGCTGACATCGTCGCCGCAGAAGAAAATGGCGGCCGTATCTGCATCCAGGTGTTCTTCTTCCGGGCCGGGCGCAACAACGGCAACCGGGCCTATTTTCCACGCCACGATAAATCGGAAGAAATACCAGAGGTCCTCGCAGCCTTTCTTGGACAGTTCTACGAAAACAAACTAGCACCGCACGATGTTCTGCTCAGCCACAAGCCTCCCGAGATCGATTTGATTGCCGAAGCTCTAAGCGTACGCGCCAAACGTAAAGTGACCGTGTCGGTCCCCCAACGCGGGGCCAAGCGCAAGCTGGTCGAACATGCCCGCACCAACGCTCGCGACGCACTCGAACGTCGCATGGCCGAAAGTGCTACCAACCGCGATCTTCTCGCGCAGGTCGGTGAGTTGTTTGGCCTTGATACCCCGCCAAAACGCATCGAGGTCTATGACAACTCCCATGTTCAGGGCGCCCATGCGACCGGCGCGATGATTGTCGCCGGACCGGATGGCTTCATTAAACAGGCCTATCGTCGTTTCAACATGCGAGGCGCAGCGACGGACACAAAAGACGGTTACAGCCCCGGGGATGACTTCGCGATGATGGAAGAGGTCCTCACGCGACGATTCGCGCGTGCGCTCAAGGAGGACCCAGATCGCAGTAAGGGCCAGTGGCCAGATTTAATCTTGATTGATGGTGGCAAGGGACAACTGTCATCAGCTCTTAACGCATTGTCGGAACTGGGGATCGACGACGTTCCGACTGTCGGTATTGCCAAGGGACCGGACCGGAATGCCGGGCGGGAACATTTCTTTACCCCCGACGGAAATCCTGATGGCTTCCAACTGCCGCCACGTGATCCGGTACTCTACTATCTACAACGTTTGCGCGACGAATCCCATCGGTTCGTCATCGGCGGCCATCGGCAAAAGCGATCCCGCGCCATCGCCCAAAACCCCCTCGATGAAATTCCAGGCATTGGCGCACGGCGTAAACGCGCCCTGCTCAATCATTTCGGATCTGCGCGCTCTGTTTCCGATGCCGGGTTGCGGGATCTGGAAAAGGTGGACGGCATCAGTAATACCGTGGCACGTCGTATCTATGACTTCTTCCACACCGCCAGCTAAACTGTAACACGATGACCATTCCCAACATCCTTACCCTTTTGCGTATTGCGCTGATCCCCGTGCTGATTGCGCTGCTGTTTCTCGACGGCGTGCAAACACGCTGGTGGGCGTTCGGCCTGTTCTCAGTTCTGGCGTTCACGGACTATCTCGACGGCTATCTCGCCCGGAAGCTGGACCAGCAAAGTGAATTAGGCGCGCTGCTCGACCCTATCGCCGACAAGGTTCTGATCGCCGCCCTGATTGTGGCACTTGTCGGCACGAGCGACATTGCCCGCTGGGATATTGCCGGCGCCATTCTGATTCTCTGCCGAGAATTTCTAGTCTCGGGCCTCCGGGAATTTCTTGGACAGCGAAACCTGCCGCTGCCGGTCACAACACTCGCCAAGTGGAAAACCACCGTTCAGCTTGTGGCCATTGGCTGGTTCATTGCCCCCGCGCTCACAGTACCCGGACAGGCTTTCACGACATCTGCCATCTGGTGGTTCGCGACAGCACTCACCCTGACCACTGGATATGACTATGTGACTTCAGCCACAGACCAGATCCGTCAGCAAAATCAGGATTCCTAAGATGAAGGTCGCGGGCATTGTTGGTTGGCACAACAGCGGCAAGACCACACTGGTCGTGGCCTTGGTGCAGGAACTGACGGCACGCGGACATCGGGTCTCGACCATCAAACACGCCCATCATGAGTTTGATGTCGACACACCCGGCAAAGACTCCTGGCTCCACCGCGACGCCGGTGCAACAGAGGTCATGGTTGGGTCGGGCAAACGCTGGGCTCTCATGCACGAGCTGCGTGGATCGAGAGAGCCAGATCTTGAAGAACTAATCAATCGCATGAACCCGGTCGACATCGTTCTCGTGGAAGGATTCAAGAATGCCGGACACGAAAAGATCGAAGTCTTTCGCGACGGCCTCGATGATCCGCCAATTGCTTACAGCTCGGAAAGCGTTGTGGCCGTAGCGAGTGATATTGCGCTCGATCAACTAAAATCCGAGATCATCCACCTCGACGTTGACGATCTCACAGGCATCGCCGATTTTATTGAGCAACACTGGTCACTCCCACTGCACGAACCCGCAGCGGATAGCGCCTGAACCATGGCGCAACTCTCCGACGACTGCTTCGTTCCTGACGAAGGCCTGATGGCCGCCGACGCAGCGCTCGAGATACTTGAATCTCGACTAGTCAGTGTTGTCGAAACAGATACACTCCCCCTCTCGGCATGTACCGGTCGATTTTTAGCTCACGACATCACGGCCGAGCGCGATGTGCCGCCGCACGACAACTCAGCGGTCGATGGCTACGCCGTCTATTTCGATGATCTTTCGACGGATAGCGAAACCCGCCTTCCGGTTGTCGGTCGTATTGCTGCCGGGCATAGGCTGGGACATGCGCCGCAAGAAAGCTCTGCGCTGCGTATCTTCACTGGCGCGCCCGTTCCTGGCGGTCACGCCGGGCCCGACACCGTATTCATGCAAGAAGATTGCCGAACAGAGAACGACGGTGACGCGGAATTCGTCATCGTTCCATCGGGTATCACCCGCGGCGCGAACCGGCGATCAAAAGGCGAGGACGTTTCGCTCGGTGACACTTTACTCCGCACTGGCGATCGCCTACGCCCACAGGACATCGGCCTTGCGGCGTCTCTGGGTATCTCTGAACTAACAGTCTTTCAGCCCCTGAAAGTCGGCGTCATGTCGACCGGCGATGAAGTGGTCGACCCCGGACAACCTTTATCAGATGGAGGCATCTACGACGCCAACCGGCATGCACTAATGGCCGCCCTATCCGACCTCGGCTGCACGGTACAAGATTTTGGAATTGTGCCCGACAACATGGACCAGATTGCCGAGGTTCTTCGCAAGGCCGCCCACGAATGTGATGCGATTGTCTCCACCGCCGGAATGTCCGTCGGTGAAGAAGATCATCTGGCCACGATACTCCGCACCTATGGGACTCTCCATTTCTGGAAGGTCGCCATCAAGCCAGGGCGCCCGGTTGCGTTTGGCCAGATCGACGGCACAGCTTTTATCGGCCTGCCCGGGAATCCGGCAGCGATGATGGTGACGTTTCTCCGCATGGCCCGTCCGGCATTACTGAAACTGTCCGGTGCAACACACTTGCGCCCGCGCCTTTATCCTGTTCGGGCGGGTTTCACACACAGCAAGAAAGAACGCCGTCGGGAATATGTCCGGGTACATCTCGAGGATGGCGAAGATGGTAT
This sequence comes from Alphaproteobacteria bacterium, assembly GCA_028822385.1. Lineage (GTDB taxonomy): Bacteria > Pseudomonadota > Alphaproteobacteria > UBA6615 > UBA6615 > JABJAG01. The sequence continues at coordinate 3,373 of JAPKDV010000152.1, forward strand.
TCCCATCGCGCGCAAATACCCGCGCAGTGGCGCCGGTGTGCTTTCTTCACTAGTCGGTTCGGACGGACTGGTTGAATTGCCGGAGGAGATGACCCAACTCTCTAAAGGAACAATGGTATCCTTTCTGCCCTTCACGGAAGTGGCCCGATGAAAATCCTCTATTTTGCCTGGATGCGTCAGCGCATCGGAGCATCAAGCGAAGACATTGACCTGCCGGATTCGGTAAACACTGTCGACGGACTGGTCGATTGGCTGATCTCCCGGGGCGATGGCTACGCGCAGGCCTTTGCCAAACGCGGGGTCATTCGCGCCGCCGTGAACCAAGAATATGTACAATTTGATCACGCCGTCGCCAACGGCGACGAAATCGCTTTTTTCCCGCCCGTGACCGGCGGCTGAGGGCACGCAGCATGATCCGGGTTCAGGAAGAGGATTTTGACATTGGGGCCGAACTGGCGGCCTTGAGCGCCGGCGACACATCCATCGGCGGCGTGGCGAGCTTTGCCGGTCTGGTACGCGACATGGCGCCGATTGACGGCACTGTCCGCGAGATCACGACCATGACACTGGAACATTATCCGGGCATGACGGAAAAGAAACTTGTCGCAATTGAGGCCGAGGCAAACGACCGCTGGCCGCTGGCGGCAAGCCTGATCATACACCGGTACGGCACGCTGGCACCCGGTGACCAGATAGTGCTCGTCGCCTGTGCGTCCGTGCATAGACAGGCCGCGTTTGATGCCTGTCAGTTCCTGATGGACTGGCTGAAGACCGACGCGCCGTTCTGGAAGCTTGAAGACACTGACGCGGGTGGCGTCTGGGTCGATACACGAGACTCTGACGGTAAGGCCAAGTTACGCTGGGCCAACAAGCCTGACCCGGCGTCCTGATTTCCGGCTTACTTATTCCGCGGCGACCGCTTCGGCGCGTCCATTCACCAGATTGTCGTAGTCCTGCATCAGGTTGCGGGTTATCTCACCGACTTCGAAAGTGTGATCGTCTGCGATCTGTGCAATCGGCGTCACTTCAGCTGCCGTACCTGTCACGAACATCTCAGATGCGTCGCTAAGCTCTTCCGGCATGATAGACCGTTCAATGACTTCGTAGCCGCGTGTCTTGGCCAGACTAACCACGGTTTGCCGGGTAATACCGTTGAGAAAACAATCCGGTGTGGGCGTGTGAATTTTGCCGTCGATAACTAGGAACATATTCGCGCTGGTGGTCTCTGCCAGCTGGCCGCGCCAGTCGAGCATCAAGGCATCGGAATACCCCTTCGCCTCGG
>JAPKDV010000153.1 GCA_028822385.1 Alphaproteobacteria bacterium
ATTACGTTGACCTAGTTGAGGGGACGTCGATGCGTGAAGCCACCGACGAAGCAACTGGTATTGTTTACAAGGTTGTCGTTGACTGGAAGCAGCAGCCAAAGGGCTCTGAGCTTCGTCCGCGTATTTCACTGCGTCCGAAGAAGGCCTCCAAGGCTGGTGACGTAGTCAAGCTCGCGAACGGGCTGGATGCACGCTACTTTATGTCGATGGATGCCATTCTGAATGTTGACCCGGGTCAGGAGGTTCAGGCTGGTGACATTCTGGCACGTATCCCGCGTGAAAGTTCGAAGACACGCGATATTACTGGTGGTTTGCCGCGTGTTGCAGAACTCTTCGAGGCTCGTCGTCCCAAGGATCATGCGGTTATCGCAGATATCGACGGTCGTGTTGAGTTCGGACGCGATTATAAGATGAAGCGCCGGATAGTTGTGGTTCCCAGTGATGAAGATGTGGCAAACGGCATGGAACCGGTTGAGTACCTGATTCCTAAAGGCAAGCACATCTCAGTCCAGGAAGGCGATCAAGTTATGCAGGGTGATTTGCTGCTTGATGGCAATCCTGTGCCGCATGACATTTTGCGGGTCCTCGGTGTTGAGGAATTGGCTCGGTATCTTGTCAAGGAAATCCAGCACGTCTATCGCCTCCAAGGTGTTGGCATCAATGACAAGCACATCGAAGTGATTTGTCGTCAAATGCTGCAAAAGGTCGAAATTACCGAACCAGGTGAGACCACGTTCCTCGTGGGAGAGACGATCGATAAGGTCGAGTTTGATCAGGCGAATGCTAAAACTAAAGCCGAAGGGCTGAAGGTTGCGAAAGCACTACCTGTTTTACAGGGCATCACGAAGGCAAGTCTGCAGACGAGTTCCTTCATCTCGGCAGCTTCGTTTCAGGAAACGACTCGTGTCCTGACCGAAGCCGCAGTGAACGGCAAGGTTGATGGCCTTGTTGGCCTTAAGGAGAACGTGATTGTGGGTCGTTTGATCCCGGCTGGTACTGGATCGGTGATGAACAACATTCGCCGGATCGCGACAGAGCGTGACACCGTTCTTGCTGAGGAGCTCGCCAAGCAGTTGGCCGAAGAGGAAGCTGCTGCGCAGGTGGATGTTGAGGAAGCCAGTGCTGCCGAATAAGAAATTCAGACCTGTTCTGAAAGTTAGCCGCACGCCCGGATTTTTGGGAGCGTCGTTTTCAGTTTCTAGAGCAAACGTAAAAGTAATACTCTTTCGTAAAAGCTCTATAGGCGCCGAGTTACTTGCGTTCTAAGGTGAATTCAGTTTATCGCTCAGCCACCCATTTTTTATGGCGTTACCCGGTTGACGCCTATAGGGGCCATGAGTAGTATCCGCGCGCCTGACCGGGGTTGGTAGTAGACGAGCGCAGTCTAAACACAGCCTCAGGCATCACGAACCTAATGCGCACACGCCGCGAGCTGGCGAAAAAGCCTCGAAGGGCAGGACTGTAGTCTGCCCCGATTTTGCTTTGTGTTGATGGCTCGAACGTGAATTGACGGGAAGTTGTAAGGAAGCCATATGCCAACGATTAATCAGCTGATCCGCAAGCCTCGCAAGGCTCCGATCAAGCGAAACAAGGTTCCGGCGCTCGAAGCATGCCCGCAAAAACGCGGCGTGTGCACTCGCGTCTACACAACGACACCAAAAAAGCCGAACTCGGCCTTACGTAAGGTTGCACGTGTGCGCCTTACAAATGGCTTTGAAGTGACGAGCTATATTCCGGGTGAGGGTCATAACCTTCAGGAGCATTCGGTTGTCATGATCCGTGGCGGTCGTGTGAAGGATTTGCCGGGCGTTCGTTATCACATTATCCGTGGCGTACTCGATACACAGGGTGTGTCTGATCGTCGCCAGCGTCGTTCAAAATACGGCGCGAAGCGGCCCAAGTAGCGGAGGAGAAGAGATATGTCCCGTCGCCGGCGCGCAGAAAAACGAGAAATCATGCCTGATCCCAAATATGGTGATCTGGTGGTTAGCAAGTTCACCAACAGCGTGATGTACCACGGCAAGAAATCCTCAGCAGAGCGTATTGTTTACGCTGCGTTTGATGACATCGCGAGCAAGAAAGGCGATCCCATTCGGACGTTCCATGAGGCTCTCGACAACATCAAGCCGCAGCTTGAAGTGCGCTCCCGCCGTGTTGGCGGTGCGACCTATCAGGTGCCAGTTGAGGTTCGCTCTGAGCGAGCCCAAGCTCTGGCGTTCCGCTGGCTCATCCAGGCTGCGCGAGGCCGTCCGGAAAACACCATGGAGGAGCGCCTATCTCGCGAAGTGCTTGATGCCGCAGAAAACCGTGGGAATGCTGTAAAAAAACGTGAAGACACCCATCGGATGGCAGAGGCAAACAAAGCCTTTTCCCATTACCGTTGGTAGTGGTCTAGCGAGCTTCCGGGAAAAGATACAGACATGTCCAATCGCGAAACACCGATAGAGAAATACCGAAATATCGGCATCATGGCCCATATTGATGCGGGTAAAACAACGACGACCGAGCGTGTACTTTATTACACGGGCGTTTCCTACAAGATCGGTGAAGTTCACGATGGCGCTGCCACGATGGATTGGATGGAGCAGGAGCAGGAGCGTGGCATAACGATTACCTCTGCTGCGACCACTGCGTTCTGGAAAGATTACAGGATCAATATTATCGATACGCCCGGCCATGTGGACTTTACCATTGAGGTTGAGCGTTCACTACGTGTGCTCGATGGCGCGGTTGCGGTTTTTGATAGTGTTGCTGGCGTTGAGCCGCAATCCGAAACGGTTTGGCGTCAGGCTGATAAATACGGCGTACCGCGTATCTGCTTCGTTAATAAAATGGATCGCACCGGCGCGGATTTCTATAATTGCGTAGAGATGTTCGTTGAGCGCTTGGGTGCTAATCCGGTTGTAGTGCAGCTTCCGATTGGGTCGGAAGCCGAATTGCGTGGTGTTGTCGATTTGGTCGTCATGAAGGGTATCATCTGGAAGGATGAGGACCTTGGTGCCGAATTCGAATATGTCGATATCCCCGAGGATATGGCTGATGATGCGGCTGCATGGCGCGTAAAACTGGTTGAGGCTGCTGTTGAGCATGACGACGCGGCCATGGAAGCTTACCTCGAAGGCAAGGAACCTGACGAGGCGACCCTTAAAGAGTGCATCCGCAAAGGGACACTGTCGCTAAGCATCGTGCCTGTCTTCTGTGGCTCTGCTTTCAAGAACAAGGGTGTTCAGCCGCTTCTGGATGGGGTTATTGATTATCTGCCATCCCCGGTTGATGTGCCTGCTATCACGGGAATCGTGCCGGGTACTGAAGACCAAGTGGATCGTCCGAGTTCGGATGACGAGCCGTTTGCGGCACTGGCCTTTAAGATAATGACTGATCCGTTTGTCGGTTCACTGACCTTTGCGCGAATTTACTCAGGTTCTGTTGAGGCCGGGCAGTCTGTACTCAACACGGTTAAAGATAACCGCGAGCGTGTTGGCCGTATGCTGTTGATGCATGCCAATGATCGTGAAGACATCAAAGTTGCTCGCGCCGGTGATATTGTTGCGCTGGCTGGCATGAAGGCAACCACCACCGGTGACACCCTTTGTGATGTTGCCAACCCAGTTATCCTGGAGCGGATGGAGTTCCCTGAGCCGGTTATCGAGATCGCGGTTGAGCCAAAAACAAAAGCTGATCAAGAAAAGATGGGTCAGGCGCTGCAGCGTCTCGCAGCTGAGGACCCCTCGTTCAGGGTTTCGAGTGATGAAGAGAGTGGTCAGACCATCCTCAAGGGTATGGGAGAGCTACATCTTGAAATTCTTGTGGATCGTATGAAGCGTGAATTCAAGGTTGAGGCTAACGTAGGTGCCCCTCAGGTGGCTTATCGTGAGAAAATGACCCAACCGATCACCATTGATTACACCCACAAAAAGCAGACCGGTGGTTCCGGCCAGTTTGCGCGCGTGAAGATCGATTTCGAGCCGCTTGAGCCTGGCGAGGGTTTCGTGTTCGAAAGCGGTGTCTTTGGCGGTTCTGTTCCGCGTGAATTCATCCCGGGTGTTGAAAAAGGTATTAAGTCTGCGCTCGAAGCCGGCAGCATCGCTGGCTTCCCGGTGATCGATTTCAAAGCCAAGCTGGTTGATGGCGCGTCTCATGACGTTGACTCATCGGTCATGGCCTTCGAAATTGCGTCCCGTGCAGCGTTCCGTGAAGCGCTTCAGAAGGGTGCTCCGCGTTTGCTGGAACCGGTAATGAGTGTCGAGTGCGTGACGCCTGAGGAATATATGGGCGACATCATTGGCGACCTGAATAGTCGCCGTGGACAGGTTGGCTCCATGGATACCCGCGGTATCGCGCGTGTTGTGAGTGCAATGGTTCCGCTCGCAAACATGTTTGGTTACGTGAACACGTTGCGCTCCATGAGCCAGGGTCGCGCAACCTTCACAATGGTTTTCGATCACTACGAGCAGGTGCCGCAGGCAGTTGCGGATGAGGTCGTCGCGAAGATGGCTTAACCGCCAATGATACAAGTACAGCGAAATATTTGTTGCTGACGATCGGTCGTGCAGCAGCACCAGACGGAGAACAGGTTATGTCGAAAGAGAAGTTTGAGCGAACAAAGCCGCATTGCAACGTCGGCACGAT
>JAPKDV010000154.1 GCA_028822385.1 Alphaproteobacteria bacterium
CGTTCGATACATATCCCAAATGATCACGAAACTCGCGCGGCACCGATCTCGCTTCCGGTTGCTTATCTCGTTCGCCACGATCTTCCGGTGCCACATCTTCACCCGGAATCGCACCCGTCACGAAGACTAACGCGTCGAACTTGTCGTCCAGGCCACCGTCATCCAATTCTTGTGGGAAGACCCGCTCATACGGAAACTCGAATTGCTCAAACAGCCAACGCGTCCAGCCAGACGGCATCGAGCCGCCGTAGCGATCCCACAGGCCCACACGCACGGGGGACAGTTGCCGGGCAGCGGCATTTGGCCGGGTTGCGGTACCGTCGACGGAAATTCCAAGCTCCAGCGCCATTTCTGTCAGCGCTGCGCCAACACCATCGCTGGCGGGCACGTAAATCGTGCCAACAGGATAGCGCTGGCCATTTGCACCAATGGCCTCATCCAGCCAATAGACTTCGTTACCGGCGGCCAACATGCGATTTACAGCGATGACCGAATCATTGACGCTGTGGTCCAATAGATAGCCACTAGCACCGACCATAAAACGAACCTTACCCGCCAACGGTTTCGCTAAGCCGCTTACCTTTTCAAACGGGCCATCAAATCCTTCCAGGATGCGATCGAACTCAACGCCCATCTGGAAGGCAAGCGTATAACCAGCGCTATCATATGGCGGAACGGGAGGGCCACCTTCATATAGGAACTCGTCAGGATGATCCTGTGGCTCAAACATATCCATGATATGCGGCCGAAACGCCTGCGCCGCTTTGACAACAAAGGAACCCGTCGGGTAACTTTTGCCCTGCACGGTAAAGTCCGCCGTTGCCTGGTGAATCGTCACGCCGTTCTTAATCAGCGTGTTCAGAAATTTGACCGCAGTTGGAAAGTCTTTTTGATCGGACGACAAAATGAACCCGCGAGGATCGCGATTCTCTGGTGTCCGCAACATCGACAAGTAGTCTTTGGAAACACCTTTACCGCTACGCCGAAAGGTTTGTCCGATCATCTCGGCTTCTTCCCCACCCGCTGCGCGGATCTTGTTTTCGATATCCTCAATCGCGCGCGGCTTAATGGTCCAGCTATCTTTGTTGCCGGCCTCAATTGCATTCATGCCCATACGCCAGCGATTGAACAGCACGTTCGTTCTATTGCGCGACGCGTAATCCAGAACCGCTCGGTTCAGGGTTAGCGAATACTCCATCGAATTCTCGAAGTGCCACTCGCCAGGTATATGCGGCAAGGAAAAATCATTGGTGGCAAGTTGATTGCTCGGGAAGAAGGCGAGCTCCATCGGTGTTGGATGGCCCTTCATTTCAGTCAACATGCCGATCTGATTATGAAAGTAACCGATGGTGCGTATATTGCCGTTAAAGTAGGCAGAGTAATTCGCGTAACCGCGTGAACCGCTGCCGCCCTTGCCTTCGGCGACCAGTCGCAAGTTCATCGCCATACCCAAAGCGTGATTGCCTAGTGTTACTAATGGATCATAGTTCGGATTGGGTGGATCGCGGAAAGGGGGTACGAACACGATAATGCCCGCGGGACCTGTTTGATGATGGTTGTACATCATCTGCGGGAACCATTCCTGGAACATTATTCGGTTTATGTTCTCCGTCTCTGGCTGATTCACCATGTAGGAATCGCGATTATTATCGTGGCCTATGTATTTTTGATAAAGCCGTGGAATGTCGCTATAACTGCGTTCCTCAGGATCGCTCTTGCGCATGTACCAGTCAGACACCAACTCCATTCCATCCGGGTTGGCATGCACTAGCAGGACAACGACGTCATCTAGAATTCGCTTGATCTCATCGTCGTTAGCACTCGCAAGCATGTGAATGGTTCGTGTCAATTGATGGGCGCCAACCGTTTCGGTCGCATGCAAGCCGCCGTCGATCCACATGAAGGTTTTACCTTCTTCCGCAAGCGCGCGTGCGGTTGCCTCATCTATTCCCTCGGCGTGTGCGAGCTGCGCCGAAATGGATTTATAACGATCGAGTTTCGCGTGGTTTTCGGGGGAGGTAATGACCGTCATCCATTGGGTTCGGCCTTCGGCAGTGGGCCCCATGGCCACCAGTTTGACGCGTGGTGATTCGCTCTCGAGCTTTTTAATATAAGCCTCGAATTGGGTGTAATTGATTAACTTGTAGTCATCACCAACTTGATGGCCGAATTGCTCCTTCGGGCTGGTCACCGATTCCTGTGCGAACGACAGACTCATTGATGCGCCGAACAGGATGCCTGCGAACGCCACTCCCCTTACCAATTTCATCGTGAACCACCTCTGTGTTTTCGTATTCCCAATAGACCTCAAATTCCCGACGGGTAGCAATTGTCATGCAAGGATTAAACCTCGCGGACAATTGCGGTACCCGACAATAGGTTAAATTTAGATTAATCCCCTGAGCGATACTCCATCGAATCGGCTTGTAGACGCCGTTAAAAATCGACAGGAAGATGCAGTGCAATTCGCCACTTTGGATCTCATCCCTAAGCAGGAATTTTTCCTAATAGTACCCGATCAGCGACCATGATGGGTCGCGCGATCACTGGAAGTAGTCCAGCCATGCTGATATTGGCACTGAAGCATGTCTAGCACCAAGCAATTACCCTTGCATTCCGATACCGCACCAAAACCCAAGTGGTCGAGTGGCTTGCCGAGGTGCTCTACCCCAAAGAGTATCGTAAAGGGTGGATATGATCGATCGAAGGCAAAGAACCGTATCCGCTGCCGCATTAGCAAGGAACTGAAGCTGTTCCTCGGGCTTACATTTGCCCATGGCGCTAAGAACGGTAGGCACCTTGTGAAGTGGTCTACTAAATCCGGACACCGAGTTAAGGCTGTAAAATGCCATAACGAGGTGAACGATGACAACAGAAAAGAGAAAGCGAAGCAATTACACGGAAGATTTCAAACGAGACGCGGTGGCACTGGTTACGGAACAGGGTCACAAGATTTCAGAAGCGGTCCGGAGTCTGGATGTTGGCGCCAACCTGATTGGACGCTGGCGGCGTCAGTTTGAGGATGAAGCATCCGGTATGCGGCTCAGCGGTGAGGAACGTGAAGAGTTGAAGCGACTTCGCAAAGAGGTCCGGCAGTTACGGATGGAGAAAGAGATTTTAAAAAAAGCCAGCCAGTACTTCGCCAAGGAAATGAAGTGAAGTACGGCTTTATCCGCGATCATGCGAACGATTATCCCGTGAAATTGCTGTGCCGCATGCTCAGCGTTCAACGCAGCGCCTACTACGAATGGCGAGCCGGTCCTTGCAAGGTCATTGGGCCTGAGGAGCTGGCACTGAGGCGGCGAATGAAAGAGCTGTTTGCCGCCTCTCGAGACAGCCTGGGGAGTCGCACGATGATGAACAACCTGCGTGAGGAAGGTTTTGATATCGGCCGCGACAGGACACGTCGTTCGATGAAAGCGCTGCAGCTCAAGGTGAAACAGAAGCGCAAGTACAAAGTGACGACCGACAGCAAGCACAAGCTGCCAGTGGCGCGGAACGTGTTGAACCGGGATTTCTCGCCATCGGCACCGAACCGAGCCTGGGGCACGGATATCACGTACCTCTGGACTCAAGAGGGTTGGATCTATCTGGCCGTGGTCATTGATCTTTATTCCCGCCGCGTGGTGGGTTGGTCGATCGATCGGCGCATGAAAAAGGCGTTGGTGATCCGCGCCTTGATGATGGCCGTCAATCTGAGACAACCGCCACCGGGCCTGATCCATCATTCCGACCGCGGCAGCCAGTACGCCAGTCATGATTATCAAAAGCTACTCAAGCAGCACAAAATGATTGGCAGCATGAGCCGTAAGGGAAACTGCTGGGATAATGCGCCGGTTGAATGATTCTTTAGCAGTCTAAAACGTTAATGGACCGGTGATCGCTGGTATCGAACTCGCCGGGAAGCGATTGCTGATGTGCGAGAATATGTGGCGGTGTATTACAACTCCAGGCGCCTGCACTCGACGCTCGGATACACGACGCCAATGAATTATGAAAAGCGCCTTAACAAAGTGTCCGGAATTTGTTGACCACTACAAGGTGCTCTTTCTGATGTCCGGGAACGAGTATGTTTATAGTGAATCAGTGATCATCTCAATTTGGTCTACGCTTACCGTCGCGCGGGTACTGGCTGTAACCGTTAGGCGGGTGTTAAACACAGGCATCGAACCAGCTATCGGTGCCGTTGCCTGAATAACGTAAGGTTGCCACGACGTTGTTAGTACTGCATCGACTGACGTGCTCGCGAGAGGGTTAGTCCACATCTTCTGGTCCCGAAAGTCGACCATAAGCCTCGCTGTCTCGCCGTTGATCTCGGCCTTTAACCAAACGGTCACGGTGACCACATCCCCATCAAAGGCTGGATTGGGTTGGTGAATCTCTGCGTTATCGCTGAGTTGCACGTAGTAATCTCCATCGGCAGCTCCTGATGCTTCCTGGACGCGCTGAACTCCTAGTCCATCAGCATAACGCCAACCGAACCCGCCAAAAGGAGCGACGTCTTCGAAGCTGCCATTCGCTACATCTCCATCGATGCCGAAACCACTCATCACATCATTATCGTTGGCAGACCAACCCAGCACCTGCGCGAAAAGCCGCTTCCGCGGCCATTAATACCGCGCCG
>JAPKDV010000155.1 GCA_028822385.1 Alphaproteobacteria bacterium
TTCGGGGGTGATATGGGAAGGTCGTTGAAGCGAATGCCCACGGCGTCATAGACCGCATTGCGCACGGCTGAGAGGCCGGGGACGAGCGGAACTTCGCCCACGCCGCGTATGCCTTGCGGATGCTTGGGGTTTGGCACTTCGATGATGTGGGTGTCGAGCATGGGCAGATCCGAGGCAATGGGCATCCGATAATCCAGAAAACCCGGATTATCCACGTGACCATCCTTGTTGTAGATGTATTCCTCGTTCAGTGCCCAGCCGATGGCCTGGGCAGCGCCGCCCTGCATCTGACCTTCGACGTAGCTCGGGTGTACGGCTCGGCCTACATCTTGAAGTACCGTATAGCGAACAACCTTTGCGGTCCCGAGGTCTGGATCGATCTCAATATCGCAGATATGGGTGCCAAAACCGCCTTCAGCACCCGTGGTGTTGATCTGAGTGCTTTCACCGATTGGGCCACCGGACTCGTTGGCGCGTGCCGCGAGTTCTTTCAGAGTGAGTGCTGGAAATTTGCCGGCATTAGCGCCTGCTGGACGTGCTTCACCATTCTCCCAGTTTACTGCATCCGGGTCGATGTCCCAGATCTTAGCTGCCAGTTCGCATAGGGTGCGAATGATCTTGTTGGTTGATTCGGTCACCACTATCGAAGAGGCGAAGAGCACGCGGCTGCCGCCAGTCAGATTTGAAAAACCGATCGTTGCCGTGTCGCCAATCAGAACAGAGACGCGTTGGTAGTCGATTCCCAAAATCTCTGCACAGATATTGGCGATCCCTGCTCGCGAGCCGCCAATGTCGGGATGACCAGTGGTTACAACAACATTGCCGTCCTCGGTGACGTTAACTTGTGCGGAAGATTCCCCGCCGGCGTTAAACCAGAAACCGCTCGCCACGCCACGCCCCTGATTGGGGCCGAGCGGGGTGTTATAGTGCTCATGGGCCTTTGCAGCTTCGAGCGAATCGACATAACCCATAAGCGGGTAGATTGGGCCGTGGACAGCCTTGGTTCCCTCTTTGGCAGCGTTCTTGAGCCGCAAGTCTAGAGGATCCATGCCGAGTTTCTCGGCCAGTTCGTCGAGCACGGATTCAACACCGAAGGCGCCAAGCGGAGCGCCAGGGGCGCGGTAGGCTGCGACCTTGGAGCGGTTGGAGACCACGTCATAGCCGAGCGTGTGCCCGTTTGGGATGTCGTATGGCGCAAGCGCACAGCCGACTGCGCCGCGGATGGGCGCACCGGGAAGTCCGCCAGCTTGCAGCCAGAAGGTACCGTCAGCGGCGGTGATCGTGCCGTCTTTCTTGACGCCAATTTTCACTGTGCTCTTCGAACCCGAAGTAGGCCCCGAGGCACGCATCACCTCTTCACGGCTCATGACCATCTTGACTGGGCGTCCGGATTTCTTAGACAGGATTGTCGCCAGTGGCTCGAGATAGACGATGGTCTTGCCGCCGAAGCCACCTCCGATTTCGGCTGGGATGGCACGAATGTTGCTCTGCGGGATTCCGGTGAGCAAGCCCGTCATGGCGCGAACCATGAACTGGCCTTGGCTCGAGCTCCATATGGTTGCCTTGCCGTCAGCAGCAACGCTCACCAAGCAGGCATGTGGTTCGATATAGCCCTGATGGACCGGTCGGGTCGTGAAGTCCCTCTCGATGATCAGATCTGCTTCTGCGAAGCCGGCCTCGAGGTCACCTTTTGTGTGCTCGATGGTGGCGGCAATGTTAGATGGCTTGCCCTCGAACTCGATGAAATCATGAAGGATGGGGGCGCCGTCTGCGATTGCATCATCTATCTCTATGACGTGCGGTAGAATCTCGTACTCGATTTCGATCAGTTTGCAGGCCTGAGCGGCAATGGCCTCTGACATCGCGGCTACGGCGGCTACGGGGTGGCCATGGAAGAGCACTTTCTCACGTGCCATGACATTGCGGCACATCCAGCGCATGTCCTGAATGCCGAGCGCGACAGGTGTGTCCAACGGGAAATCAACAATGTCGGTGGCTGTAACCACGGCCTTCACACCCGGATGGGCTTCGGCCTTTGACGTGTCGATTGACTTGATGCGGGCATGGGCATGTGGGCTGCGAAGCACTGAACCCCAAATCATCCCAGGCATGGTGGTATCAGCAGCAAAAGCCGCACTTCCGGTAACTTTCTCTGCGCCATCGGGACGGATGGTGCGTTGGCCAATCCACTTGTTTGTCGTTTCGGTCATTAAGCTGCCCCCCGCATGTCCGCTGCGGTATCCAGTACCGCACGGACGATTTTATCATAACCGGTGCACCGACAAAGATTTCCGGCGAGCCAGTAGCGCACCTCAGTCTCTGTGGGATCCGGGTTTTCTTCCAGCAGCGATTTCGCTGCGATCAGCATACCCGGTGTGCAGATACCGCATTGCAGGGCGGCCATCTCAAGAAACTTCTGCTGCAACGGATGCAGTGTTTCACCGTCGGCCATACCTTCAATGGTTTCGATTCTAGCACCGGCTGCTTCGACGCCGAGCATCAGACAGGAGCAGACTAGTCGACCGTCCAGTGTGATGCTGCAGGTACCACAATCGCCTGATCCGCAGCCTTCTTTGGAGCCGGTCAGGTTGAGATGGTTGCGCAAGACATGAAGCATGGTTTCATTTGGCTCGCAGAGGAACTCTGTCAGCTCGCCGTTGATAGTGGTGGAGATGTGCTGTTTTGCCATGGTCTTAAACCCCTTTGGCGCGGTCGGCGGCAATAATAGTACTGCGCTTAAGCAGAACACCGGCAACTTTGGTGCGGTAGGCGATGGTGCCTCGTTTGTCATCGATTGGATTACAGGCGGCGCTGCAGGCCGCGGCGGCGGCATTCAGAGCGGCATCGTCGAGGGTCGAGCCGATCAACTCTTTGGCAGCGTCTTCAACTAGCAAGACGGTCGGTGCTACGGCACCCAGTCCAACGCGTGCTGCCGTGCAGGTGCCGTTTTCAAGTGTGAGACTGACACCAACACCAACAACGGCGATGTCCATTTCGGTGCGCGGGATCATCCGCAAATAGGCATCCCCCGATCCTGATGGACGCGGCGGGAGGGTAAAGCTGACGAGAATTTCTCCAGCTTTCAGATTGGTTCGTCCCGGTCCGGCGGGAACATCTTTCACAGCCATCTCGCGGCGGCCGTTCGGGCCTTGAATTGTGACGGTGGTATCGGCTGCGATCATCGCCGGTACGGCGTCACCAGCGGGTGAACCGTTGCAGAGGTTGCCCCCTGCGGAGGCGCGTCCCTGGACTTGGGTGGAGCCGATGAGGTTCAAGGCTTCCAATACGCCGGGCCAGACCTTCCCGAATGTAGGATGCTCGGCCAGTACGGCACCGGAAACACCTGCACCTACGACGAAGCTGCCATCAGCATTTTCCGTGATGCTGTTCAGTTCATCGATTTTCTTGATGTCGACGATCAGGCCGGGTTGGACCATGCCGGCGCCCATTTGCACCAGAAGGTCGGTGCCTCCGGCCAGAATACGGGCCGAGTCACCACCCGCTGCATAGGCGCTAACGGCCTCGTCGAGCGTCTGCGGCGCCATATATTGAGTGTCAGTCATGATTTTCTCCCCCAGCCTGTTCCCACTATTTGTTCAGTGGTGTGACTGTTTGATTGCTGTTCTTCAAAGATACACGCGGATAAAGGTGAGGAACAGTCCCCTAGGGAAGGTTCTTGTACGAAGAGTTAGCTATACCTGCGCGGAGGGTAAGGGAGAATTGCCTAAAATCATATCAGCCGCCTTTTCCGCGATCATGTAGGTAGATGCATTTGTGTTAGCGGAATGAGATGTGGGAATCACCGAGGCGTCAACCACACGGAGGCCCTCGATGCCATGAACCTTGAGTTCATCATTAACGACCGCATTCGGGTCATGGGCAGGCCCCATTTTGCAGCTGCCCATCAGGTGGAAGATGGTCGTCCCGTGCTGGCGCGCATAGTCCAGGAGTTCATCGTCGCTCCGGACAGCCGTGCCGGGGGTGGTTTCCTGAGCATACCAGTTTGATAACTCGGGTGTTTGTAACATCCGGCGAGCCAGACGTGTGCTTTCAACAATCAATCGACGGTCGGCCTCGGCTGCCAAATAATTCGGCTGAATGGCGGGTTTCTCGCGTGCATCGGCGCTTTGCGCGCGCACGTAGCCGCGGCTTTCCGGTCGCATAGGCCAGGAACCGATGGTCATGCCGGGGAAATCGTCGAGCTGGTAGGCCGCATCTTCCTTATAGCTGGCCGGCGCAAAGATAACCTGAAGATCGGGGTGTTCGAGTACCGGACGTGATTTGCACAGAGCCAGTGCTACGCCGGGCGACTGGGAGAGGACGCCTTTCCGGAAGAGCAGGTATTTGGCGACCTCTCCGGCGAGAGACAGGCCACGGGTGCGTTCGTTGAGTGTGCGGGCATTACGGACGCGCGCTGCGAGCCGAACTCCATAGTGATCCGAGAGGTTCTCACCTACTCCGGGCAGTGCGTGGGTGAGAGACACATTGATCTCGCGCAACAGTTCAGGATTGCCGATGCCTGAAATCTGCAGCAATTGGGGGGAGGCGATGGCGCCACCACAAAGAATAACCTCACTTCTTGCGCGAATTTCGGTTTGG
>JAPKDV010000156.1 GCA_028822385.1 Alphaproteobacteria bacterium
TTTTGAAGCTTTGCCATGTGCACCATGTACTCGCCCCAAGATACGCCCTGGTCACGCACATAGTTACCATTGCTGTCGATGTCTACGACTTGGCTCAGATTTGGCATTAATGGGCCAAAACCGACAAGCCGGTTCAGTTTTGTTGCGGTCTCACCCAAATTTTCTTTACCGGTCTGGAGTGCAAGGCTGAAACCCTTCAACTCGCCCCAATGCTTAATATAATTGGATAGATTTTTGGAGTTATCACCCTTAGCTTCAATAACTGTCTGAAGCTTACCCATGTCTTTGTAGACTGAGCCCGCATACTTAAATGTGGCCTCTGCCAGCACCTTCTCCCAATTCAAAGATATCGTTTTAGCGTGCCCTCTCAAAGAGGCGCGCTGCGAATCGTTAAGCTTTGCTCCGTCGGCGCTAGTTATTAGCTTACGGCCGTCGAGGAAGGCCCGGGTGATTGTGTGAAGATAATTCGTCCCATTACTCTTGCCGTATGACCCGGCATCGAAACCGGCGGCATAATAGGCCGGACCAAAAGTCATCTCGGTCTTGAGGTCAACCACGCCATCTTTGTTGTAGTCGGCATAACCGAGTGCGTCTTCTGGATTCTTAGACTTACTACCCTGCTTTGCAATCTCGTAGACGTTGCGAGGTGTTAGCTTGAGCGTATGAGCCGGAGTACCAAAGTATCCGAATGCCTCGTCCCAGGAATGTTCTTTGCCCGTATACGGTGCACCCTTCTTATAGGGTTTATCATTAGGCTTCTTATCCGCGCCGAGATTCTCGTCGAGATAGTTATCGACGGCCTGATTGTAGGATACTGCGCCCATGATGAATTTTGAGATGAGCTGCGGGTAGTTATAGCCGTTCGCTTTATCAACGCCTTTTTCGGCGCTCGAAGCCTTATTAATCCAAAATTCTACGAGCTCCTGTCCCGTCATGCCGTTAGGCATTCCGGCTATTGTACCTTTGTACGTCTTACCGGCTAGGTTCTTGCCCCTGCTGATGTCATCAACCACCGTCTGTTTAATTGCGAATGGACCTTTAGTCTTTGGCGCAATTATCGGACGGCCCTTATCCTTATGTGCGAAGTAGGAGAGCATCTTTGCTTTAAGTTCATGGTTAACCGAGCCGTTGCCCTTACCGGCTAATTTCTTCAGGGAATCGTGTAGGACGTGTCGCGCGATTTGGCCGGTGTAGGATACAGAGGTTTTTTTATCGCCTACATATCCTTTTACAGTGACTGGGAAACCCGAATATGGGTCGTTCGCAAAAGATGGATTAGCGATTATAGATGCCGAAATACCTAAGGCAGCAAGAAGTAGGGTACGAGAGACCATTGTAATTTCTCCGTAATAAAATTATGCAAATGAGAATGATTCTCAATATATTCATTTAACCCTGCACATAAATTAATGCAAGTGGTTCTCAACCGCAAGGCGAGTGGTTCGCAACCTTAAATTTGGCATATAATCGAGCTTCTCGGTCCCGCTCGAAGGAAACCGTTTCGTTACCGTCATAAGCGAGAGTAGAAAATGCGGTTATGTGTTCTCCAGAACTGTGCCGTGCATTGACCGTATTAGTAATGCTTATCAATTTTGGGTCTGCCCGCTTAATCTTTGATAAAACTCAAGAGCTTGTGCTCAGTTCGATGGATACAAATCTTCGAAACGCTGACAGATGCAGCCTTGGTGCATTAGGTTATAATTATATTTCAATTGTATGACGGCAGTGTCTCGGAGTTCAGACAAAAAAGGGATAGAGGAAATGGCGGGTCAAAAGCCTCGCAGTAAGGCAGAACCGAATATCTGGAAGCAGCCGGATGGTGCTGTAATGAGTTGCGAAAACTCTATCGTCGTTCTTGGTGAGAACCTCATGGAGATTGAAGATATTTGTCAGGAAGCCCTAGAAGACGCGGTTTTGATGAATGTATCTGAAACGCAGTTTCGTGAAGTGCTTCACGCCGTGGTCGAAAAACTAGCCAATCCCTATAAAAAGGGTTGAGGTTAACTCAGATCACCAGCAAAGGCCTTTACATAAAGTTCACGGTACTTGGTAGCGTCCAGCTTTACCGGATTAGCATTTGATGTTGGATCAATTGCTGCAGCTTCGGCCAGATCGCCGAATCGGCTTTCTTCGACACCCAGCTCTTTCAGCGTGTGCTGTATACCGAATGATTCCCGTAGTTCCAGAGTCCAGTCTATAAAGGCCTGAAAACCATTTGCACGGTTGCTCGTTAGGCTAAGATAGGAGGAAACTCGCACGATTTTTTCTTTGATTGCGTCGCGATTGCGCATCAGCACATAGGGCATTACGACTGCATTAGTTAATCCGTGATGAGTGTCGTAGACGGCACTGACGGGGTGGCTCATGGCGTGAATGGCACCCAAGCCTTTCTGAAACGCTACGGCACCCATGGAAGCTGCTGCCATCAACTGCGCGCGGGCAAGTATGTTGGTACCGTCGGTGACGGCATTTCCCAGGTGCTCGCGTATCAAACGCATTCCTTCGAGCGCCACTCCGTCGCACATAGGGTTGTGAAAAGGCGAGCAATACGCCTCCAGACAATGGGCAAGTGCGTCCATACCCGTTGCCGCTGTGATGTGCGCGGGCAGACCTATCGTGAGTTCCGGGTCTGCGATCACAATACCCGGCAGCATGCCCGGGTGGGTGATGATCACCTTGCGGCGAGCCTCCTCATCCAGCACGACGGACGAACGACTGACTTCCGAGCCGGTGCCGGCTGTCGTTGGAATGGCGATTGTAGGGAGTGGAACGGCGGCAGACATCCAGTCCTTTCGGCCTTCTTCCATCGACCAGAGATCAAAATCCTCCCCCTGCGCTGCAACCAGCGCGATGGTTTTGGCCACATCAAGAGAGGAGCCGCCGCCAAATGCAATGACACCGTCGCATCTGGCCGAGCGCAACGCGGCAACACCGTCAATTACGTTTCGACTGACTGGGTTGGGTTTGACGTTTGAGAACGTAACGGTAGGAAAGCCTTCAGCCTCGTTTGCGGTAATCGCGTCCTTCACTATAGGAAGCTCCGCGAGCCCTGGGTCGGTAACGAGGAACGGATTTGAAATGCCCAATGATTTGCAGGCGCGGGCAAGGGTCGAAATTCGTCCGGCTCCAAACCAAATCGTGGTCGGAAAGTTCCAGTTACCACGTAGAGTGCTTGGGTCGTTCGTCATGATATTAACCCATCGTTCTTATATCAGTTCGAAATATCGTGAGAGTTCCCAATCGCTAACATGCTTGCGGGCTTCGCGCACTTCCCAATCTCGGGAGGCTACGAAATGGTCAACGAATGTGTCGCCGAACCAGTCGCGGGCGACTCTTGATTTGCCTAATAATCCACCCGCATCTTCGAGTGTGCGCGGTAGTTGCTGTTCAAAAGCTAGGTCAAGGTCATACGCATTACCCAAGACGGGTTCACCTGGGTCAATAGTGTTTTCAATCCCGTGCAGACCCGAAGCGATCGCTGCGGCGAGTGCCAGATACGGATTGGTGTCGGCGCCCGGCAGGCGATGTTCGACGCGGATGTCTTTCACGGCGCCGGGAATAGCGCGCAAGGCGCATGTGCGGTTGTCGATTCCCCAGCTTGCGCTGGTTGGTGCCCACAGTCCGGGAACGAGCCGCCGATAGGAGTTCACGGTCGGTGCAAATAATGCGGTGAATTCCCGCATCATCGCCAGTTGGCCACCGATAAAGTGCCGCATGGTGTCGCTGATCGGGCCTTCGGCACTGTTATCGTGGAAGGCAGTTCCTGTGCCCTCGGGATCGGTGAGGGAGAGGTGGATATGACCAGATTGTCCAGCTTCTTTTTCGCTCCACTTGGCCATGAAGGTTGCTATCATGCCGTGCTGCTGCAGGTGGGCTTTTGTGTAGGTTTTGAACAAAGCCGCCTGGTCGGCAGCTTTGAGGCCGTCATTTGCGATCAGTGCAGCTTCCATAACCCCGGCACCCATTTCCTCGTGCAGGCCTTCGAGGGGCATGTCCATGGCGCTGCACAGTTTTAGTAGGTCTCGATAGAACGTACTTAGCGAAGTCTGACGCAGCATCGAGTAGCCGGTATTGCTGGGCGCGACCGGGACCAGGTCTTGATGGTGTTTGGCGCGAACACTGTCCGGGGTTTCGGCAAAGACGAAAAACTCGTACTCGAATCCGGCTTTGACCCTAAATCCCGCGTCGGCGGCGCGGGCAAGAACACGTTGCAGTACCCCTCGGGGGCAGAGCTGAGCCGCGTCACCGACGAATTCACCGATGAACAGCCAACAATTGTCTTCCGTGGGCAGCTGGCGTCCGGTCTCGGGTACAATGCGCACCCGTGCATCAGGAAAACCGGTGTGCCAGCCTGTGTAGGTGGAGTTGTCGTAAAGCTGGTCGTTCATATCCCAACCTAAAACCACGTCGCAGAAACCAAAATTGTTTTGCAGTGCGTTCAGAAATTTCCCCCGATGCATGAATTTGCCGCGAAAAACGCCGTCGAGATCGAACACTCCGACTTTGACAAAGTCCTGTTCCGCACGCCCCACGCGGGCGATGGCATCAGCGGTATTCTTGATCGGCGTGAAACTCACGTTTGAAAACTCCGGTTT
>JAPKDV010000157.1 GCA_028822385.1 Alphaproteobacteria bacterium
TTTCAGTTTCGGGGGTCAGCGGTAGAAGGCAGACAAGAATATGTGAGCGCCCGAGGATTGCGTCGAGACCGCCGCGGTCGTTGAAACAGGTGATGCCCGGGATGTCCTTGGGGGTGCGGCTCCAGCCCGCGACGTCAAAACCAAGTGTGGTCAAAGCTTCAGCACAATTCCGGCCCAGTTCTCCGAGACCCAGAATGCCAACCGTCTGTTCGTCAGCCTGCCGTAATTCCTGAGCCCTGTCGTCCCAGACATGGTCGCGTTGCTGCTGATTGAGCGCTGGCTGGTTCTTGTGGGCGCGCAACACATGCAAAAGAACATATTCGCGCATGCCCGCCGTCAGATACGGGTCGACAACCCGCGACACCACGGCGTGCTGCGGGAAGCCCGGATCGGTGAAGAGGTGGTCCACACCGGCGCCGAGCGAGAAAACCACTTTCAGGTTGGGGAAAGTTGCGAGTGCGCCGGCTGGCGGTTTCCAGGCTAGCGCATATTCGACAGAATTAGGGTCCCCAACGTTTGGCCAGATGCAGACATCCAGATTCGGGTCCTGCTGTAAAAGCTCGCTTTCCCACCATTCGGACTTTAATCCCGGGGCGATGATCAAAACCGACATGGCGCTGGTCAGGTTGCGACCGCGTCGCCACCAACGGCGGCGAGGTCGAAGGCAGCAGCCATCAGGGCCTTGGTGTAGTCCTTAGTCGGACGATCGAAAATCTCGTCGGCGGGGCCCTGTTCAATGACCTTGCCGTCGCGCATGACAATTACATGATTAGAAATCGCTCGGACCACTTTTAGATCATGGCTGATGAACAGATAGGCGAGCTTGTACTTCTCCTGCAACCCACGCAGCAGATCGATGATCTGTGCCTGCACGGAGCGATCCAGCGCGGAGGTCGGCTCGTCGAGTACGATGAACTTGGGGCGCAGCACGAGTGCCCGGGCGATCGCCACGCGTTGGCGCTGGCCACCGGAGAATTCGTGGGGATAGCGGTGACGTGTGGCCGAATCGAGACCAACCTCCTGCATCACCGTGACGATTATCTCGTCGCGCGCAGCAGCGTTTTCGCCGATTTTGTGAACCTTCAGTCCTTCTTCGATGATCTGGGCAATCGACATGCGCGGCGACAGCGAACCATAGGGGTCCTGGAAGACGACCTGCATTTCGCGCCGTAGGGAGCGCAACTCGCGCGAGCGTAGCCCTTCGATTTTCTGGCCTTCGAACTCGATCGGTCCGTCAGAGGAAATCAGCCGTAGCAGGGCCAGACCCAGCGTTGTCTTGCCCGATCCGGATTCACCGACAACACCTACGGTCTGGCCCTCGCGGATTTCGAGGGAGATGCCGTCCACGGCTTTCACATGATCAACGACCCGGCGCATGATTCCCGCCTTGATTGGAAAATGCACCTTCAGGTTATCGGCTTGCATGATTTTGGGTGCACCGTGATCGGGGGAGAGCGCCGTCCCGGACGGCTCTGTGTCGAGCAAATGCCGGGTGTAGTCATGTGAGGGTGTCTCGAAAATCTGAGCGGTCGGCCCGTGTTCAACGATCTCACCCTGATTCATGACACAAACTCGGTCGGCCATTTTTTGCACGATCCCTAAATCATGAGTGATGAACAGCATCGACATCCCGAACTTTTCCTTCAGGTCATTGAGGAGTTCGAGGATTTGGGCCTGAATCGTTACATCCAGCGCTGTGGTCGGCTCGTCGGCGATCAGGAGCTTGGGTTCGTTAGCTAGTGCCATGGCGATCATCACGCGCTGGCGTTGGCCGCCTGAGAGTTCATGGGGATAGGCGTTGAGGCGTTTCTCGGCATCTGCAAGGCCGACCAGCTGCAACAGCTCGAGCGTCCGGGTGCGGGCGTTACGGCGCGACAGGCCTTTGTGGACATAGAGGACTTCGTTGATTTGCTTTTCGATTGTGTGCAGCGGATTGAGCGATGTCATCGGCTCTTGGAAGATCATCGCGATATCATTGCCGCGGATAGCACGCAGCTCGGCATCCGGCGCGCCGATCATCTCCTTGCCCTCAAAGGTGATCGAGCCGTTGGGGTGGCGCGCCACGGGATAGGGGAGCAGTTGCAGGATTGAAAGCGCGCTGACGGATTTTCCTGACCCGGACTCGCCAACCAAGGCCAGGGTTTCGCCTTTGCCGACTTCGAACGAGATATTCTTTACGGCATGAACGCTGCCGCCGGGGGTCGAGAAGTCGACGGCCAGATTTTCGACCTTGAGCAAAGAGTCTGTCATTAGCCAGTATCTCCTGAAATCTGCTTGCGCGGATCGAATGCGTCGCGCACGGCCTCACCCACAAAGACCACAAGCATAAGCATTACCGTGATTGAGAGCACGGCGGCGAAGGTAAGCCATTCCGCATTGAAATTCTCTTTCGCCTGCTTGAGTAGTTCGCCAAGCGAAGGAGACCCGGGCGGCAGGCCGAGGCCGAGGAAGTCGAGACCCGTCAGCGCCGTCAGCCCACCGACCAAGGTGAAGGGCAGGAAGGTGATTGTCGCGACCATGGCGTTGGGCAGCACATGACGGAACATAATCAGCCGGTTGCCCAGCCCCAATGCTCGTGCCGCGCGGACATAGTCAAAATTCCGTGCGCGCAGGAATTCCGCACGCACCACGCCGACGAGCCCGGTCCAGCTGAACAGCAGCATGATGAATAGAAGAGTCCAGAATCCGGGCACAAACAGGCTTGCAACAATCAGCAGGACAAACAGGAAGGGCATGCCTTCCCAGACCTCGATGAAGCGCTGGAACCCTAGATCGATCCAGCCGCCGTAATAGCCCTGCACGGCTCCCGCGATGACGCCAACAATGCTGGCGAGCACGGTGAGGGTGACCCCGAACAACACTGAAATCCGGAACCCGTAGATTAGTCGTGCGGTGACGTCCCGCGCCTGATCATCCGTGCCGAGCCAGTTTTTGAAGGTCGGTGGAGATGGGGCGGGGGTCGGCAGATCAGTGACCGGGGTGTCGAAGCTATAGGGAATGAGTGGCATCAACAGCCAACCCTTTGCCTCGATCAGCTCGATCACGAAGGGGTCGGTGAAGTCGGCTTCGGTTTCGAAATCACCGCCGAAGGCCGTTTCGGGATAAGCGCTGAAAATAGGGGTGTAGAACGTCCCATCGAAGCGGACGATCAGCGGCTTGTCGTTGGCGATGAACTCAGCGAAAAGCGAGAAGAAAAACAGCGCTAGGAAAATCCACATCGACCAGTAGCCGCGCTTGTTGGCGCGGAAGTTGGCAAAGCGGCGTGCGGTTAGCGGGGTGACGGTGATCCCGAAGATGCGCTTTGCGCTTGTCATCGTGGCGTCCATCTCAGACCTCACGACTTTCGAAATCGATCCGCGGATCCACCAGAACATATGTCACGTCGGTAACCAGCTTGATCAGCAGGCCTATCAACCCGAAGACATAGAGCGTGGCGAAGACAATCGGGTAGTCGCGGTTTAGGACAGCTTCGAAGCCCAGCAGGCCTAGCCCATCGAGAGAGAAAATGATCTCGATCAGCAGCGCGCCGCCAAAAAGAATAGACAGGAAGGCCGCGGGAAATCCAGAGATCACGATCAGCATCGCGTTGCGAAACACATGGCCATAGAGAACCCGGCTCTGTTCCAGCCCCTTGGCGCGTGCCGTGACCACATATTGCTGGGAAATCTGATCCAGGAATGAGTTCTTTGTCAGCATGGTCAGGGCCGCGTAACCGCCAATGACCAGCGCCCCGACCGGTAGCGCGATGTGCAGCAGGTAGTCTCCGATTTTGCCGAGCAAACTGAGTTCGGCGAAATTATCGGACGTTAGCCCGCGCAGGGGCAGCCAGTCCACAAAGTTGCCGCTGGCGAACAGCTGAATTCCCAGAATGGCAATCATGAAGGAGGGCAGGGCGTTGCCCGAGATCACGACAACGCTGGTCCAGGCATCAAACCGTGTGCCGTCGCGGACGGCTTTGGCGATGCCCAACGGGATCGAGATGCCGTAAAGAAAAATGGTGGTCCAGAAGCCAATGGTGATCGAGACCGGCAGTTTTTCCAGCACCAGATCGATGACGGGCCTATCCTGAAAGAAGCTGTTGCCGAAATCAAATTGGATATAGTTCTTCACCATCAGGAAGAAGCGTTCGTGAGGCGGTTTGTCGAAACCAACCAGCTTCTCCAATTCCTCGATGAATTCCGGCGGAAGCCCGCGTGCCCCGCGATATTTGGATTCGAAACTCGACGTGGTGTCGCCGCGTAGTTGATCCGTGCCCTGCCCACCACCATCACCCAGACCGCCGGATACCCGCGATGTGGCATCGACCGCGGTTCCCTGAATTTGCGCGATCATCTGCTCGACCGGACCGCCGGGTGCGAATTGCACAATGGCAAAGTTGAGCAGGATGATCCCGAGCAAGGTCGGGATGATCAGCAGAAGACGACGAACGATATAGGCGAGCATGGTTTTAGAATATCCCGCTAAGGCGCGTCGGTGCTAGCGATTGCCGCGATAGGCACGGATCGCAGTATCCTTGTCCGGGTCGATCCACCAGGTGTCGGTTTGCACGCCGCTGCGTGGCACAATTT
>JAPKDV010000158.1 GCA_028822385.1 Alphaproteobacteria bacterium
CCGGCTAAGCCCTATTCCGCCGCGATCTCATGAACCGGCGCATCCTGCGCCCGCATCGGTCCGGCATAGATCCGCCCCGCACACACATCCGCCAGGCTGACAGAACTGAGGTAGCCATGAATCTGGTGCCCCAACTCCTCCCAGAGGTCATGAGTCATGCATCGGCTGCCTTTGCCCAGACATCCCGCAGAGCCTCCTGGTACGCAGCTTGTGGTGCGGATGGGCTCATCAACAGCCAGAATCACTTCGGAAATACGAATATCGTCCGGCTGATCTGCCAGCGTGTAGCCACCACCTGGCCCGCGTGCGCTTTTCACCAGCTCAGCACGGCGCAACTTTGCAAAAAGCTGCTCAAGATAGGATTGAGAGATCGCCTGACGTTCGGCGATTTCAGCCAGTGATACCGGCCGCAGGCTGCCACTCTGGGCAAGATCAACCATTGCCATCACCGCGTAACGACCTTTGGTACTGAGTTTCATGGCAGCCTCACCTTCACGTTCGGTTGTCGGGGTCTAGAGCGAGCGGCCGGGCGCATCGGACTCATCGTCCTGACCGGCCGTGTAGGTTTCCACCCGTTCCTCAAGGTCGCGCTCCAATTCCTCGACCCGCATACGTAGACCGCTGATTTCGTTGAGCATCGCCTTGATCGATTTTTTCTCCGGATCAGGAATGTCTTCCGTTGGCGTGCCATAGGCCGAAAAGCTCTCTCCCGAACAGGTTGGCGAGGCCACTGGCTGTGCCGGGATCCCCACCACAGTGCAGCCCTCGGGGACATCCTTGACCACCACCGCATTCGCACCCACCCGCGCGTTGCGACCAACGGTCACCGGACCCAAAACCTGAGCGCCCGATCCGACAATTGACCCTTCCAACAGGGTCGGGTGGCGTTTTACGTCTTTTTGCGCTTCGCTTTCGACAGCAGGCGCGATCCCGCCCAAGGTCACATTGTGATAGAGCGTCACATTGTCGGCGATTTCCGCCGTTTCACCGATCACCACACCGATCGCATGATCGATGACCAGACCGTTTCCGATCTTCGCTGCTGGGTGAATATCAACCCCCGTCAGAAAACGTCCGAAATTGCCGAAAAACCGAGCCATAACAAAAAGCCGGTTGGCCCAAAGCCAATGTGACAGTCGAAACCAGGCCACGGCATGGAAGCCGGGATAGCTGATTGCCACCATCAATCGGGAACTCGCAGCCGGATCTCTTTCGAGGTAAGAGTCCAGATCGTCAAAGAGATGCTTGAAGACCATGTCGACCTTTATGATATAGAGCGCATTATAACACTCTTCTCGCCATGAAAAACGCGACACGCGTCTTTCAAAGCGGGATATAAGATGCCCGAGTAAATCGGTCAAGTATTCACAACACCGTCCGGCGGAATGGAAAACGATATGCCTGAAGTTATTATCAACGGCCCGGAAGGACGCCTCGAGGGGCGTTACTTCCCCGCCAAGGTCCCCAACTCGCCCATCGCACTGTTGCTTCATCCCAATCCGCAACAAGGCGGTACGATGAACAACAAGGTTATTTATGAGCTCTATCAGATGTTCGTACGCCGTGGTTTTGCGACCTTGCGCTTCAACTTCCGGGGCGTTGGGCGCAGTCAGGGCAGCTATGACCGTGGGGAAGGAGAGCTTTCCGATGCCGCTTCTGCACTAGACTGGCTTCAAAGTCAGAACCAGGATTCCCCGATGTGCTGGGTTGCCGGATTTTCCTTTGGGGCTTGGATAGGTATGCAGTTACTGATGCGCCGACCAGAAGTCACCGGGTTCGTTTCCGTATCACCGCCAGCCAATATGTATGATTTTTCCTTCTTGGCGCCCTGCCCGGCTTCGGGCCTTATAACTCATGGCGATCAGGACGACATCGTGCCGCAAGAGTCCGTGACCGATCTGATTGCCAAGGTCGCCAAGCAGAAGGACGTCATCATCGACTTCGAGGTGCTCAAAGGCGCGACGCATTTCTACAACGACCATCTCGAAGAGCTCGAGCAGAAGACAACCAAGTATCTTGATCGTCGGATCGGAGAGATTGACGCTGCAGCCGCTGCTGATGCCGCAGAAGACGAAGATAACTCTGCCGCTAGTTAGGCCGTGCGAGGGCTACTAAGCCGTCCGCCAATTTGTGGCGACGGCACGCCCGTTGTTGTGGGCCCGCTGAGCGGAAGCCCTGCAAGGCTGCGTACAGCGAGATAGGCAAAGGCCTGCGCCTCCAACGCATCACCATCGATGCCTACAACTTCCGTCGGACGGACCGGCACACCCACTAGTGCTTCTAGTTCCCGGAGCATGAACCCGTTCTTGCGCCCGCCCCCTGTCACCAGCCATTGCGCCGGTGGCGAAGGCAGAAAGCGTAAGGCACGACGGATTGCTTCAACCGTAAACATCGACAAAGTGGCAGCGCCGTCAGCCGACGAAAGTTCGGAGACTGCATCCAATACAAAATCCATCCGATCGAGTGATTTCGGTGGCGGCGTTTCGAAGTACGAATTCAACAGTAGTTCCGCGAGAGCAGCGTCATCAACCGTTCCGGAGGCCGCAAGGGCTCCATCATCGTCAAATAACACCGAAGCATGGCGCTGCACCCAATCATCAATCAGCGCGTTACCCGGGCCGGTATCGAAAGCAAGCAGATGCGCAAAAACATCACTGCGCGCCGGGTCAGCGTCCGGGCCTATCCAGGTCAGATTCGCGACGCCACCAATATTGAGAAAACAAAGCGGCCGCTCATTGGGAGCTAGTAACGCGTGAAACAGGGGCACCAGGGGCGCACCTTGCCCGCCGGCTGCCACATCCGCCGAGCGGAAATCATAGATCACATTAATTCCCAGCTCGCGGGCAAGTGTATCACCATCACCGATCTGCACCGTACTTCGATTTGCCGGGTCATGAAATATCGTATGCCCGTGAAAACCGATCACATCCACCTCTTTTGCTGACATGTCTGCAAGGCCGAGCAGGTTCACAACGACGTCAGCATGGAGAGATGTCAGCTCGGCTGTAAGCTCAGGAATTGGTCTCGCTTGCCCGAGCGCGTTACGCAGCGATGCCCGGAAATCCGGTCGATAGGGGATAGATATGGCTGCTATAGCAGAGAAGTTTGAGCCACCGTCAGTACGGATCAACGCCGCATCGATACCGTCTATTGAAGTGCCGCTCATCAATCCAATCGCAACCTTCTGGTCAACGCTTCCCATGGCCTTCCTCGTTCCTCGTTGCGTGCGAAGGTATACACGCACGGGCAATGGATGTGTTAGGTAGCGCAAACATCGAAACGCACGCTAATAGTAGACGCATGACCACTCACAAATCTGAATTCATCCAGACACTCGTAGAACGTGGATTCCTGCACCAGTGCACGGATCTGGAAAATCTTGATGCTCGTGCCGCCAAAGGCGTTGTCACCGCTTATGTCGGCTATGACGCAACTGCGGACAGTCTTCATATCGGCAACCTCGTTTCGATCATGATGCTGCATTGGTTGCAGCAGACCGGGCACCAGCCAATCGTTCTGATGGGTGGCGGCACGACAAAAGTTGGCGATCCTTCGGGGAAGGACGAAACGCGTCAGCTTCTGACCGACGATAAGATTAATGCCAATATCAACTCCATTCGCCAAACTTTTGACAGCTTCCTGAATTTCGGTAACGGCGCTCATGATGCAATTATAGTGAACAATGCCACCTGGCTGGATGAACTTGCCTATATCCCGCTGCTGCGTGATATCGGGCGCCATTTCACCATCAACCGCATGCTGACATTCGAATCCGTAAAGTTGCGGCTGGAACGGGAGCAACCACTAACATTCCTCGAATTCAACTACATGATCCTTCAGGCCTATGACTTCTTGGAACTCGCGAAACGCCATGATTGCATGCTACAAATGGGTGGCTCCGACCAATGGGGCAACATCATCAATGGCATCGAACTCGGCCGCCGCGTCGCAGAACGTGAACTGTTCGGCCTAACGACGCCACTCATCACCACGGCATCAGGGGCCAAGATGGGTAAGACAGCTGCCGGGGCCGTTTGGCTCCGCCCAGAACGTTACTCCCCTTATGACTACTGGCAGTTCTGGCGTAACACTGAAGATGCCGATGTAGGCAGGTTCCTGAAGCTGTTCACGAACCTGCCGCTCGACGAAATTTTCCGCCTCGAGGCTTTGCAGGGCTCAGAAATAAACGATGCAAAGAAAATTCTCGCCAATGCCGCCACTGCACTTTTGCACGGCGACACCGCCGCACAGGAATCTGCGGAAACCGCAGAAAAAACCTTCGTATCTGGCATCACCGCAGATGGATTGCCTACCACAGACGTGGCCCGTGCCGAAATCGATGACGGCATCGCCTTGTTCGCACTACTTTCACGCGTGGGGCTAGCTAGTTCTAACAGCGAAGCCAGACGCCTCATCAAAGGTGGCGGCGCGAGGGTAAATGACGTGCGGATTACGGACGAGACCGCAGAGATAAATGCAGATTCCATCAACGATGATGACGTCATCAAACTGTCTGCCGGAAAGAAACGTCACGCGCTCGTCCGACCCGTTTAACCTAGACTATTGC
>JAPKDV010000027.1 GCA_028822385.1 Alphaproteobacteria bacterium
GGACTATCCGACATCGCGCATTACTCCCACTTGCTTATCGTCATGTAATCCTGACAGCGGTCCCGTCAGTCTAGTGTCCGTCCAAGATGTTATTGGATCATATGAACGGTCTGTAATCCAAAAATCATATCGGTCAATGGAGGATAAGTCAGCCACAACGACCAGCAACTGCTCGGTCTCAGTCAACGACACGAGGGCGAAAGAAGGTGGCGCGATAATCTGATCTTAGCCTGTCATGCGTCCCGTGCCATCTGCAAGGGTCAATCATGCCGGCGCGAGACGCGTAGGTCGGACTGCACCGAGTCCCTGTCCTCATGGAACGGCCGCTCCCCCTTGACCGTAACGCGGTGCCCCATCCGTTCGTCCGGCCAATAGTCCCAAATCGCAAAATGCTGGGTGCAGCGATTATCCCAGAAGGCAATGGCGTTCTCGGACCATTGGAACCGCACCTGGAATTCTGGGCGCTGCTGGTGCACATAAAGTAGCTGTAGGACGGCCTTGCTCTCGGCCTTGGTCAGGCCATTTATTTTTGTCGTGAAACTTGGATTGACATAAAGAGCCTGACGGCCGGAGCGCGGATGGGTGCGTACAACGGGATGCTCGGCGCTCGGATAGACCTTGCCGGTGTCGTCTACACCGCGCTCAGAATAACGCCCGCGATAGACATGCTCGGATTCGTGCATCGCCGTCTTGTCGGCGAGGAAGTCCTGCATCATTGGTGACAGTGTCTCGTACGCCGCATACATATTGGCAAACAGCGTGTCGCCGCCGACCGGCGGCAATACCCGAAGTTGCAGGCATGAGCCGAGAGGCGGCTCGATATCGCACGACACGTCGGTGTGCCAGTTATTACCATCGGCATATCTCGAATTGGCGTCGGCCTGGATGATCATGATCTCCGGGTGACCTTCTGGTCCCGGTGCGATCGGGTGAATGTGCGGCTTACCGAAGCGCTTACCAAAAGCGATATGCGCCCTTGATGACAACGGCGGCTGGTCGCGGAAGAATACGACCAAGTGATCGGTAAAAGCCTGCTCAATAGTCGCAAACTGCGCATCGGTCAGGTTTTCAAGATCGGCACCGACGATTTCGGCGCCGATAATCGCGGTGACCGGCTGGATTTCCACCCTATTCCCCTCCTAAAAAAAAGACCTTACAGTCTACTCCAACTGTCGCAACGGGCACCAATTCTCCCTACACACTTCGTTCAATTCTCTACCGCGCCCTAAGCCTTCGCCTCGAGGTTGAGCAAACGCGCGGCATTCCCACCCCAGACCAGAGCCTTGTCGGATTCAGATAGTCCCTCAACGGAATCCACATGTCCGACCGGATCGGTTTCGGCCATGTCATAGGGATAGTCGGTACCCATGAGGATGTGGTCAGGGCCCCAGGCCTCAATCAGGTGGCGCAGCTGCATTTCAGTAAATACGACCGTGTCGAAATGCAATTTCTTGAGATAATAAGATGGCGGATGCGGCAGGTCGCCATGCACATCTGCGCGGGACGGATAAGGGTGATCAAGGCGCCCCCAATAGCTCGGCAGATATCCGCCGCCATGGGCAACGCAGACCTTCAGGTCGGGAAAACGCTCCAGATAACCGTCGAACACCAGATGGCCAACCGCGAGCGCAGATTCCAGCGGATGACCAATGAGATTAGTGAAATAGTGATCCTTCATCCGGTCCCCTTCGGTGGTCCCGATGGGATGCATGAAGATCAGCATGTCCAGCTCTTCGACCTTGGCAAAGAACTTCTCCAGCCCTATCCGCGTCAGCTCCTTTCCATCGACATTAGTGCCAATCTCAACCCCGCGCATACCGTGTTCTCTGTGGCAGCGTTCCAGCTCGGCCACCGCCAGCTCCGGTGCCTGAAGGGGCACGGTACACATGGGGATCAGCCGGTCAGGATATTTTGCACCAAGCTCCGCCATGTGGTCATTGGTATAGACCGCGCTATCGCGACCTAGGTCCGGGTCCGCCCAGTAGCAATAGTGCCAAGGCGCGGGCGAAATTGCCTGCATATCGACACCGGAAGCGTCCATGTCGGCGATCCGCAGCTCGGGCTGGGTTAGCTTCGGCATAAGGATTTCGTTCTGTTCAACATTGAGCCCGCGGGTTAGGTCGCTGGCATATTTGATCGCCGGCACGTCATCCCCGGTCCATTGGCCCTGGACCATGGCGTCTACTTCGGGGATATGGACGTGACAATGAATGTCTACAGTCAGGTGCTTGTTCGCGTTGCTGACAGTCTGGCTGTGGCTGTGGCCATGATCATCTGACGGTGCGTGATTGGCGCATTTAAAAAGCATGTCTATTCCCCCTAAACAATCGACGGCCAGCAACCGGAACTGGCGTGGCTAGTCTCGCGTAGTTAATCTGAACCGATTTAGGGGATGTGTCGATATGGTGGGGTTTAATCTTGTACGATCCGGCACTTAGTCACACGGTTATTACTTGGATCAGAAAGCCAGAGCGTGTCACCGCGCAAGTCTACTCTTTCGGGTGTGGTAAAAACTCTCAGGCCCTTTACTAGTGAGGAGATCAAATTCCTCGACCACGCGCCGGTCACATATACGCGTCCGTTGAGGTGCACGGGCACTCCTCCCGGCTGCGAATACTGACGCAAAACCGCACGAGTCTATTCCGACAAAAAAGGGGACTGCGGAAGACCTTAGACACACTTCTCACCCATTTGCTTGGCCGCCTGGATGGCGAGTGCTCGCTAACGCGATCGCCAAGCTAAGATCGCACCCACTGCCACAACCGCCAGCAAAATCAGCAGGTGATCGACTCCAATAATCGGATGCAGCGCGCCAATCGCATGGGCCACACCTGTCTCATGAGCAGCAACCGGCGATGCCAGTGCAGCGATAAATAAGGTCGCTGCCGTTACTTTGAACATTCTCATTACTCTTTCTCCTGTCGCGTTGCGCGACCTATTCAGCTGCACCCACCCTAGTGTGCATTATAGCCGCTTCAGTTGCGTCGTCGACCAACCCGCCCATCATCTTCACAAAACTGACAATCTCGTCAATTCCGACACCTGATTTGAGATTCGAAAACAGGAACGGCCGCTCGCCGCGCATCTTGCG
This sequence comes from Alphaproteobacteria bacterium, assembly GCA_028822385.1. Lineage (GTDB taxonomy): Bacteria > Pseudomonadota > Alphaproteobacteria > UBA6615 > UBA6615 > JABJAG01. The sequence continues at coordinate 3,092 of JAPKDV010000027.1, forward strand.
AGAATCCCTATCCATAACATCCAGATCAGCACCTACCATCGGGGCCAGATCAATCTTATTGATCACCAACAAATCCGAACGCGTGATACCAGGACCACCCTTGCGCGGAATCTTATCACCTGCGGAAACGTCGATCACATAGATCGTGATGTCGGCCAGCTCCGGTGAAAACGTCGCCGCAAGATTATCGCCCCCGGATTCGATTAGCACTATATCTAGATCCGGAAATTTCATCGACATATCCGCAATCGCCGCCAGATTTATCGAGGCATCTTCTCGAATGGCTGTGTGCGGACAACCGCCCGTCTCAACACCCTTAATTCGCTCGGGCGGTAGTGCACCCGAACGGGTCAAAAACTGGGCGTCTTCCTCGGTATAGATATCATTGGTGATCGCCGCGATGTCGTAGTCATCGCGCAGCTTCTTGCACAGGGCATCCATTAGGGCGGTCTTGCCGGTACCAACCGGCCCACCAATGCCGATGCGAAAAGGTTTGCTCATGATCGAAACAGCCTCGTGTATTGGGTTTCATGGCTGGCCGACGCCCAGTCGACCAGAAGTGAGGAAGAACCGATATCGGCATGCGGGCGCACCATCGCCGTCGCTACAGCACGCTGAATGATCGGCTCAAGTTCGGATATAGCGCGCTGACCATCGCTCTGCCCCAGCGGGACTAGACGCAAGCCAGCTGATACCAGATTGGCCGCAAAGGCGTGAAGGTAAGCCGTCAGCGCCATACGTATCGGAATGTTATGTGCGGCCGCCGCGACACCAACTGCTATCGGATACACCACCGGTCGTGCCAGCAGTGCGGCCTGCGCACGTAACCAATCGAATGCAGGCGAGGGCCAAGGACTTATCACCGCGTCCATAAAGGCGCGCCCCTGCCCTTCAGCTTCAACGCCCAGTTCGCGTGTGGACCGCATAGTATCCCCGCGCTCGAGCGCCCAGCCGATCAGGTCTTCGTCCCGGGTTGTGGTCGCGTCATAACTCGCACGAAACAGGGCTGCATCGACGCGTCCTGAACCACGGCACAAAATCTCCGATGACCAGTCCAGCAGTGCTTCACGGTCCGTCACTCGGCCCGCCTCAACGGCGTATTCCAGACCATGGGAATAGCTGAAGGCGCCCACCGGAAAGGATGGTGAGAGCCAGGCCATTAACCGCAGGAGATTCGTGTCCCCGCTATCGGACACAAGTGCGGGTTCAATGTCCGTGATCGTGTCCATGATCACCATCTGTGTGGGTTGCTGCGTGCGAATGCGCCGCATCATTTGATGGCGCGGCATAGGCACCAGGTTCGGGCGAAAATGGCGCGTCCAGCAAGGTCACATACGCGCCAAGACGTTCGGCCATCTGAACAATCACATGGTCGTTGCGAATGCGCAGGGTTCCGTCGTCGAGGACTTCGACCGGAATGTGACGGTTGCCCACATGCCAGGCTATCCGTACTGTTGCCGTCAGCCCGTGACAACGTAAATCTGCCACCCCCTCGTTCGCAGCTATGACCCGAACGTAACCGCCGCCTTCAAGCATCAGCCCATCGCCATTAGCCAACCGTGTTGTCTCATCTAGGTCGAGCTGCACGGCCCCGCCTTCATCTGTACGCAGCCGGATACGACGGCGATGGCGATCATCATAGTCGAGCGTAACGCTCGCAGATTCCTCCGCCGTCGGCCATTCACCGGCCCGTACAATGCATGTCGCGCGCGCCAGCATCAGAAGAGGAAATACCGCTGGGCCATGGGAAGCTCCGTGGCAGGCTCACAAGTCAGCAATTCGCCATTGGCCCTCACCTCATAGGTTTCAGGATCGACTTCCATCAATGGGGTTGCGCCGTTGAGGATCATGTCACTTTTCTTGATGCTTCGCGTGCCAGACACACCCAGCAGAGTTTTCGAAATTCCGAGTGACTCGTTCAATCCATTCCCGAGCGCTGCCTGGGAAACAAAGATCACCGAGCTTGCCGTCAGGGATTTCCCAAATCCTGCAAACATCGGCCGGTAGTGAACGGGTTGCGGCGTAGGGATAGACGCATTCGGATCGCCCATCGCCGCAGCTGCGATGCTACCACATTTAAGGATTAGGTCCGGCTTCACACCAAAGAACATCGGTTTCCACAGCACCAGATCTGCCAGCTTGCCGACTTCAACCGAGCCCACATGCTCGGCAATGCCATGGCTCAGGGCCGGATTGATCGTGTACTTTGCGATATACCGACGGACCCGCATATTGTCGTTGTCACCGGTCTCTTCGGGCAGCGGGCCGCGCTGCTTCTTCATCTTATCAGCCGTCTGCCAGGTGCGGATGATCACTTCACCCACCCGCCCCATCGCCTGACTGTCAGAGGCGATCATCGAGAACGCGCCGAGATCGTGCAGGATGTCTTCGGCGGCAATGGTCTCGCGACGAATACGACTTTCGGCGAACGCCACATCTTCGGGAATGCGCGAATCCAGATGATGACAGACCATCAGCATGTCGAGATGCTCATCGACCGTGTTAATGGTGTAGGGCCGGGTTGGATTGGTAGAGGACGGCAGCACATTGGCTTCACCGCAGAGCTTTATAATGTCGGGAGCATGACCGCCGCCCGCGCCTTCCGTGTGGAACGCATGGATCGTACGATGCTTGAACGCGGCAACAGTGTTCTCGACGAAACCGGATTCGTTCAGCGTGTCGGTGTGGATCGCAACCTGAATATCTGCTTCTTCGGCGACTGTCAGACAAGCATCGATTGCCGCCGGGGTCGTGCCCCAGTCTTCGTGCAGCTTGAGTCCGCACACACCTGCCTCGACCTGCTCCCACAGCCCAGCCGGTTGGGCCGAGTTGCCCTTGCCAAAGAACCCCAAATTGACCGGAAACGCTTCCGCAGCCTGCATCATGCGCCCGATATGCCAGGGGCCGGGCGTACAGGTGGTTGCGTTGGTGCCTTCGGCCGGACCTGTACCGCCGCCAAGCATCGTAGTCACACCGGAATAGAGCGCCTCATCAATCTGCTGGGGACTGATCCAGTGAATATGTGCATCGATTCCACCGGCGGTGACGATCCGTCCCTCCCCCGCAATGACTTCGCTACCCGGCCCGATAATGATATCTATATCGGGTTGAACATCGGGATTACCGGCCTTGCCGATTCCGGCAATGCAGCCGTCCCGAATACCTATATCGGCTTTGACAATACCCCAGTGGTCGATAATCAATGCGTTCGTGATCACCGTATCAACGGCACCTTCGGCGCGACTTACCTGTGACTGCCCCATGCCGTCGCGGATCACTTTGCCACCACCAAACTTGACCTCTTCGCCGTAAGTCGTGTGATCGCGTTCCACTTCTATAAACAAATCCGTATCCGCCAGACGCACCTTGTCGCCAGTGGTGGGCCCGAACATCGTCGCGTAGCTGGCCCGGTCTATCGAATATGCCATCTCTCAGGCCTCCAGAGCACCGTTGACGGCACCGTTGAAGCCAAAGACCCGCCGTGCTCCCGCATAGGCGACCAAATCGACCTCACGGCTCTGGCCTGGCTCGAACCGCACCGCCGTGCCCGCGGGAATATCCAGTCGAAATCCGCGTGCCCCATCTCGATCAAAGTCCAGCGCCGCGTTCGCTTCGGCAAAGTGATAATGCGATCCAACCTGAACCGGGCGATCACCCGTGTTGGCCACCACAAGTGTGATTGTTTCGCGACCCTCGTTCAGGATGATCTCGCCATCTGCTGTTAGAATTTCCCCGGGTATCATCGCGCGCCTCAACGGATCGGATTATGGACGGTGACGAGCTTCGTCCCGTCAGGAAAGGTCGCTTCGACCTGAATGTCGTGGATCATCTCGGCTATACCATCCATTACATCTTTGCGTCGCAGTACTTCCGCGCCATCACGCATCAGGTCAGCCACGCTGCACCCATCGCGCGCGCCTTCGACAACGAAGTCCGAGATCAGCGCAATGGCTTCGGGATAGTTGAGTTTGACGCCACGCGTGCGACGCTTGCGGGCGACTTCCGCGGCCATCGCGATCAGCAGCTTGTCTTTTTCCCGGGGGGTGAGGTTCATGTTCGTCTCATCATCAAGTTCGGGTTACATGTGCCACAAGCGAGGCATGCTGGCAGGATAACCGGCGATCCGATTGCGGAAACTGGACCAGAATTCGCCATAAGCCGTACGTAACGCCAGACTGTCGCAGCCAACCCAGCGGACGATCAGGACATTGCCCACGCAGGTTGCAGCGCTAAAGAGGCCAGAGTCGTCATTCCCCAGCAACTCCCGTGCAACATCTATTTGGTCCTCAGCATCGTCGGCGACATAAACAAGGCTGCCATACGCGCACGCACTGTCGAACCCGGCGGCGGCTTGAAGCCCGTCCTCGAGATCATCATCAAGATGCAGTGCATCTGACCAAATCAAGCGGCCCCCACGGCGAATTTCCCAGGCATCGCGAACCAGTCCACGGGTCATGCTCTCGCCCATGGCCGTACGGCCAAATACGATCATCTCGCCCGCAAGCAGACGGGCACCGCCGCTGACTTCGGCCAAGGTTACCCGACGCATCCGTGCATTTTCAAACAGGATTGTTTCCTGGGGCAGCCATTCCAGCCACGCACCCTCGGACGCATCAAGGCGAACCTCGATTGTCACGTCAGCACCGGTGGAGCGGTAAATTTTCTCGGCGGCTTGACCGACGATACGCGAAGCCGTGTGGCTTTCACCGCGCACCACAATCTTGAGACTGTCGCCCCCAACAAGCCCGCCAGACGTGGTGACAAGCGCACCGGTAATCGGCTCGTCCGGGCTCACATAGGGAAACAGAATACGCAGGGGATCAGATTGGTCGAGCGTCGCCAGCCGCGTGCGGCCGTCGTCATACGCAAACCCAATTTCCGCTCGTCCTGCCGCCATAATTTTCTCCTAGACCGTAAGGTGACGTCGTATCTCGGATTCGGCCATATCCTTGATTGGCCCGGAGAGAACTATTTCCCCGCGATCCATGACCACAACGTCATCAGCGAGGTCACGAGCGAACTCGTAGTACTGTTCCACCAGCAGGATCGCCATATCGCCGCGACTGGCTAGCAAACGAATAACCCGTTCGATATCCTTGATGATCGAGGGCTGAATGCCTTCAGTGGGCTCATCGAGCACCAATAACTGGGGTCGTGTGACCAGCGCCCGCCCGATCGCCAGCTGCTGCTGCTGACCGCCCGAAAGATCACCACCTCGACGCCCGAGCATATTGGCAAGTACAGGAAACAACTCAAAGACCTCATCGGGAATTTTTGCTTCCCGTCGGGGCAGACAGGCAAAGCCTGTCATCAGGTTCTCTTCCACCGACAATTGCCCAAATATATCACGCCCCTGGGGCACATAAGCGATGCCACGACGCGCGCGCGCATGGGGGGCGAGACGGATGATGTTTTCATCATCCCAGGTGACGGTCCCGCTGCGGATCGGCGTATGCCCCGTCACGCCGCGGAGCATGGAGGTTTTCCCCACTCCGTTTCGCCCCAGAAGACAAGTGACCTTACCGCGCTCGGCACGCACAGACGCCCCCCGAAGAATGTGGCTGGCACCGTAATAGAGATTGATACCTTTGGCTTCGAGCATTGTTCAGCGCCCCAGATAGACTTCAATGACACGGGGATCAGCCTGCACCACATCCATCGTACCTTCCGCGATCACTCTGCCCTCGTGAAGAACAGACACAACACAATCGAGATTGCGCACGAACTCCATGTCGTGTTCGACCACAACCAGCGAATGGTCTCGGGATATTTCCTCCAGCAGGATTGCCGTCTGTTCGGTTTCTGCATCGCTCATTCCGGCCACCGGTTCGTCGAGCAACATCAACTCCGGCTCCTGGGCAAGCAGCATGCCGATCTCGAGCCATTGCTTCTGGCCGTGGCTCAGATCACCGGCGAGGTCATCGCGACGTTCGATCAAACGAACGGTCTCCAAATAGGATTCGATCCGCGCCCGCTGTTCACTTCGTAAATGCGCAAATAGGTTTGCACGCATCTTTCGATCCGACTTGAGCGAGAGATAGAGGTTCTCGAACACAGTCAGGCTTTCGAAAACCGTGGGCTTCTGAAATTTCCGACCGATGCCCAGATTGGCAATTTCGGCTTCGTCGAGATGGGTCAGATTGGTATCCTCACCAAACAGCACTCGGCCCGTATCGGGACGGGTCTTGCCTGTAACAATATCCATCATCGTGGTTTTACCCGCACCGTTGGGACCAATGATCGCACGCATTTCGCCGCGGCGGATGATCAGGTTCAGGCTGTTGAGCGCCTTGAATCCGTCAAAGCTGACCGAGACACCTTCCAGATAGAGGATAGATTCGGCTGGCTTGTTGGAGGTAACTGGCTCAGACATCGACACGTTGGATCCTCCTACGAATGGCATCTTTAAGATCTCCCGAACGGATAGAGCGGTACACTCCCACCAGCCCTTGCGGCATGACGAGGGTCACCAAAATAAACAGACCACCCAGGAAAAACAGCCATATCTCTGGAGCAACACCTGTCAGGTAAGTCCGTGCCCCGTTGACTGTGAAGGCACCGACGATGGCTCCAAAGAGCGTCCCACGCCCGCCTACCGCGACCCAGATCGCCATCTCAATGGATTTGGCAGGAGTAAACTCGCCAGGATTGATGATCCCCACTTGGGGCACATAAAGCGCACCTGCGATACCGGCTAGAACAGCCGACAAAGTGAAGACGAATAATTTGGCGTTGGTCACCGAGTAACCCAAAAACCGTACACGGCTCTCAGCATCGCGGACCGCGATCAAAAGTCGTCCGAGCTTCGACGACACAACTGCCCGACAGACCATATAAACCAGCAGCAACACGATCACCGTGACCACATAGAGCCCTACCTTGGTGCTGCCCTGCGATAGGTTGAATCCAAGAATATCCTTGAAATCGGTCAGGCCGTTATTACCGCCGAACCCGGTCTCGTTTCGGAAGAATGCCAGCATTATCGCAAACACCATCGCCTGACTGATGATCGAGAAATACACACCCGTGATCCGTGACCGAAAAGCCAGCCACCCGAACACAAAGGCGAGTATCCCCGGCACCACCACAACCATCAGCGAGGCAAACCAGAACTGATCAAATCCCCACCAGTACCAAGGCAGCGAGTCCCAGTTCAGGAATACCATGAAATCCGGCAGGTCCGGGTTGCCGTAGACGCTACGATCACCAATCTGCAGCATCATATACATTCCCATGACATAGCCGCCGAGACCGAAAAATGCGCCATGGCCCAGACTGAGAATACCCGCATAGCCCCAGATCAGATCCAGCGCGAGCGCCAGAATGGCGAAGCACAGATACTTGCCCAAGGTCGCAACCCAGAAGGTCGAGATGTGAAAGAACGAGCCTTCCGGCACCATCAGGTTAAGCGCGGGCACGATAAACAGCCCGGTGACCAGAAGGATAGCGATTGCAGTCCATCCGGAACGCGACTCAAGAGCGAAAAGACGACGTGAAATAGGTCCCATAAGCTTTCCTCCTACTCAGCCTTCGGCCGCGCGCCCTTTGAGGGCGAAAAGCCCACGTGGACGTTTTTGAATGAACAGAATGATGATCACGAGCACCACGACCTTACCAAGGATCGCGCCCGCAACCGGTTCGAGGAATTTGTTCACAATACCAAGGCCGAAGGCGCCGACAATCGTGCCCCAAAGGCTTCCCACACCACCGAAGACAACCACTAGGAAGCTGTCGACGATAAAGTTCTGACCAAGATTGGGACTAACATTGGATATCTGGCTCAACGCAACGCCGGCGACACCGGCGATACCCGAACCCAGTGCGAAAGTCAGTGAATCCACCTGCCCGGTTCGAATGCCCATAGCCGATGCCATCCCACGGTTCTGAGTGACTGCCCGCATCTGCAAACCAAAGCGGCTGTATCGAATAAACGCCGCGAGGGCCGCCACAACAACAAGGCAAAAAACAACAATATAAACGCGGCTCACCGTGACCGAGACCCCACCACCGATCGAAATCGCACCCGAGATCCAGTCCGGGTTTGCAACTTCCCGGTTGTTGGCACCAAACAGCGAACGCACCATCTGCTGCAGGATCAGACTGATACCCCAAGTCGCCAGCAAAGTTTCTAGCGGGCGGCCATAGAGAAACCGAATACAGCCACGCTCAATAAGGATGCCGAAGGCGGCAGCCACAAAAAACGCCGCCGGGATTGAAGCGAGCAGGTAGAATCCGAAGGCCTCCGCCGGCATGGTCGCGCGGAAAATCTCCTGCACAAAAAATGTCGTGTAGGCACCGAGCATGATCATTTCGCCGTGGGCCATATTGATGACCCCCATGACACCAAACGTCACGGCCAGGCCAATAGCAGCAAGTAACAAGACCGAACCAAGACTGATCCCGAAAATCAGGTCCTCGGCAAGACCAAACAATGCGAGCCGGTCATTGACGTTGTTGACTGCCTCCTGCACTTCCGCGCGAATCCCAGCATCTGGCTCGACAAAGGAGCCATCGGTATTTTTCAACAGACGTCGTTCCAGCAGCGATTTAATTACAGGATCATTACCATCAGCCAAACGGTCCACGGCAGCACGTCGCAATCCAGGGTCGTCCGAGCCAAGCTCAAGCGTCGCAATTCCGGTTTCCAGGCGTGCGCGGATATCATCTTCGATTTCACGGTCCCGAGCAGTTTTGAGCAGAGCAAGGGAACCATTGGTAGGGCTGGATATAACATTCTCGACCGCCGCACGACGCAACTCCGGATCAGAACTGGAGAGTGCGAGTTGGCCAAGCACGCCACGGATCAGCCCGCGTAGCTTATTGTTGGCGATGATCTTCTTGATCTCGCGGCTCGTGGCCTCTCCCATTGCCGCCCCTGTAACAGGATCGATCAGCAGGTAAGCCTTTCCAGCACGTTCGGCGATCACAACAGACTTATCAGTTTTACGAACGTAGAGGCGCCCTTCGGACAGCGCCTCCAACGTGGGGACGGCCCTTGCGTCACCCAAAAGGCCAAGCGCTTCAACAGCGGCAGTCTTACCCTTGAAGCTCCGTGCGTTGAGATCAGACAGCGCTGCATTCACCGCGATGTCGTCCTGTTGAGCGAAAACAGGGTTGCTGAATGCCAACAACGCCAACATGGCGAACAGAATGGAAAAGAGAACGACCCGATTGTGCTGAACGTCTGCAAAAATTGTGACTGCCATGACGTATCGATCCTGTGTTTAGCTAGCGGTTATTTCTATCTGTTGAGTATCCCCGCCACCCCGTTTTCGGGATGGCGGGAATGACCGCATACGCCTAGTTCGTCAGATACTTTGGCTTCTCGCAGTTGCCGCAGACCCAGGGATAGGTCCAATCAGCGGTGAGCTTGGCGCTTTCCGGCAAGAAGTCGCTCCACGCATCGCCAACGACAACGCCATCAGTCTCCCAGACAGTGGCAAACTGGCCATCGTCCTGAATTTCACCAATCAACACAGGCTTGGAGAGATGATGGTTGGTGTTCATCACGGCAATGCCACCTGTCAGGTTCGGAGCCGTCTGCCCGTACATGGCCTGACGCACCGCATCGATGTCCGTCGTACCAGCCTGCTTGACAGCCTGCACCCACATGGTGAAACCGATGTAGTGAGCTTCCATCGGGTCATTGAAGACGCGTTTGTCATCTCCAATGAATGCGTGCCACTTCTTGATCATCGCCGCATTCTCCGGGCTATCGACACTCATGAAGTAGTTCCAGGCACCGAGATGTCCGACCAGCGGACCGGTGTCGATACCGGCAAGCTCTTCTTCACCGACGGAGAATGCCACGACCGGAATGTCTTCGGCTTTAATGCCCTGATTACCGAGCTCCTTGTAAAAGGGAACATTCGCATCCCCATTCACCGTGGATACGACGGCGGTCTTTTTACCGGCGGAGGCAAAACCTTTGATATCAGACACGATCGTCTGCCAGTCCGAATGTCCGAACGGCGTGTAGTTGATCATGATGTCTTCAGCGGCCACACCCTTCGCCTTCAGGAAGGATTCGAGGATCTTGTTGGTCGTGCGCGGATACACATAATCCGTACCAGCCAGAACCCAACGCTTAACTGAACCACCTTCGTCACTCATTAGATATTCAACAGCCGGGATCGCCTGCTGGTTCGGCGCGGCACCGGTGTAGAAGATATTGCGGGATGATTCTTCACCTTCATACTGAACTGGATAAAAGAGCATGCCGTTCAGCTCTTCAAAGACCGGCAGCACGGACTTGCGCGACACCGAGGTCCAGTTGCCGAACACAACGTCGACTTTCTTTTTCTCGATCAGCTCACGCGCCTTCTCGGCAAAGAGCGGCCAGTCCGAGGCTGGATCCACGACGACCGGCTCGATCTTCTTACCAAGAAGACCGCCCTTCCTGTTCTGTTCATCGATCAGGAACAGCATGACGTCTTTCAATGCCGTTTCACTGATTGCCATGGTTCCCGAGAGGGAATGCAGAACACCAACTTTGACCGTATTGGCAGCATGTGCCACCGATGAAAATGCGAGCGAACCGGCGATAGCGCCAACTGCTGCGATTGTTTTGATTGCTGACTTCATTCGAAAGACTCCGTTTTAGGGCGTTATTGCACCACTAGAAGTAATGCAAGTATCGTGCCAGAATAGGAATCGAGCTTAAATCACTCAAATAATGTAACTATTTAGATTATCGAGCAAGAAGTTGCCTGAAAACAGAACACCAAACTGACTATTATTTAATCAGTATACTTAATATGATTAAATATTAATCACTCTCAATATATGAACTTTCACACGCGACACTTTCACCTTGGGAGGAATCCGCGTTACGGTTGGATATCTTCAATGCATGGAAATGAGCCGAATCATGTCGCACGCAGAATCAATCCTTCCCGAGGACCTTGCTGACGAGGAAATTCCGATCCTCGATATGGCCCCCTTCCTGGCCGACGAAGACGGCGCGCTGGAGACACTTGCAGCTGAACTGCGTTATGCGCAGGAGAATGTTGGCTTCTATTTTATCATCAACCACGGGGTGCCGCAGAAGTTGCTTTCGCGCACCAACAACAATCTCATCCGGTTCTTCGATTTGTCGGATAAGACCAAACGCAGCTTTCCAAACTACGTTCCGCCGCTTTCAACAATCTATGTGTCATCGACGGTCAACGAGAACACCAAGCCCGATCTGAATGAGATGCTTCGTATGGTACGCGAGCGTCCCGCAGATCATCCCGCGATCAAGGCCGGCCTCACCTCTCACGGTCCAAACCACTGGCCTGCCGAAGATCTGCTCCCCGGTTGGAAAGCCGAGATGCTCGAATATTACGATGCCATGGAAAACCTCGGCAGCCGGATGCTGCCACTCTATGCCCGAGCACTCGACATGCCGGCTGATTATTTTGATGGTCTGTTCGACGATCCAGTCTGGACCACTCGCAACCAGCATTATGCTGCAGTTGATGCCGAAGAGAACCAGTTCGGCATTGCACCCCACCGGGACCACGGCTTCCTGACCCTGCTGCCTGTCGCGGCTGAAGCTGGCCTGCAGATTGGCAAGGCAGATGGCAGCTGGTTACCCGTCAGCAATATCGAGGGCGCGATTATCGTCAACACAGGTGAGTATTTGAACCGCTGGACGAATGGTCGATTTATGGCCACGCCCCATCGCGTGATCCCGCCGAAGAACGATCGCTACTCACTGGCATTTTTCTACAATCCAACCTGGGACACAGTCTCCGACACGATCCCGTCCTGTATTAACAAAGATAATCCGGCACAATTCAAGCCCGTACGCTTTCAGGATTATCGCGACTGGTACCTGACCCAGAACTATCTGAACGTGGATGGCGAAACCCGCGCAGAACCGCCGAGCGTAGACGAAAGCGAGCTACCAAACTCAATCTAGCCTAGCCTAAGATAACGGGTCTGATTCGCCGTTCTTCGTAGGCATATGCTCATAAACCACCCGTGCCTCGATCGATAGTTGGTCGGGATCGAAAGGTTTAAGTCGACCTGCCATTCAGGATGGGCCTTCATATGTATTCGAGAGGGTTCCGATAGCATCGATGATGACATCGATCGTGGTACCCGGCTTCATCGGCAATGCGCCCGGGCCAGTACCGCAAGCGATCACATCCCCTGGTTCCAGGGTCATGGATTCCGACAGCCGAGCGACAATTTCAGTGGGTTGCATGAACAAATCATTAACTGCGTAATTCTGCCGCTCACGTCCGTTAAGTTCAGCCCGGATCGAACTGCCAGAAATGTCCACGCCGGAGACAATCGACGGCCCGAACGCCCCGAAAGTGTCGAAGCCCTTGGCCCGCGACCATTGTGGAAAGGACGGATCGGCATCGAGCAACTGCATTGCCGTAACATCGTTCACGCAGGTGTAACCAAAGATCGCATCGGTGGCCCCAGCCTCATCGACATTGGAACAGGCCTTGCCAATTACGATTCCCAGTTCAGCTTCGTAAATCACCCGACCATCATAGTTAGTAGGCTTGCGGATCACCCCGCCGGGGGCAAGAAAGCTTGAGGGTGCCTTTAGGAAAAACAGCGGATAGTCGGGTTTCTCCAAACCCTGTTTTTCAGCGGATGATTTGGAGTTATTCCACAACGCTATCATTTTACCTGGTTCGCAGGGCGTCAGGAGCGTGACAGCATCGGCACTGACACACTTACCATTCGGGCTTGGCTCAACAAACATATCCCCCGAGTGAACTACAATTTCGTTACCATCCAGCACGCCGAACCCGGGCGTACCGCTATTTTCAAACCTGACCCAATGCGTCACTGTTTACCCCTATATTTAAATTTAGATACGCCTAGATATTTCCCACACACACCAAGCCCGACTACAGTTTGAGCTTTCAAAAATCGGAAACCGGACTGACAACGACCACTTAGATCGGTGGGGACTTGCACTCAGGGTTCGAAAAACGCACGCTGTTCACTACCACAAACAAACAATATTTCTGGGGAAAAATATGCTTCACGAACTACGTACATACACCACGCTTCCCGGCGCCATTCCCGAGGTTCTCAAGGCCAATGAAGAGGTTGGCCGCAAAGTCCGCGGCGATGACTACGGCGTATTGGAAGGATATTGGTTCACAGAGATTGGCCCACTCAACCAAGTCATGCATTTGTGGCGCTATGACAGTTTCGAGGAACGCGCACGTTTGCGCGGCGAGCTTGGCAAGGTCGAAGGCTGGACTAAAGAATATGTTCCGCGCTTGCGCCCACTGCTAACCGAGCAGTCCACGCGTTTCCTGATTAACACCAAGAAAATCGTCGCACCGGAGACGGATGGAAATTTCTACGAGTATCGCAACTATCGCTTGAAACCCGGCGCCGCCAAAGCCTGGATGGACTTGTTCCTCGACGTCATGCCGGTCCGCGAGAAGTACTCCAAGAATGTTGGCATCTGGATCACCGAAGGGCCAAACCCGAACGAGGTCAGCCATCTGTGGGCTTATAAGAGCCTCGAAGAACGTGAGGCAACCCGCTCCGGGGTTTCTCAGGAAGACGCCTGGAAAAATTTTGCCAAAGCGGGCGGCGCACTTATCGAAGAGATGACTTCAACGCTGATCATGCCGGCGAGTTTCTCACCGCTAAAATAAACCGGGCTCAACCCTCGGGCGGGAGAATTTCCTGCACACAAATCTGATCCACAAGATGGGCGCGTCCGATATCATCGAGATGCGCCCTCTTATGTTCATTGGCTAGGTTCGCACCAACACCCATGGTCATTGCCTGCACCACCGAGCGATCCGCCATGTCCAGCCAGAACCCGCGCCTGACGAGCTTGCTGTCATCACCCCGCGCAAAGGGGTCTTCCGGGTTGAGCCCCATATCTGGTGTGTAAAAATCGGTCATGCTCTGACGTCTCCACAAACTGTTACTTTCCGAACGACCTCGATTTCTAAGGTCTGAACCGATATCTTACCAGCATCAATCACATAGGTATTCACACCCAGCTCACAAACATTGTCGGCTGTCTCCGCGTTCCTAACAATGAAGCCGGCCTTACCCTCGACTACCATGTTGTTTAGAGAAAAGGTCGAGCCCGGTTTAGAGAATTCTGCAAACAGTCCGGCTAACAAAGTCTGAGTGGGCCACTTTCCACGAAATTCTGTGCCCGACGGGTGGATCACCCGCGATGGCACTTGTGAACGATATCCCTGCGATCGCATCGGCAACCATCAACATACGATAATATTCGTACATTTTCTGTCCCTCAAGTTTCCAAAAAAGCGTGTATCCGCGCTGCGGGTAGTTTTGCATGAAGGCGAACGACATCAATTTCACTAGGCAATATTTTAGGAGCGACAACGGCACTAAAAACAGGTTGCAGCAATCCGTTTCATCATGAGGCACAGTTAGGCTAGGCTCGACAAAACAAAGCTCTGGAGGACACCATGAAAACCGTAGACCTGAACGCTGAAGACATGTCGAACCGCGTCGCGCGGTTCAAGGACCTTGTGCCCTATAAGACGTCAATCATGGATGGCACCGGCATTCCGGAAGAAGCGGTCGAGATCGTGTCAGCCAAGTCGGTCTACCCGATTATGTCCCCAGTCGGCTGGGAAGGCCGTTCCGCCGTCGCACCCGTAAAGGGCATGAATGGCCTGACCGTCACCATCGCCGAATGCCCGCCGGGCAATCATCCCGGCCTGCACAGCCACACACACACCGTGGAGAACTTCTTCTGCCTGAACGGGAAGTTTCGGGTGTCCTGGGGCAAAAACGCAGAGAATTCGCTCGAACTGGAACCGATGGACTTCGTATCTATTCCTGCCGGCGTCTATCGTGATTTTCATAATATCTCTGACGAGACGGCTCGTCTTCTGGTCATGATCCAGAACGTCGAGGGCGATGTGAAGGACGAAGTGGTTATCCACGAGGATGTGGGTCACGAAATTGCCGAGAAGTTTGGTGAAGACACCGTCGTCGCAATGGATAAAGTCGGCTTTCGGTTCGCTAACCGGATTCAGGCCGCCGAATAAGACGCCTTGTCACGCTGGGCCAGCCTGAAACGTTACATCAAGCGATGGGCGCCTAACGGGGGAGACAAAAACTTGTCTGATTTTAGATCTAAAATAATGACACCGCGCAGGCCAAACCTGTCAGGCATGTGAAGGCTCAGTTCGGGCTGATCAACATACCAAGGGTCACGCAGAGCGCATCCTGCTATAAGAGCACTCTGTGTCAAGAGGTATGTGACCAGTTGACGTTAAAAGCCGGCCGAAACTAAGCATACTTCTAGACAGACCTTCGGCACTCCTCAGAATGAGGCTAGGTTTTGCTGTCCAATCCTAATTTTGAGTATCGAGCACAGCGAGCATCTCGATGAATGCTTCGTAGAACTCCTCCGTCAAATAGGCCGATTGCCGGCATGGGATGAGGTGATCTTGATCGACCAGCCATCGGGACCCGGCACATAGAAAGAGCTGTGCACCGAACCGGTTGTGATCTTCGAAGGCTTCAGCTTCTTCGACTTGCAGTAGTCGCGCATGGCGTTTACGTCATCTACCATCAGGTCAACCGGCGCGACCTCACCCGCTTTTATCTTCTTGCGGGACTTGTTGAGGATCAGGTGCGTCCCACCACGTAGTTCCAGCACGGCAAATGTATCTTTCTCGAATACCAAGCGCAGACCAAGCACCTGCATGAAAACGCTCGCGCTTGGCACGTCTTTCACATGCAGAGACACATGGCCGACGGCGACGGGTGGGCGTTTGTCAATTTTATTAGCCATGGCAGATTCACTTTTCGATCCGGGTGTGCAGGGTGAATTAAAAAACAATACACTCAGATCAGATACAAACACCAAATGTGTCACAGCGGGAGAAGCAATCATGGCCTATGAAGACATTCTCTATGACGTCGAAAACGGTGTCGCGACAATCACCATCAACCGTCCGGACAAGCTCAATGCCTTCCGTGGGCGCACAGTCGAGGAGATGATTGAAGCAATACAAGACGCCGGCTGGGACAAAGCCATCGGCGTTGTTGTGATCACCGGCGCCGGTGATCGCGCCTTCTGCTCGGGGGGTGATCAGTCCATAGACAACAAATCGGCAGAGGGCTATGGCAGCCGTCGCGGCACGATCGGAATTCCAATAGAGGAGTTGCAGGGGCTTATCCGCGACATTCCCAAACCCGTCATTGCGAAAGTTCGCGGCTACGCAATCGGAGGTGGCAATGTCATTGCTACCGTTTGTGACCTCACAATTGCCAGCGAAAATGCAATATTCGGACAGGTTGGGCCAAGCATGGGGTCCGTCGACCCGGGGTATGGTACCGCCTATCTCGCGAGGATTGTGGGCGAGAAAAAAGCCCGCGAAATCTGGTATATGTGCCGCCAGTACACAGCGCGCGAAGCACTTGATATGGGCCTTGCCAACGCCGTTGTGCCAGACAGCGAGCTCGACGCCGAAGTCGTCCATTGGTGCACAGACCTAATGGATCGCAGCCCAACTGCGCTTGCGATCACGAAACGCTCATTCAACATCGACACCGACCACATCAAGGGTATCGGGGCGATGGGATTCGAGGCTCTGAAGTTGTATTACACAACGGAAGAATCCAAAGAAGGCGGTCGCGCCTTCCAGGAACGCCGTAAGCCGGAGTTCCGGAAGTATCTGGTCTGACCAAAACAGCCGTTCGAGACAAGAATATGGATACCAACGCAAAAATTTATGTCTCAGGACATCGGGGGCTGGTCGGCCAGGCGCTTATCCGTCAGCTCAGCGATCAAGGATTCTCAAACATCGTGACGCGCACGCGAAAAGAGGTCGACCTAACCAATCAGGCTGCCGTACGAGAATTCTTTTCAGCGGAAACACCAGACTACGTCTTTGATGCTGCAGCAGTTGTTGGCGGCATCCAGGCGAATGAACAGTATCCCGCTAATTTTATCGCCGGGAACCTGATGATTCAAACAAACCTGATCGACACTGCATACCGCTCCGGCGCCAAGAAGCTTCTGTTCCTCGGCTCAACATGCATCATGCCCCGGGACGCCCCGCAGCCAATGAAGGAAGAGTACCTGCTCACCGGGCCGCTAGAGGATACCAACCAATGGTACGCAGTTGCCAAGATTGCCGGCATGAAGATGTGTCAGGCCTATCGTCGGCAATATGGATTCGATGCGATCAGCGCCCAGCCCACCAACCTGTTCGGTATTGGTGATAATTTCGATTACGAAACCTCACATATGCCAGCCGCATTGATACGCAAAATGCACGACGCCAAGATAAGCGGGTCCGAGGAAGTTGTAATCTGGGGTACCGGCACGCCACGCCGCGAAATTATGTATGTCGACGACATGGCTAATGCCTGCATCTATCTGATGCGCAACTATTCAGGCGAAGACTTC
>JAPKDV010000159.1 GCA_028822385.1 Alphaproteobacteria bacterium
AACCATTCTGCTGTCGCCAGCGTGGGTATAAATAACAGCAGTACCAGACTGATCAGCAGCGCATCGATGAACTCGTTAATTTTGTGGTTGCCGGACTCGGCCAGCCTCTGAGCATGAACAACTCACGTAAAGGAGATGGAATCGGATGAAACGCTTTCTTCCGCTGTTTGTGGTGTTAGGTGGTTTCGCAGCAGCCGCTTTATTGATCGCCACTGGTCCCCAGGTTCAGCCTCAGGCAGCCAAATTAGTTCCACCGCTGGTGCGAACCTTGACAGTGCAACCCGGCACCCATCAGTTCAATGTGCGCACACACGGCAGCGTGGTTCCACGGACCGAAAGTGAGTTAGTGCCTGAAGTGGATGGGCGCGTGCTTCGAGTATCGCCCGCGCTCGTGTCTGGCGGCTTTTTCTCAAAGAACGACGTGCTCCTGGAAATAGACTCGCTGGACTATGACGTGGCGCTGGAACAGGCCAGAGCGGGTATAGCGCGAGCCGAGAGTGATCTTGACAATGAGAGGAAGGATCACGAGCGGCAGGAAGACCTGGTCACTAAAGGGTCGATCAGCGCTTCCCAGTTAGATAACTCCCTTAACCGTGTCACGATCGCCAAAGCCACGCTCCGTGAAGCTCGGGCGCGACTAGCGCGGGCGGAACGAGACCTGGCGAGAACGAGCATTACCGCACCTTACGATGGCCGGGTGCGCTCGGAGCGGGTTGATGCAGGGCAGTTTGTGCGGCGGGGCGAGGCGATAGGTACGATTTACGCGGTTGACTTTGCCGAGGTTCGGCTGCCGATTCACGCGAATGAACTGGCATATTTGGATCTGCCGATCAGTAAGGCTGGACAGGCTCTCGCGACACAGTCCAAGGTAACGCTGAGCGCCGAATTCGCAGGTAGCTTACATTCCTGGCAGGGCAAGGTGGTGCGCACGGAAGGGGAGCTTGACCCAATGACCCGCATGGTTCATGTCGTGGCCCAGATAGCCAATCCTTACGATAGCCGCCAGCAGCGTGCCCCCCTGGCAGTTGGGTTGTTTGTCGATGCGACGATCCATGGCAAGACCATCAGCAATGCCACGGTATTGCCACGGTCAGCATTGCGACGGGGCAACCAGGTGTTTGTGGTTGATGAACAGGACAGGCTTCGCTTCCGTACCGTTAATGTGCTGAGGTTGGTTGATGATCAAGTGTATATCGGCGATGGCCTGGGCGGGGGTGAACGCGTATGCGTTTCAGCGTTGCAGAGCACCGCTGATGGCATGCTGGTTCGGGTTGTGAAGGACGCAACTTCGTCATGAGCGGCCCCATCGCCTGGTTTGCACGGAACCATATCGCGGCCAATCTCCTGCTCGGTGCCATTGTGATGGCAGGATTGGCATCGTTGCCGTCGATGTCGCAGAAATCATTCCCTGACCTCGATTTCAATCTTATTACAGTTTCCGTGCTCTATCTTGGTGCCGCACCAGAGGAAGTGGAGGAGGGTGTGTGCATCAGGGTCGAAGAGGCCCTGGAAGGTATTCAGGGCGTAGAAAAAATAAGCTCTAGCGCCATAGAGGGTGTCTGCTCGGTTTCTGTTGAATTGTTAGAGAGTGCCGATGCGTCCAAGGCGCTTGGCGATGTAAAAAACCGTGTTGATGCCATAGACACATTCCCCCAGGAAACAGAAAAGCCGGTGATTACACTGGTTACGACAGAGCGTTCCGTGATGGATATTGCGGTAACTGGGCCTACTGATGAGCATGAATTAAAAGCGATCGGTCAGCAGGTGCGAGATGAGATTGCCTCGCTCCGCGGCGTTACGCAGGTGCAGTTGGCCAACGCGCGGCCCTATGAAATTTCCATAGAGATTTCAGAAGTATCGTTGCGCCGTTACGGCCTGACCTTCCAGCAGGTGGCGAACGCCATTCGGGCCACATCTCTGGATCTGCCAGGTGGGTCAATCAAGACCGAAGGTGGTGAGATCCTGCTACGGACAAAAGGCCAGGCCTACTGGGGTCCAGAATTTGAGCAGCTGGTGATTCTGACAGCAGCCGACGGAACCCGCGTTTATTTACGCGACCTGGCAGAAGTGATTGATGGATTTGAAGATACCGAGCAGAAGCTTTGGTTTGATGGGCGACCCGCCGCATTGATTCGTGTTGCCAGGACTGCTGACCAAGACGTTCTTGATATCAGCAATGCGGTAAAGGACTATATAGATAGCGGTGTCGACCACCTGCCAGAAGGGGTGGAACTGACAGTCTGGAACGATGGCTCTGTCTTCCTGCGTGAACGGCTGGATACCCTGTTTGACAGTGCGCGTCAGGGTTTTTTGCTGGTACTGATACTGCTTGCACTTTTCCTGCGGCCGCGGCTCTCGTTCTGGGTCAGTGTGGGCGTGCCGGTTGCCTTTATGGGCGCTATCTTTCTGGCGTCGCTACTGGGTATGTCCATCGATGGTATCTCGACCTTTGGATTTATACTGGTGCTCGGGATATTGGTTGACGATGCTGTGGTGGTCGGAGAGCGCGTTTATTCCATGCAATACCGTTCCGGCATAGCCCAGACCGATGAAAACCTGCTGACTGCCGCTATCGACGGTACCCGGCAAGTGTCGGTCCCGGTGATTTTCGGCGTACTCACAACAGCTACGGCCTTTGTGCCGGTGATGCTGGGGCCGGGTTCTATTGGTCAGATACAAAGTGTTATTGCGACTATTGTGCTGTGTTGTCTGGCGTTTTCCCTGATCGAATCGCAACTGATCTTGCCATCGCACCTGGGCCACAAGAGCGTGTCTTCTGCTGGTGGCGAGGTCGGGTTGATGCTAATACCGCTGTTCGGAATTATCTTGTGGGAAGTTTCATGGAGTGGCCGCAGCTATCTTGCGCTGACTATCGCGACGTTAGGTGTATTTATGGCTTGGCATCTGCATGGTGGGTACGAAAAGTTTGCAGCGGGGCTTATTGATCGACAGCAGCATTTTTCTGATGGGCTGGAGAACCTGATACAACAAAAATTTCGCTGGCTGGTCACGAAAGCAACCAAGGCGCGTTATGTGACCGTGGCCGCCGCACTGGCAGTGTTCATAACGACTATCGGGGCAATCTCTGGCGGCCACATGCCATTTTCTTTCTTTCCGTCAATTCCTGCTGATGCCGTTATGGCGCGACTCACCATGCCTCTGGGTACATCGGCGACGGTAACGGAGGACATCATTGATTCCATCAGGTCGGTTGGGGAAGAACTTGGTGCGGAACTGAACGCAATGCACCCCGAGGCGCCTCCGGTCACTCACATCCTGGCGGCTTTGGGCGGTCAGCCAGTGAGTAATGCGGGTGGTGGGATCTTTGCCGGTGGCGCGTCACCCACGGGCGGACATCTTGCAGAGGTCACCATGCAATTGATACCAGGTGATCAGCGCGAGATAAGCACCCTGGAGATTGCACAACAATGGCGCGAAGCGGTGGGTGTCGTCCCGGATGTGGTGGAGCTGAGCTTCAATTCATCAAGTTTCAGTGTAGGCGCAGAAATCGATATGCAGCTTGAGGGAAGTGATATGGATGAACTTCGTGTCGTGGCGACCAAAATGCGCGAGCGCCTCGCAGATTACCCAGGCGTGGTTGATATCGGAGATTCTTTCCGCGCAGGTAAACGTGAAATCAAACTGGAAATATTACCGGCGGGTGAGGCGCTCGGTTTGACCCTTGGTATGCTGGCTATCCAGGTAAGACAATCGTTCTATGGTGAAGAAGTACAGCGTATCCAGCGGGGCCGCGATGACGTGAAGGTCATGTTGCGCTACACCGCATCCGAGCGCCGGACATTAGGCGCGCTGGATCAGATGCGAATACGTACCTTGGACGGATCTGAAGTGCCCTTTGCAACCGTTGCGCGGGCGACATTGGGCCGCGGATTTTCCACGATCAAACGAATAGATGGCCGCCGCGTGGTGAACGTCACCGCAGATGTTGATCGTACGGTGATCACGGCGAACGAGAT
Source organism: Alphaproteobacteria bacterium (assembly GCA_028822385.1). Taxonomy (GTDB): domain Bacteria; phylum Pseudomonadota; class Alphaproteobacteria; order UBA6615; family UBA6615; genus JABJAG01. Next base: position 3,978 of record JAPKDV010000159.1, read on the forward strand.
ACTCGCTAAATTCGGTGCGGGCCCCGTTCAGGAGATCATGCGAGATCACCCGCGCGTGTCATTCAGCCTCGAAGGCGCCCAGAGGGAGCAGAGTGAAACTTTTTCTTCACTGCTCCCGATGTTCATACTCGCGCTGTTTATTATTTATGCTTTGTTAGCGATCCCGCTTCGCTCATACGGTCAGCCGCTAATTATCATGTCGGTTATTCCATTTGCATTTGTCGGTGCGGTTTGGGGGCACATCATTATGAAAGCGCTTGGCCTGCTCGACAGCATGGCGATCATGTCGATCATGGGTATTGTTGCAGCCTCTGGCGTGGTGGTGAACTCCAGTCTGGTGCTGGTTCACGCGGTTAACCATCGGCGGGCTGATGGCATGTCAGTAAATGAAGCTGTGGTTGAAGCGACCGTATCCCGTTGTAGACCGATACTCTTAACGTCACTAACGACCTTTGCCGGTCTCACACCATTGTTGTTGAATCAATCAGTACAGGCAGGTGTGTTGATACCGATGGCGACGTCAGTGGCCTGGGGGGTCATGCTGGCGACGGTAGTGAC